>NZ_CP087106.1:5005000-5320894 GCF_028583545.1 Methylobacterium sp. NMS14P | reverse complement strand
GCTGGCTCCTCGACCGCAGCGATCTCCTCGTCGTCAGCGCCCCGGACTTCATCGACCGGTATTTCCGCCCCGTCCAGGGCTTCGCCGGCGCGTGGCACCTCCTCGAGAACAAGGTCATGGGCCACCGCCTCGGCGAGGTGGCGACCCGGCTCGACCGCACCCGGACGGCGGAGCCGCCCTGGGTGATCGGCTGGTTCGGGACGCTGCGCTGCCGCCGGAGCCTGACGATCCTCGCCGCCATCGCGGACGCCCTCGGCGACTCGGTGCGGATCGTCCTGGCTGGGCGCCTCTCCGAGGAGGACATCTCGCCGCGCACGCTGGCGGACACGCTGGACGGCCGGCCGAACATGTCGTTCCGCGGCGCCTACGCCAATCCCCGCGATCTTCCGGAGATCTACAGCGGGATCCACTTCAGTTGGGCCGTCGATTACCTCGATGACGGACTGAATTCGGACTGGCTTCTGCCGAACCGGCTCTACGAGGGCGGCCTGTGCGGCGCCCTGACGCTGGCGCGCGCCGCGACGGCCACCGGCCGCTACGCGGTGGCGGAGCGCCTGGGCTGGGCGTTTCCCGAGCCGCTCGCGGAATCGGTGACGGCGTTCCTGCGGACGCTGACGCCGGCGGCCTACGCGGAGCAGCATGCCGGCCTGCTCGCCCGCGACCTCGCCACCTTCGTCGATGTCGGCGGCATGCGCGAGCTCCTGGTCCGACTGGACTAGGTCGCCGCCGCCGCGGCGGTCCCGGAGCCGGGCACGGACCCGCCGGTGATTCGCCCGTCGCGCCGAACCCCGCACGGGGCGGCCCCTCCACCGAAGGCGCGTGCCGTTTGGTACAGCGCCGCACCAACGAAATCAGTACTCGGACCCCGAACAGGGTAAACAACCGTGTACGCATGTTGCCTTTTAGCCTCAGTCAGGTACAGCGAGCCTACACCGCTCGAATACTCCCGCCCCGAATACGGACATCGCATCCAGATCACTGAATTGCCTGCGAAGCCTTAACGAGACATCCCGGCAATAAGTAGCGGTAAAGAAGACAAAGTTTCCGTATTTCTAAATCCGGTCTTTGAGCGACTACATTCAGAAAGATCTTGAGTCCGACCACCGACCCGCGGCGAATGACCTTGCGAATGCATTTCTCGATCAGCACCGCCCCTCGCAACGAAATAAATCATTGGGTACGTACGTAGTGTGCGATGATTGTATTTAAACCTGCAATTTAAGCGTTTAGGTTCAGATAGGGTATTTACAGACGATTTTACGAAAGCTAGCATTGTATCCGTGGTCATCGGCAATCGCCTCAAGGCGACCGGCGCCACCGCGTATCTCAGTGTCACGCCGTCGGCGAGCGCATTGGGTATCCCGTCATCGCTGACATTCGGCTTCCTTCGAAAGGAGGTAATTTTCTATGGCCAGTCTTGGTACTCGAGACGCGCTCACCCTCGTTGAGCGGGACACGGCCGAAAGCCGCGGCGGCTTTTCGGGTGCACATGCCGGTGACAACCCGGTCGTCGTCGAGCAACGGGACCAGTCCCGGGGCCGCTCCAGCCGCATCGTCATCATCGATCGACGGCAGCTCGTCGGCCGATGCCTCGCCGCCTCTCTCAGTGAGGCCGACCGGCAGACTTCGTTCGAAGTCTTCGCGGACATCGAATCGTGGAAGCGGCAGAAGCCGTTCGTCCCCGCGAGCGTGGTCGTGCTCTGCCGGCCCGACGGCAACCTGACCGAGACCGAGTGGGCCGAGATCACGCGGGAACTGGCGTTCCTGCAGGGCGAGGCCGGCGCTCCGCCGGTGGCCGTCATCTCGGACGGCGAGAACCTCGACCAGATCGTGCGGATCATCAAGCTCGGCGTCAAAGGATACATCCCGACGACGACTTCCGTGGACATCGCCCTGCAGGCCCTCCAGCTCGTGCAGGCCGGCGGCGTCTACATCCCGGCCGAGTGCCTCCTCCCCCTGCTGGCCAACATCAAGGTGGACGAGCCGGTCGAGGCCGGGGACGACGACATCTTCTCGCCTCGCCAGCTCTGCGTGGCGCGGGCGCTCCGGAAGGGGACGCCGAACAAGATCATCGCGTACGAACTCAACATGTGCGAGAGCACCGTGAAGGTTCATGTCCGCAACATCATGAAGAAGCTCAAGGCCAAGAACCGGACCGAGGTCGCCTACCTGACCAACAAGTACTTCCTCCGGGAAGATTCCAGCCTGGCGAGCGTGAAGGCGCCGGCGGCCTGATCGCTCCGGCCCCGCCGCGGCGGGGCCGGCCGGGCAGAATTTCGGTCCGGCCCGGCCGGACGGAGCTTCGGGGCCTCCCCGCGGGTCGCCTGTTCGGGCGGCCCGCGAGGGGGCCCCTTCTTTATCGGACCTGCCAGTGAAGCGGGCGGACCATCCGCCTGGCGCGATCGGCGCGGCCGCGACGCCGCGGATCGGCGTCGCCGCCCTGTCGCCCCGCGCACCGGCCGGACGGCCGTCCCGCGCGCCGGTGCGCACTCCGCCGCCGGAGAGGCCGCGCAGGGTCGGCGATCCGGCGGATCGTCGAGGCTTCTACCATCCGTCGATGTCGGCACCGCCGGGCGGCGACGGCCGCGCGTCTGCGCGACCGGCTCCGCCTCACGCCGTCGCGGCGTCCGCGGGATGGTGAGCCGGCGGGATCTCGACCTCGTCCCCGGGCTCGGCGGGGCGGCCGACGCTGCTGTAGGTGAAGCCGCGAGCCCGGACATCGTCGGCCCGGTAGACGTTGCGGAGATCCACGAGGACCGGTCGCTGCATGACCCCCCGCAGCCGGTCGAGGTCGAGGGCCCGGAACGCGTCCCATTCGGTGACGAGGACCAGCACGTCCGCGCCCTCGGCGCAGTGGTAGGCATCCTCCGCGAAGGCGACGCCGGGCAGGAGCGGCCGCGCCTGCTCCATGCCCTCGGGGTCGTAGGCGCGGACCACGGCGCCGGCGTCCTGCAGGCCCGCCACGATCGCCAGCGAGGGCGCGTCGCGCATGTCGTCGGTGTTCGGCTTGAAGGTCAGGCCGAGCAGCGCCACCGTCCTGCCCCGCACCGACCCGCCGCAGGCCTTGATCACTTTGCGCGCCATCGCGCGCTTGCGCTGGTCGTTGACCGCCACCACCGTCTCGACCAGCCGCAGCGGCGTGCCGGCATCCTGCGCCGTCTTGACTAGCGCCAGCGTGTCCTTGGGGAAGCACGAGCCGCCGTAGCCCGGGCCGGCATGCAGGAACTTCGACCCGATCCGGTTGTCCAGGCCGATACCGCGCGCCACCGCCTGCACGTCCGCGCCCACCGCCTCGCACAGGTCCGCGACCTCGTTGATGAACGTGATCTTCGCCGCCAGGAACGCGTTCGCCGCGTACTTGGTCAGCTCGGCGGTCCGGCGGCTCATCGCCACGATCGGGGCGGCGTTGAGGTAGAGCGGGCGGTAGATCTGCTCCATGACCGCCACGGCCCGCGGCTCATCGGTGCCGACGACGATGCGGTCGGGGCGCTTGAAGTCGGCGATAGCGGCGCCCTCGCGCAGGAACTCGGGGTTCGACACGACCGCGAACTGCGCCTCGGGATTGGTCTCGCGGATGATGCGCTCGACCTCGTCGCCGGTGCCCACCGGCACGGTCGACTTGGTCACCACCACCGTGAAGCCGCGCAGCGCGCGCGCGATGCTCCGGGCGGCCGCGTAGACGTAGCTCAGGTCGGCGAAGCCGTCGCCGCGGCGGGAGGGCGTGCCCACCGCGATGAACACCGCGTCCGCCTGCCCGACGGCCGCCTCAAGGTCGGTGATGAACGACAAGCGATCCTGACGGACGTTCTCGGCGACGAGGGCCTCGAGGCCCGGCTCGTAGATCGGCATCCGACCGGCATTCAGCGCGTCGATCCGGCCGCGATTGCTGTCGACGCACACGACCGTGTGGCCGAAATCCGCAAAGCACGCGCCGGAGACCAGACCGACGTAGCCCGACCCGACCATCGTGATGTTCATGGAATCCTCGCCGCGAGCGCACCGACGCTCGGGTCTACGGCGGCCCGGCAGGGCGACCAACATCATATCTTAGGCGTACGCGCCTCTGCCGATCCGGCGTAGCGGCGGCGATTCGGCCGGACCGGCCCGAACCCGCCGCGGCCCGGCCCGCACGTGCGACCGGACCGCGGCGGACATCGCCATCCGGCCATGGCGGCCCCCGGGCGTCTACGCCATTCGGCTTACCCGGCGCCGCCGGTCGACGATCGCGCGAACATTTCCTCGGCGCATCACCCGAATTGTCAAAGACAGGCTGCTTTTTCCCGACCGCTTTGTCGGGGAGCGCGAACGGCTAAGATGCTAACACCGATCTATAGAACTGAACTCCCCGAAGAGTTCCGGCGGAGGAGAACCCTGTTGGCGGCGCGTTTCTACTTCGAGATCGCAAATGCCGAGGAGACGATCCACGACCTTGTGGGGGTTGAGGCTGCCGGCCTCGAGGAAGCCCTGTACGAGGCGCGTAGCGTGATCGCCGAGATGGCCGACGAGATTACGGGAAGCGGCCAGGAGCCGCCCTGGACCCTGCTCGTGCGCAACGAGGACGGCTGGCTGGTCGGTCGGCTGCCTATCCGGAAGTGACGGCCCGCGCGGAGCGGCCCGTCCCGCGGCGCGGGCATTAAGATATCGTTAACGGATCGTCGGGAGGATCGGGCCAGCCCTCGAACCGTGGCAGCCATGGCCGGAACGCCCCTCTCCCAGAACCTCCCGCACGCCGCCCATCGGGCGGAGACGATGGCTGCCCAGATGGCGCTGGCCGCCCACGCGCTGCGGATGCGCGGCGATGTCGGGACCGCCGAATCGCTCCTCGCCATGGCGCGGCACAACCGGATCCTCGGGCTCAAGCTGCGGATCGAGCAGGATCTGGCGCCGCGCCGGAACCGCGCCGGGCGTCAGGCCACCGCCGGCCGCTAGAGCCGTTCCCGATCGGGCTCGGCTGGAGGCGAGTGCCGAGCCCGATCGGCGCCGTGCGGATCCCCTTTCCTTGGACCCGGGCTTGCCCGACTCGAGCTCCCCGGTGCGGATCCCGGGAAGGCCCGCGATCCGTCCGGAGGGGGCTGCTCGCGCAGACGGCCGGGTGAGGGATCGGGTCCGTCCGGACGGCACTGACCCGGACCGAGCGGCGAACGCGCGCGACCCGGACGCGCCCCGTCCCTCATCCCACCCCTCTCCCACACGGGAGAAGGAGCATGGCGCGGCTGTCTGCCCGAGTCGTCGTCGGCACCGTTGCGACTCGATCGGGAACGGCTCCAGCGACGCCGCGCTGGACGACGCGGGACGGGCCGCCGGCCGGAGCGGGGCGGAGGGGATCGGCCTGCCGGCGACCCGTTGACCGTGCCGCGGCGAGGCCCCGTTGGCCGGCGCGCCGACCCCGGCCCGCGGCATTCCCGCGCCGCCGCTCCTGCCCGCCGAGGGCCGCCGTCGGCCGCTCGGATTCAATTCAGAATCCACATCGCCGATCATCGGCGCGGTTGGCGCCAAATAAAGTTCATGATAGTGTAGAAAACTAACATCCGACAGGAAATCCAGTCGTCGTGTCGCCCTTGGACGCCGGACATTCTGAGGTCAGCACGACCCTGGCGCTGGACATGGTGGGGCGCGCCTACCTGGCCCTGGCGCTGCTCTACGAGACGGCCCATCCGGGGGAGTTCGGCGACGTTCAGCAGAAGATCCGCTCGTTCGTCGAGGACAATTTCCGCATCATCCAGGAAACAAGCCGCAACGAGAGCCTGACAACCGGCACGGTTGACGGCGCCATTGACCTTGTGAACAGCGTCCTGGGCGAGGTCGAGAACAAGATCGCCACAATGATCCGGCCGACGCGACATATGCGCGGCTAGACGAAATCTTGAACTGACGCCCACTAATCATCGACTGTTGCAGTCGAGCCATGGCGCTCGGATAAACGGCCCCGGGCCATAGGGGATCGAAGATTGCAACGTTCACCAACGTCGACAGTCTTAGGTGGGCATGTTACCCGGCGAAAAGGGCAGCAATAAATTATCAAGCACGATGATGGGCAGCGATAATTGCGATTGGGGAGCGCGCAGTGCGGATGTCGCGCTCGAGGTGCTCGTCCGAGCCTATCACGCTCTCGCGGTCGTCTACGAGTTGTCCAGCCCCGGTGCCTACGCGGCGCTCCACGGCAAGATGATGCCCTATCTGCTGGACAGCTTCAGTCACGGGACGGCGCCGGGCGCCGTCGATCCGGACCCGGACGCGACGTTCACGACGGCCCTGGAGCGGGTCCGCAGCGCGCTGGACGACGTCCGGTCCGATGTGGCGGCCGTGCGCACGCGCGAGGAAGACCGCGACCGCTGACGCACCGACCTTGCCCGACGCGCCGGCTCAGCGCGCCGGCTCGAGGCGGCGCTCCGGCCCGAGGAGCAGGCGCGGACCGGTCTCACGATCCGGCGCGGGCGCCGGCACGAGGCGCGCGAGCTTGGCCGCCAGGGTCACCGACAGGATGTGGCGCCACGCCAGGGGCGTGCCGAGCAGTTCCCGCAGGGCTGCCGCGTAACCCTGGGCGCGCCGCCGGTCGAGGACGCGCCGGTGCTGCCAGCGCTTCGCCGTGGCGGAGCGGTGGGCCTTGAGGGCCGCCCGGGCCTCCGGGCCGAGACCCGGCCGGGCCAGCACGGCGTCGTCGAAGGCCAGCATCGCCCCGAGGTCGTCCGTCCTGTGCTGCGCGCTCAGCGAGTTCGAGCGCTCGACCGCCACGTAGCCGCAGGGCGCCGTCACGGCGAACACCGCCCCGGCCGCCAGCGCTTCGACGTAGAGGGCGTAATCCTCCCCGAGCCGCAGCCGGGCGTCGTAGCGCAGCCCCTGCCGGTCCAGGAAGCCGCGCCGCATGATCGGCTTCAGGAAGCCGAGTTCGCGCCGGCTCGCGCCGGGGCGGGCGATGTTGCCGGTCACGAAGGCCGCGAGGGTGAGCCGCTGCGGCCGCCCCGGTCCGGTGACGAGGCCGGCGGCGGAGGCCGCCTCGCGGCCGCGGACCATGACGATGTCGTCGGCGATCAGGTCCCAGGTCCGGGGCGCGGACAGCAGTCGGCTGAGCCGGCCGTCGAGGAAGTAGTCGTCGGCGTCGAGAATGCAGAGCAGCGGGGCGGTGGCAGCCGCGATGGCGCGGTTCCGCGCCTCGGCGGGCCCGACATTCTCGGCGAGCCGGATCACCTGCAGGCGGCCCGAACCGTCGTCGGCCGCCGTCGCGGCCGCGCCGGTCGGGTCCGCGGAGGCGTCGTCCACCACGATGACCTCCGCGACCTCCGGCTGCCGGAGCGCCGAGGCGACGGCGGTCGCGATCGTGTCCGCCGCGTCCCGCGCCGCGATGATGACGCAGACCTCCGGGACGGGGGACGAGGCCTCTAAGCTGCGCACCGGACGACTCCGCGACTCTCCGGCCGATCCGCACCGCGGCCGGTCCGCCGGCACGGTAGGGCGGCCCCGGCGCGGCGCGCGAGATCGTCCGAAAGGAGGGGGCCGGGCCCGGGCCGGATCGTCCGAATGATCCCCGGCCGGCGGCGCCCCCGCCGCTACGATGCGCGCCGCCGCGACCCTGCGGCGACTGGTATGAGGACGTGCGCATGACGATCTGGTCCGCCCCGGGCCGCCGCCTCTGCGTGGCGGCGACGCTTCTCCTGCAGGCCTGCCCCGCGCACGCGGGCGAGACCGCCGCGGCGCCGGCCGCGGCCGGCGCTCAGGGCGGCTCGTCCTTCATGGAGCTCTTCAGCACCCTGAACGAACGCCGCTGGTACGTCTCGGACGGCTGGGTCAACGGCGACTGGCAGGGCTGCACGTGGTCGAAGCACCGCGCCCGGATCGCGACGCCCGGCGAACTCTCGCTGTCCCTGACGGACATCACCTACAAGGAGCGCCCCTTCAGCTGCGCCGAGATCCAGACTCGCGAGCGCTACGGCTACGGCACCTACGAGGTCCGGATGCGGGCCGGGACCGGGTCCGGCATGGTCTCGGCGTTCTTCACCTATAACGGCCCCGAGAACGGCGACCGGCGGACGAACGACGAGATCGACCTCGAGTGGCTCGGCAAGGACACGAGCAAGGTCCAGCTCAACTACTTCGTCGGCGGCGTCGGCGAGCACGTCAGCCTCGACGCGCTCGGCTTCGACGCCGCGACCACCACCGCGGACTACGCCATCGAGTGGCTGCCCGACCGCCTGCGCTGGTACGTCAACGGACGCCTGCTGCGCGAGGTGGTCGGCACGCCCGACCGGCCGATCCCGTCGCATCCGAGCAAGATCATGCTCAGCGTCTGGTCCGGACAGGGCCCGGACTTCGCGTCCTGGCTCGGACCGACGCAGTACTCGGGGCAGCCGGTCACCGCGCTGTTCGAGCGGGTCGCGTTCACCCGGATGGGCGATCCGTGCGGCTTCAAGGAATCGATCGTCTGTCGGTAGTCGCGACGGCGGGCGGCCGCCGCACCGGAGACCGCCCGGGGCATCGCCCCGCGCACGATCCCGCACAGGGCCCCGGACACCGGAACCTAGTCCGGGCGGGGCTAAATCTTAACGTCTCCGCGGCAGGCTGGGCCCTCGAAAGCGCCCGGAGCCACGCGATGCATTGGTCGAGCCTCGTCATCGCCGCGTATGCCGCCGGCTTCGTGGAGTTCTGGCGCCTCTGCCTTCAGGCGCCCGCCGCCGAGGAGGACCCGGCCTGACGTGTCCGCGTCGCCGCGCCGGGCCGCGTCGGGCCCGGGCGGTTCAGCGCTCGTTGGCGATGGGCCGCAGCAGGGCGCCGAGCAGGAAGGCCAGTTGCCCGCAGATCAGCAGCGCCGTGCCGCGCCGCAGGCACGCGCCGGCGCTCAGGTTGTAGACGAGGAGGCCGTAGCCGACCTCGGCCGCCACGATCGGGACGAAGACCAGCAGCCGCCAGACCGAACCGAACCGGCCCAGCATCACGCCCAGCAGGGCGTTGAGCATCATGCCCTTCATCGGTGCGCTCCGCGGCGGGCGCGGCGGGCGCGGCGTGGCCGCCCGGTCATGGCCCTAGCGGCTGCCGCGCTGGCACAACACGGCCGGAACCGTCTTGAACAGGATGGCGAGGTCGCGGGTGAGGCTCCACTGGCTGGCATAGGCGCAATCCAGGGCGACGCGCTCGGCGTAGCCGGTATCGCTGCGCCCGGAGACCTGCCACAGGCCGGTCAGTCCCGGCGGGACCGAGAAGCAGGCGGTGAAGTCGGCGCCGTAGCGGACGACCTCGGCCTGGACGATCGGCCGCGGTCCCACGAGGCTCATCTCGCCGCGCAGCACGTTCCAGAGCTGCGGCAGCTCGTCGAGGGAGGTCTTGCGCAGGACCTGGCCCAGCGCCGTCACGCGGGGATCGTGGGTAAGCTTGAAGGACGCCTCCCACTCGGCCCGGGCCTCGGGATTCTCGGCGAAATGCCGCGCCAGCACCGCGTCGCCGTCCGCGACCATGGACCGGAACTTCAGGCATCCGAAGGAGCGCCCGTACCGGCCGAGGCGCTTGTGGCGGAAGATCGGCGACCGGCCGTCGCTGCCCCAGATCAGCAGGGCGATGAACAGCAGCAGGGGCAGCAGCAGGAACAGCGCCGTCAGCGCGATGCTCGCGTCGAGGACGCGCTTCATCGCCCAGCTCACCCGGAGGCCGGGGCCGGCCTGCCGCGGGGCCGGCAATGTCTTGACCAACGCCTCGTTCAGCGTCTCGACCATATCCTGCGGCGTCGACGACTCGATCGGCGTCGGGGTCCCAGCCGGGCGCAACATGTCGGCTCCTTGACTCGGGGCGAGACGGGGTCGGAACTTGCGGAGCGACGTGCGCAGCCGGCCGGTTCGGCCAGCGTCGCCGCAGCCGGCTTCGGCGGCTCTCGGCCGGTCCGAAGGGGCGTCGATCGCTGGCGGAACCCTTGCGACAACACTGGGCCCACGACAGGTTCGGCAACAAGACGGCCGCCGATCCATCAATGGAGGTAAGGCGTTGCTGGTCGTGCTGGTCTTCGCTGCGCTGATTGGAGGAGCGATCGGCTTCGCGGTTGTTCTACCGAAGGGTTTCCTGCTCGCGGTGCTGGCCGCCCAGGCCGGGGCGGCCGTTTCGGTTGGCCTCGTCGTCCTGCTCACCCGGCGCCGCTGACGGCCCCGCCGGGCGGCGGGACCGCTTTCGGGTAGGTCCCGTCCGCCGATCGAGGTAAGGGGCCCCCGCGCGGGGCCCGGTCTAAGCCGGGGTGCCCGGCCCTCCCGGCCGGACCCGGCCGCGCGGGGGCGTTCTGCCCCGGCGCGGCGCGGTCGATTACCGGACGGGACGCGTCGTGGCCCCTTCAGAGCGCCGCATCAACGGGTTCGACGGCCTGCGGGCCCTGGCGTTCCTGATGGTCTTCGTCAGTCACAAGGCGCCGAGCCCGAGGACCGAGGCCCTCGGCACGGCCGGCGTGTGGCTGTTCTTCGTCCTGAGCGGCTTCCTGATCGTCCGGATCCTCGCCGCCGCCCGCGAGGCCGTGGAGGCGGGCGCGTCGACGCCGCTCGGCAGCCTCGGGCTGTTCTACCGGAACCGCGTCGCCCGGATCGTGCCGGTCTACTACGTCTTCCTGTTTGCGCTCTACACGGTCCGGCCCGGCGACCCGGCCAGTCTCGGCGACGACGCGTTCAAGCTCGCGACGTGGTTCTACGTCACGAACATCTACATCGAGCAGAACGGCTGGGGGACCGAGCTCGGCCATCTCTGGAGCCTCGCCGTCGAGCAGCAATTCTACCTGCTGTTCGCGCCGGCGGCCCTGTTCCTGCCGCGGCGCCACCTCGGCACGTTGTGCTGGCTCCTGGTCGGCATCAGCGTCCTGGCGCACGGCGCCCTGTGGCGGGCGGGCGCCGCGCCGCGGTGTTTCGACGTCGACACCCTGGCCAATGTCGGACTGATCGCGCTGGGCGGGCTCGCCGGCCTGGGCACCCGGCCGCTCCCGGCCTGGCTCGCCCGCGACGCCGCCCTGGCCGGCGTGCTGATCCTGTTCGTGGCCCTGCCGCTCCTGATCGCGCCCACCGGCTGGTGGCTGATTCTCGGCCGCCTCAGCGGCGTCCTGGCGGCGCTGCTGCTGCTGCAGGTGGTCCAGGCGCGGGAGGGCCGCGCGGTCGCCCTCCTGGAGATCGCGTGGCTGCGCCGGATCGGCGTGATCAGCTACGCCGCCTACCTGTTCCACGTGCCGCTTCACGCGGAGCGGGTGCTGGCCCTGGTCGGCATCGACGTCGCCGGACCGCGCTCGGTCTCCATGGCGCTCGACCTGCTGCTGACGCTGCTGCTGGCGGAACTGTCGTGGCGGCTCCTGGAGCGGCCGGCCCGCCGCCTGCTGCGGGCCCCGCGCCGCCGCGTCGGCGCCTCCGCGCTGGTCGGCCCGTAATACCGTCGCGCGGCGGCGACCGGGACCGCACCCGCGCGTCCCCGCTCAGCCCTTGATCGGCACCCGGCCGACTTCCGCGCCGGTGGCGTCGCGCACGACGAGCGTCGACGCACCGTCCGGCCCCGCGGCCTCCAGTTCACCCGCCATTTCGTCGATCACGCTGCGGGCCTCCGCCAGCGCCTCGGCCAAGTCCTCGGCTTCCACGCCCTGCGTGTCGCGGATCGTCTCCTCGCCGTTCTCGATGTCGAAATAGAAGCGACTGGGCACTCATCTCCTCCCTGAATTCTGCCCTCGGGAGGGCCCTCGGATACTACCTACGTAGTTCGCCCACGTCCGACAATGCTCAGTAGGAGACATAAACCTTAACAAACATCAAAACTGTTTTCGTCGGTTGCGTTGCAATAATGTCGAGATTCCAACGAAATAATCCATTATAGGTATCGCCGATCACCCTTCCGGCCGCGTCGGCAATGGCGACGCGCGGTGACGGGCCTCAGGGGCGTTCGACATGGCAGCCTCCGGCGATTCGAGCCTCAAAAAAGATTCTCCCGCCTCGACGGAGAGAAAACAAAAATTGCGTGCGCACGTCCGGACGATCCTGGCGAACGGCCTCACCGTCCGGAATTCCCGACCCGCCGACGACGCGGCCTCCGACACGCACTGACCGCTGCCGGCCGTCGTGGCCATCCCCCGCAATGGGAGGGGATGGCCGCCGCCCTACGCCCTTTGAGCGTCGTGCGCCCCGATCGCTTCCGGCCAAAGTCGGGGGCGGTCTCGGAGGCCGCGCCCGGCGGCCCAGGAAGCGCGATGGCGGATCAACTCTTGTCCGATGCTCGGGGCACGTTCGTGGACGTCTCGTTCATCATGGCCGCGCACGATGCGGCGCCCTGGATCGAGACGGCCATCCGCTCCGCCCTGGCCCAGACCGGCGTCGCCGTGGAAGTCGTGGCGGTCGATGACGGCTCGCGGGACGGAACCGCCTCCGTGCTGGCGCGCTTGGCGGAGGCCGACCCGCGGGTCCGCGTGATACGCCTCGCCGATGCCGGACCGGGCGCGCCCCGGGGCCCGTCGAGCGCCCGGAACGCGGCCCTGAACGCCGCCCGGGGTCGCTGGATCGCGATCCTCGACGCCGACGACCTGATCCTGCCCGACCGCACCCGGAGCCTGCTCGATCTCGCGCTCGCGGCGGATGCCGACATTGTCGCCGACAACCCGATCCCGTTCACCGACATGTTCGACCCGCAGGGGCCGGGCATGCTGGAGGGTGGCCGGGAGCCGTACCTGTTCGAGATCGACCTCGCCAAGTACATCGCCTGCAACCACATGCTCAGCCGGGCGACCAAACTCGGCTACCTCAAGCCCATGATGCGCGCCGAGATCCTGCGCCGGCACGGGATCCGGTACGACGAGGACGTCCGGATCGGCGAGGATTTCCTGCTGTGCCTGGAAGCCCTCGCGGCCGGGGCGCGGTTCGTGGTCACCACCTATGCGGGCTACGGCTACCGGCGCGGGCCCACCTCCCTGTCGCACCGGCTGCGCCAGGCCGACATCGTGCGCCTCGACGCGGCCTTCGCGGCTCGGGCCGAGCACGGCCGCCTCGCGGAGGCCCGGTCGCAATCCGCCGAGATCCGCCACGGCAGCCGCGCCTACCGCGACGGCCTCGCGAGGACGCAGCGGATCGCCCAGGTCATCGAGGCGGCCCAGGCCGGCCGGTGGCTCGCGGGCGCCGGGCTGGCGCTCCGGCATCCCCGGATCTGGCGGTTCCTGGCCGCGACGCTGCTGGCGGCGGCGGGCAAGCGCCTGCGGCCGCGGCCGCACGCCCTCCCGATCGGACAGAGGTAAGACGATGCGCCTGTGCATCTGCATCTGCACCTGCGAGCGGCCCGTCGGGCTGGCGCGCCTGCTCAAGGCCCTGGACCAGCAGCGGCTCGGCAGCCTCGCCGAGACCGCCCTGCGCATCCTGATCATCGACAACGGGCGCAGCCGCGCCGCCGTCCCGGTGGTCGAGGCGTACCGGGCGACCGGCCGCTTCCCGGTCACCTACGTCCGGGAGGAGACCCGCGGCCTCGCCGCGGTCCGCAACCGGAGCTTCGCGGAGGCCTCCGCGGCGGGCGCGGACTGGGTCGCGCTGATCGACGACGACGAGTTTCCCGACCGCGACTGGCTCCGCAACCTGCTCGAGACCGCCCTCGCCACGGGCGTCGCGGCCTGCGTCGGGCCGGTCGTGCCGTTCTTCGACCGGGTTCCGCCCGCCTGGGCGGCCGCCGGAGGCTTCTTCGCCAAGCGCCTGCCGGTCCGAGACGGCTTCGTGGAGGACGGCTACACCGCCAACGCGCTCCTGGACCTGCGGGTGATCCGGGCGCTGGGCCTGTCCTTCGACATGCGCTTCAACACCATGGGCGGCGAGGACACGTTCTTCTTCCGGGCCCTGATGCTCGCCGGGCACCGGATCGCCTGGGCCGAGACGGCCGTGGTCTACGACAGCATCCCGACGCACCGGATGCGGGTGCGCTGGCTGCTGGCTCGCTGGTACCGCAGCGGCAGCGTCGAGGCCTATCTCGGCCGGCTCCGCCCGGAGACGGTGAGCGGCCGGCTCGCCAACGCGGGCCGCGGCTTCGCGCGCCTCGGCGGCGGCCTGCTGCGGCTCGGGGTCGCCGGCCTGTCGCTCAGGCCCGCGACCCTGATCGGCGGCGGCTACACGCTGTGCCGGGGGGCCGGCCTGCTCGCGGCCGTGATCGGCCTGAGCTACCGGGAATACCACCCGTCGCGCTACCGCTAGAGCCGCCCCCGATCGTTCTGCAACGGTCTGGAACACGGGCGTCTCCAGTCGAGACAGCCGCGCCATCCGTCCTCTCCCATGCCCCCTCTCCCGCACGGGAGAGGGGGCCCGCGCCGCGTGCGGCACGGGCTCGGCAATCGCACCCATCCCAGCCCGATCGGGAGCGGCTCTAGCCGCGCCTACCGGGTCGCGAACGCGATGCTGAGCGACGCCTTGGCGACGAGGCCCGGGCTCGCCAGCGCGTCGCGGTACGCGCGGTAGCGGCGGTCGAGGGCGTTCTGGACGACGACGTCCGCGGTGATGCGGTCGGTGACCGCGCAGGTGGCGAAGAGGTCCACCAGCCCGTAGGCCTTGCTGGCCCGGCTCCGCGCGGCGGCGGGCAGGTCGGTGCGGGCCTCCACCAGGGTCAGGCGCGTGCCCACGACGAGCCGGTCGGCGAGGAAGCGCAGGCCCAGCGTCGTGCCGATCCGGTCCGGCGGCACCGTGAGCAGGCTCTCGTGGGTGGCGCGGTCGCGGCCGTCGACATGGGTGGCGGCGAGCGACACGAAGCCCCGGCCCCAATCGTAGGTTCCCTCCAGCTCCGCGCCCGACAGGTCGGCCCGGGCGACGTTGCGGTACTGGTAGGACCGCGCCGGGATCACGCAGGGGAAGCGCCCGGGCCGGACGACGCAGATCGAGGCCGGGATGCCGGGAATCGCCGGGACGTAGTAGGCCGGCCCGACGGCCTCCATGTCGATGAAACCGTCGACCGCCGTGTCGAACAGCGCGAGCTTGGCCCGCAGCGCGTCCTCCGGCCCCAGCACCCCGTCGGCGCGCAGGTTGGCGCCGGCCTCGACGGTGCGGGCCACCTCCGGCCGCAGGGCCGGATTCGGCAGGATCTCGAAGGCCGGGAACGGGTGGATGCCCTGCATCAGCGTCTCGGTGATCGTCGGGGCGCGGTAGCCCTCGGCGTAGGTCCCGTAGACCTCGAGGCCGCCGAGCGGCGCGACGCCGACCGTGATTTTCGGCGAGACCCGCGCGCCGCGCGCGCGATAGCCCCCGCCGTCGAGCCGGTAGCCGTCGTGCCGGAGCGCGCCGACGATTCGCAGCCACGGCGCGCCGCGGATCTCGTCCTGGAGGAAGGCGCCGACCAGTTCCCGCCGCCCCGACGGCGTGAAGGCCGCGCCGAAGCCGCCGGCCTGGTCGGTCGTCCGGACGCGATCGGCCACGCCGTCGCCGCCGAGGGTGAGCGCGTGCGCGACCGGGCCAGTCTCGAACCGGGCGGTGTTGTGGGCGTCGAAGCCCGCGGTCGCGAGATCGTAGGTCAGGCGGTCGCCGGCCCGGGTGCCGAGCCGGCCGTAGAGACCCCGCGGCGAGTCCTGCAGGAAGGTCAGCGCGTCGCGGGTCGTGGTCGCGTAGCCGTCGAGGCTGAGGTCGACGAGCGGCACGTCCGGCCGGGCGAACCGGTAGCCGAAGGTCGCGGTGTCGGCCTGCACGGCGTCGGCGAACCGGGCCCCCGCGCCGGTGTCGCCGCCGTTGACGAAGGCGAATCGCTGCAGGAGCGCCGTGGCGTGGAGCGCGTGCCCCTCCGCCGGCCGCAGGGTGAGCTTGACGAGGCCCGCGTTCAGGTCGCTCCCGGTGTCGGGCACCGGCAGGCCGGCACCGTCGCGATAGGGCGCGGTGTCGCGGAAGACGAACTGCCCGAACAGGTCCGCGGCGGTGCCGATGCGGGCGCCGAGCGCCGAGCTGTTCACGAAGCGCTGGCCGTTCGTGCCGAAGCCCTGCTTCTGCACGAACCCGGCGCTCTCGTCGGGGGCCAGGATGTCGTCGATCGACCGGGTGCGGAACGCCGCGACGCCCCCGATGGCGCCGGAGCCGTAGACCGTCGCAGTCGGCCCGCGCGTGATGTCGACCCCGCCGACGAGCTCGGGGTCGAGGTAGAACACGCCGTTGGCCCCGTGGCCCGAGACCTGGAAGTCCTGCCGGGCCCCGTCGACCAGGACGTTCACCCGGCCGAAATCCTGGAGGCCGCGGATGTTGATCGCCTGCGCCGGATCGTTCCGGTTCTCCTGGGTGGTCACGCCGGGCACGTCGCGCAGCACCTCGGACAGGCGCCCGGGCTGGAGGCGGTCGAGCGCGGCTCGCGGGACCACGCTCGTGCCCGACAGGGCGTCGACGGCCGGGACGGCGGTCTTGGTCGCGGTGACCGACAGGGTGTCGAGGCCGATCTCGGGCTCGGAGCGCGCGGCCGGGCCGGCCTCCTCCGCCCGGGCGCCGGGCAGGGTCGCCAGCGCGACGCCGAGGGCGGCGAGCGCCCGATGGAAAGCATGAGCCATGATGACAGCCGCCCGCGCACAGTCGTTTCCGAGAGCTGGCTGGCGGATGGCTGGCTTGCTGAAGCTTTTCTCTCAGATCGCGACAGAGATGTGCAACCGGTGTTTCCGGGATTGCTGGTCCGCGCGCCGCGCATTGCGTTCCGGCGCGGGCCGGACGCCGTCCGGGACCCGCGAAATCCGATCAGCCCCGCGCGCGACCGGCCTTATCCCGGTGCGGCAGCAGGAAGGGCTGGCCGCCCGCGGGCACCCGCCCGACCGGCCAGCGGACGCCGAAGACCCCGGCGATCAGGTCGTCGGTCAGGACCTCGACCGGCCGCCCGCCGGCGACCAGCCGGCCGCCGTCGAGGACCAGCAGCCGGTCGGCGTAGGCGGCCGCCAGGTTGAGGTCGTGGAGGATCGCCACCACGGCGACGCCGGTCGCCGCCAGCCCGGCGGCGGCGTCGAGCAGCGCGCCCTGGTGCCGGAGGTCGAGGCTCGCGGTCGGCTCGTCGAGGAACAGCACCTGCCGGTCCGCGACCGTGCGGCCGGCCTCCAGCTGGCAGAGCACGCGGGCGAACTGCACCCGCGCCTGCTCGCCGCCCGAGAGGGTCGGGTAGGCCCGGTCGGCGAGATGCGCTACGTCGGCCCGCGCGAGGGCCCGCGCCAGGATCGCCGCCCGGTCGCGGGCCGCGAGGCCCCGGCCGATGCCGTCGAGGCCGATCCGGGCGACCTCGGCCGCCGCGAACGGGAAGGCCAGCCGCGCCGCCTGCGGCAGCACCGCCCGCGTCGCGGCGAGCCGCCAGGGCGGGATCGTCTCCACGGGCGCACCGTCATAGGCGACGGTGCCTCTCGTGGGGCGCAGGGCGCCGCTGAGCAGGCGGACGAGGGTCGACTTGCCGGCCCCGTTCGGGCCGACGATCACCTGCAGGGTGCCGCCCTCCACCGCCAGGGAGACGTCGCGCACGAGGTCGCGCCCCGCCACCGTGACGGTCAGGTCGCGGGCCGCGAGCAGGGCCGGATCAGACATCGTCCGCCCGCACCCGGCCGAGGAGCAGCCACAGGAAGACCGGTGCGCCGACGAGCGCGGTGACGATCCCGATCGGCAGCTCGGCGGGCGCGGCGACGAGGCGCGCCACCACGTCGGCGAGCACCAGGAAGGCGCCGCCGAGGAGCGCCGCGGCCGGTAGCAGCAGCCGGTGCCCCGGGCCGATCAGCAGCCGCAGGGCGTGCGGCACCACGAGGCCGACGAAGCCGATCACCCCCGCCGCCGCCACGCTGGCGCCGACCGCCACCGCCACCAGCACGATGCAGGCGCGCTTCAGCCGCTCCACCGGGACGCCGAGATGGAACGCCTCGGCCTCGCCGAGAACGAGCGCGTTCAGGCCGCGGCCCAGGAACGGGACCGCGGCCAGCACCGGCAGGATCAGCGGCGCCGAGGCCGCGACCTTGGACCAGGTGGCGCCGCCGAGGCTGCCCAGCGACCAGAAGGCGAGATCGCGCAGTTGCCGGTCGTCGCTGACGAAGGTCAGCAGGCCGGTCAGCGCGCCGCTCAGGGCCCCCAGCGCGATCCCCGCGAGCAGCATCGTCGCTACCGCGGTGCGGCCGGACCGGGTGGCGAGGGCGTAGAGGATGAGGGTCGCGCACAGGCCGCCGAGGAAGGCCCCGGCCGGCAGCGCGGCGTAGGGCAGCGGGCCCGGGACACCCAGCCGGGCGAGGATCCGGTCGCCGAGCACGATAATGACCGCGGCGGCGAGCCCCGCCCCCGACGAGACCCCGACCAGCGCCGGATCGGCCAGGGGGTTGCGGAACAGCCCCTGCATCAGCGCCCCGGAGACCGCCAGCCCGGCCCCGACCATCAGCCCCAGCAGGGTGCGGGGCAGGCGGATCGAGAGGATCACCAGCGCGTCGCGGGCGCGGGCCGGATCGCTCCCCTCCCCGATCAGGGCCGCGAGGACCCGCTCCGGCGGGATGCGGATCGCCCCGAGGCTCACGGAGAGCAGGGCGGCGGCGAGCACCACGGCCGCCAGGATCCCCAGCACCCAGGGCGCCGCGGACCGGCGGCTCACGCGCCCCGCCCGCCGCCGCGCGGCTCAGTCACGCGGCAGGTCCGGGTAGAGCGCCCGCATCAGGTCGGTGGCGGCCTCGGGCGTGCGCGGCCCGAAGCCGAGGAGGTAGAGGCCGTCCATGGCCACCAGCCGGCCCTGCGCCGCCGCCGGCGTCTGGCCGAGGGCCGTGCCGGGGGCGAAGATGCTCTCGGGTTTCGGCGGCTCGGGGCCGTTCTGCATCATCACCACCGCGTCGGGGGCGGCGGCCACGATGGCCTCGTCGGTCATCGGCTTGAAGCCCTCCAGGCCCGCGGCCGCGTTGGCGATGCCCGCCAGGGTCAGGATGCCGTCCGCCGAGGAGCCGGTTCCGCCGACGACGGTCCGGCCGCCCTGGACCGACAGGACGACGAGGGCACGGGCCGCCCGGGCGATCCGGGCGCGCCGGGTCGCGAGGTCGGCGAAATGGGTGCGGACCTCGGCCTCGAGGGCCTCGGCCTCCCGCTCCAGGCCCGTGAGGCGCCCGACCGCCTCGATCTTGTCCAGCACGCCCTCGGGGCTCGGCGGCTCCGTCACCGTCTCGACGCGCAGCCCGGCCTCGCGCAGCTGCGCCAGGACCGCGGGCGGCCCGGCTCCCTCGGCGGCGATGATCAGGTCGGGCTGCTGCGCCAGCAGGCCCTCGGCCGAGAGGGCGCGCAGGTAGCCGACATTCGGCTTCTCGCGCAGGGCCTCGGGCGGGTAGAGGCTGGTCGTGTCGACGGCGACGATCCGACCGCCGGCACCGAGGCGGTAGAGGATCTCGGTGACGGCCCCGCCCAGGGCGGCGATGCGGGTGGCCGCCTGCGCGGCGGCGGTGCGCGGGGCGAGCGCCCCGACCGCGGCGGCGGCCAAGAGGGCGCGGCGCGACAGGAGGACGGGGGCGCTCATTTGGTCAGGATCAGCTTGTCGCTGGCGGTCACCCGCAGGCGATAGGCGTGGTCGCCGTGGCGGATGACGATCTCGCGGCGCCCCTGCAGGAGGCGCGCGGAGCCGATCTCGCCCGCCGCCTCGGAACGCGGAACCGGCTGCGCCGCGCCGGGACCGGCGCGGGTGCCGCCCGGAACGCCGCGCTGCCCTTCTCCTTCGGCACACAACATGGACCGGTCGCTCCAGATCTGTTCTTTGTAAATTGTCAAATGAGAGAATGGTATCGGTAGAAACGCAGCGTAACGGCAATTGATCGCGGACGCCACCCCGCGGCAAGGGCGCAGTTTTACTTGAACAATCAGCTGCAGACAGCGGGCGATGTCGCTGTTCGGGCCTGGACATCGTCGAACGCGTCCTGCCGGCCAATTCCGGGCGGCGGACATTGGTACAGGCGGGGCAACCGTTCCGCGACACCCGCGGCCCCGGCCGATCCCGCAGCGCCGCGGCCGATGCCTGCCCGTCCGGGCCGCAAAGCGTACCGGGCCGAGCCAGGAGTGGAGCGTCCTGGGCCACGTCGCCCCCGGCTACGCCACCCCCCGTCGACCAGAGCGATTTCCACCGCGACAGCGCCAACCTGCCGAAGGCGCCGGGCTTCACGGTCGTGAACCTCAACCTGCACTACGACCGGGCGCTGCCGGGACAGGCGGATGCCGCCTTCGCCAAGCGGCTGAGCCACTACGTCGAGCTGCGCAACGTGCTCGACCGGGTCGACACCGACTCGGCCCAGAATCTCGCCGACACGCTCAACCCGACCACGGGCCGGCGGAACGGCGCCGCGGTCCTGGCCGCCACCGGCGGCACGATCCACGCCAGCGCTCCGCGCAACGTCGTGGCCGGGATGAAGCGCGCCTTCTGAGCCTCAGCCGAGGCTGCCGAACCCGGCGGTCTCGCGCGTCCAGGCCAGCGCCCGCTCGCTCAGGGAGAGGCCGAGGCCGGGCCGGGTCGGCACGCGCATGCGGCCGTCCTCCAGTTCCAGTCGCTCGTTGAACAGCGGCTCCAGCCACTCGAAATGCTCGACCCAGGGCTCCCGCTGCAGCGCGGCGGCGAGGTGGATGTGCAGCTCCATCGAGAAGTGCGGCGCGATCGTCAGCCCGGCGAACTCGGCGAGCGCCGCCACCTTGAGGAACGGCGTGATGCCGCCGACCCGCGGCGCGTCGGGCATCAGGAAGTCGGCGCCGCCCTGGCGGATGAAGTCCCAGTGCTCGGCGCCGCTCGTCAGCATCTCGCCGGTGGCGATCGGCGTGTCCAGGGCGGCGGCCAGAGCCGCGTGCCCGGCGGCGTCCAGGCAGTCGAGGGGCTCCTCGATCCAGATCAGGTTGAAGCGCTCGAAGGTCCGGCCCATCCGCGTGGCGGTCGGCCGGTCCCATTGCTGGTTGGCGTCGACCATGAGCGGGAAGGCGTCGCCCAGGTGCTCGCGCACCCGCGAGACCCGGCGGATATCCTCGGCCCAGTCCGGCTGGCCGACCTTCAGCTTGATCCCGCCGATGCCCTTCGTCCGGGCGCGGTCGGTGTTGACGAGCAGCTCCTCCAACGGCGTGTGCAGGAAGCCGCCCGAGGTGTTGTAGCAGCGCACCGAGTCGCGCTGCGCCCCGAGGAGCTTGGCGAGCGAGAGGCCGGCCCGCCGCGCCTTGAGGTCCCACAGGGCCACGTCGAAGGCGCCGATCGCCTGGACGGCGAGGCCGCTGCGGCCGGCCGAGGCGCCGGCCCAGGCCAGCGTGTCCCAGGCCTTTGCGATGTCGCTCGGATCCGTCCCGAGGAGCGCCGGGGCGATCTCGCGGGCATGGGCGAACTGGCCCGGCCCGCCGGCGCGCTTGGAATAGGTGATCCCGAGGCCGCGATGGCCCTCCCGGCTCTCGACCTCGCAGAACAGGATCGCGATCTCGGTCATCGGCTTCTGGCGGCCGGTGAGCACCTTGGCGTCGCTGATCGGGGTCTTCAGCGGCAGGGCGACGGACCGCAGGCGGATCCCGGTGACGGCGTCCTCAGCCATGGCTTCCTCCAAGTTCTCTTCACGCGCGGGTGCGTCGGAGGCCACGAAGAGTGTTCTTAGCGGCGCCTTCCGGCGGCGACCGCGACGGCTCGCCCGGGGCCGGGCCCAGGGGTGGCGCAGGTCGGATCGCCTGTCCAACGCCGATGTTGGATCGATCGATGCGCCGCCGGCATCATCGGCCCTGACACGGCGCCGGGATGACGGGCCGCCTCAGGCGGCGGCGGCCGCTCCGTCCGGAGGAAGCCGGAACGCCACCAGAGTCATGTCGTCCCGGCGGGCCTCGGCGCCGCGATAGGCGTCGAGATCGGCCTCGAGGGCGGCGGCCTGTTCGGCGAGGGGCAGGTCGGCGTGGCGCAGGAGGCTGTCGGCGACGCCGCGCTGGCCGAGGAGCCGGGGCGCCCGGTCCGGCGCCGCGCGGCCCATCTGGTCGGTGATCCCGTCCGTCATCAGGTAGAAGGTGGCGCCCGCCACCGGCACGGCGATGTCCGCGACGAGGTCCTCCGGCTGCCCCGCGCGGGCGGCGCGCGGGTAGCCGAGGCCCCGGCGGCCGCCGCGGACGCGCTCGGCCACGCCCTCGCGGACCACCGTGAGCGACAGGCCGGCGCCGGCGAAGTGCAGGGTGCCGGCCGTCCGGTCCCAGACGCACAGGCCGCAATCGAGCCCGTCGTCCGATTCGGCTCCGCGGCCGTCCTGGCGGAGCTGCGTGCGGACCATCGCGTCGAGCCCGGCCAGGATCGCGGCCGGCGCGCGCAGGCCGCGCTCGTGCAGGAGCCGGTCGAGCGCGGTCGCGACGATCAGGGTCAGGAACGCGCCGGGCACGCCGTGGCCGGTGCAGTCGGCGACCGCGATCACGCAGAGGCCTTCGATCTCCTCCAGCCAGAAATAGTCGCCGCCGACGACGTGGAGCGGCTCCCACAGCACCGCGACCTCGACCCCGGCGCCCGCCAGGGCGTTCCGGTCCGGCAGCACCGAATCCTGGATGCGCCGGGCGTAGCCGATGCTCTCGACCACCTGGCGGTTGGCGCGCTCCAGCCTGTCGTGGGCCTGCTCCAGCTCGACGAGGAGCTGCTTGGCGGCGTCGCCACTCCGCAGACCCTCGACCATGCGGTTGAAGGCCTGGCTGATGACGTCGATCTCGTTGCTCGGCCGGTAGGCGCCTCCGAGCTCCACGGTCGTCCAGCGCTTGTGCTCGATCTCCCGCATGGCGAGCAGCAGCCGCATCAGCGGCGCCATGACGTGGCGGCGCACGGTGGCGTGCAGGGTGATCACGAAGGCGATCATCAGCCCGACGCTGGCGCCGAGGGCGAGCATCACCTGCCACGCCGCGTTGTCCCGCAGCGCTTTGGTGGAGACCGTGACGGTCAGGCTGCCCGCCGGGCCGGGGCGGCCGGGCACCGACAGGTCGGCCTGGGCCGAGAGGGTCGACCAGCCCCGCGCCGGCGGCGCCGCGCCCGCCGTCCCGACGACGTGGCCCGCGGCGTCGCGCAGGACGGCGTGGGCGAGATCGGGCTCGGCGGCCAGGGCCTTGAGCGGGCCGTCGTAGGCGTCCGGGTCGCGCGCCCAGTCGGGCCGCGCGATCGCCGCGGCGGTGAGCCGGGCGAGGAGATGCGCCCGGTCGTCGTACAGGCGGAGCTGGTCGGTGTAGGTCACCCAGGCGATCCCGAGCTGGGTCAGCAGCAGGAGGGCGCCGATCACCGGGTAGATGCGCAGGAACAGGGTGTGGGACAGGCTGTCGAGGTCGCGGCCCCGGGCCGCCCCGCGCAGGGCGCCGGGCTTCATCAGCTCGTCCGCGGGCGCGCCCGCGGCCAGCACGTCGGCGAAGCCGCGCTTCGACAGGGGATCGCCCCGGCGGATCGGGCCGGCCCCGCGCAGGCCGCCCGCGCGCCCGGCACCGCCGGCGGCCGGGACGGGATCGATGTCGGCGAAGCCGAGCTGCGCCAGGGCGTCCCCGGTCCGGAGCGGTCTCGCGCCGCGGATCCCCCCGGCGGGGCGCGGGCTGTCCAGGGCCGTGTCAGGTCCGCTCACGCGACGTCACTCCGTGTCACAGCGGTTCCGCTCCCGGGCCGGGCGCGCTGCGCCTCAGGTCGGGGACCCGCCCGGCTCGGTCGCGCAGCGCACGCAGTCGCGGCCGGCGTGCTTGGCAGCGTAGAGCGCCGCGTCGGCCCGCCGGAGCGTCGCCGGCATCGACTCGCTCGGACCGAACGCCGCGAGACCGATGCTCACCGAGATCGGCAGCGGCCCGTGCTCCAGGCGCACCGGTCGCTGCGCCACCGCGCGGCGGAGCTCCTCGGCGATGGCCTGCGCCTCGGCCAGCACGGTGCCGGTGACGAGGATGGCGAATTCCTCGCCGCCCATGCGGCCGATCACGTCGACCGCGCGCAGGCTGTCGCGGCAGGTCTCGACGAAGGCCTTGAGGACCGTGTCGCCCGCGCTGTGGCCGTAGCGGTCGTTGATCAGCTTGAAGCGATCGAGGTCGAGCATCAGCACGCTGGAGGGCGTGTCGCCCGACTGGGTCCGGGCCCAGACCTCCTCGCAGATCTGCAGGAAGCGGCGGCGCGACAGGGCGTCGGTGAGGTGGTCGGTGTCGGCGAGGCGACGGAGCTCGCCCTCGAGGCGCGCC
Organism: Methylobacterium sp. NMS14P; assembly: GCF_028583545.1. Taxonomy (NCBI): domain Bacteria; kingdom Pseudomonadati; phylum Pseudomonadota; class Alphaproteobacteria; order Hyphomicrobiales; family Methylobacteriaceae; genus Methylobacterium; species Methylobacterium sp. NMS14P. The sequence goes on along the minus strand of NZ_CP087106.1, from coordinate 5,296,835 downwards.
CGGTGCTCGATCTCCGCCGAGAGGGCGTCGTTGAGGTGGCGCAGGGCGCGCTGCTGCTCGGCCATCCGCTGGTTGGCGCGGTGCAGGTCGAGCTGCATCCGGTCGCTCAGCCGCACCAGCCGGCGCTGCTCGTGGTAGCTGCGCCGATAGGCGCCGGCGAGCTCCCGCACCCCGTCGCCGACCTCGGCGAGGCGGGCCAGCATCACCTCGGACCGGCCGAGGACCGCCTCCTCGGTGTCGAACAGGCTGAAGGCGTCCGCCGGCTCGGACAGGAGATCGTGGGCCGGCGCCCGGTGCGGGCTCACGCGGCGACGCCCGGGATCATCTCGAACCGGGCATGCGCGAAATCGGCCGCGAAATCCTCGCCGGCCTCCTGGATCACGTCGTCGTCGGCGCCGAACATCCAGCGGATCGTGACCGGGCGCCCCTCGGCGGCGGCGTCCTCCAGCGGCATGAACAGGTTCATCAGCGCCTTGGCGCTCGACGAGTTGAAGTAGGCGAGCGCGACGTCGAAGGTGATCGGGCTCGCCTCGGTCGCCGCGAGGTGGCCGCGCAGGGCCTGCAGCAGCGGGCCGAAGAACGCGGCGGCGTCCTCCGGGTAGGATTCGCCGCGCAGGACGAGCCGCCCCGACGCGAAGTCGAAATCGACCTCGGGGGATCGCTCGGTCAGGGGCAGCGTGATGCGGTCCATGTCCGTGCGATCCTCAGATGAAGGCTTTGAGGCAGAACAGGCTGCGCTCCGCGCCCAGATCCTGGAAGTCGTACTCGACAGGGGCGCTCGACCGGCGTGCGATCTCGATCAATCCGATGCTCCCGCCGAGACTGACCTCGTCCGGCGGCTGGCGCAGCTTCTCGCGGTAGACCTTCTTGAGCTCGTCGCTCGACAGGGTGGCGATCTCGTCGAGCCGCTCGCGCAGCCGCGGGACCTCGGTCTTGCCGACCTCGTTGCCGCAGACCACGAAGAACCGGCCCTCCTCGGTGCCGACCGCGATCATGCCGGCGCTGACCCGGGCGGGGCCCGGCGGCTCGGCGGGCGCGACCTTGTCGGCCGAGTAGCGGATCACGTTCTGGGCCTGCTCGACGAAGATCGAGAAGACGCGCTTGGCGACCGCGGCGTCGGTCTCCTCGTGCCGCATGCGCAGCTTCAGCACTTCGCCGAGCGAGAACAGGATGTTCTCCGACAGATCTCCGCCGAACGACAGGATCACGCCGCTGCGCTTCGACGCCTCGTGGAAGGATCTGAAATCGCTCGCGCGCAAGGAAGCCTCTCGACCGCTTCATCGCGGCAACACACCGCGCGTGTGGCGGCCACATTAAGGCGGGAACGATCAAAGCTTTCTTACCGGTACTGACCGGTTTCTGAGCAAGATTGCTCGTATATTGAGCACGATCGCAAGCTTTACGCTCGATCCCGTCGCCGGCCGCGCGGGTGAGCTTCCGGGCCCCGGCCTCAGGCGGCCGCGCCCCGGCGGGCGCCCGCGTCCCAGTCGGCGCCCCAGTCCTGCACGACGTGGCCGGGCGCGACCTCCCGGTAGAGCCGCTCGGGCGCCACGTAGTCGGGCGCGCGGATCGGGCTGCGGATCTCGTCGTCCGGCAGGGCGTGCCGCTCGCCGCGCCGGGCCGGATCCGGGACCGGCACGGCCGCCAGCAGCTTCTTCGTGTAGGGGTGCTGCGGGTCGCCGAAGATCGCCGCGCGCGGGCCGATCTCCACGATCTCGCCGAGATACATCACCGCCACCCGGTGGCTCACCCGCTCGACCACCGCCATGTCGTGCGAGATGAACAGGTAGGCGAGGCCGAACTCCGCCTGGAGATCGAGCATCAGGTTCACGACCTGCGCCTTCACCGAGACGTCGAGGGCCGAGACCGCCTCGTCGGCGACGATCAGGCGGGGGTTCAGGGCGAGCGCCCGGGCGATGCAGATGCGCTGGCGCTGGCCGCCGGAGAACTCGTGCGGGAAGCGCCCGGCGGTCTCGGGGGGAAGCCCGACCCGGGCCAGCAGGTCCTCCGCCCGCCGCCGCGCCTCCCGGGGCGGCGCGAGGCGGTTGATCAGCAGCGGCTCCGCCACCGCCGCGCCGACGCTCAGGCGCGGGTCGAGGCTGGCGAACGGGTCCTGGAAGATCATCTGCATGCGCTGGCGGCGGGCGCGCAGGGCCGTCGGGGCGAGGCCGGTGATGTCCTCGCCGTCGAGCAGGACCGAGCCCGACAGCGGCTCGACGAGGCGCAGGATCGCGCGGCCGGTGGTGGACTTGCCGCAGCCGGACTCGCCGACGAGCGCCAGGGTCTCGCCGGCCGCGAGGCTGAACGAGACCCGCTCCACCGCGTGGACGCGGCCGGTGACGCGACCGAGGAGTCCGGAGCGGATGTCGAACCGGGTGGTCAGGTCGCGCACCTCCAGCACCGGGCGCTCGGCGGCCCTGACGGTGTCGGGCGTCTCGGGCGTCGGCGCCGCCAGGCCCGTGGCCCGGTCGACCACTGGGAAGCGCATCGGGCGGGGGCGGCCTACCATGGTCCCGAGGCGCGGGACCGCGGCGAGCAGCGCCCGCGTGTAGGGCTCGGCGGGGGCGTCGAAGATCCGCGCGGTCGGGCCGGCCTCCACGGCGCGGCCCCGGTACATCACCACGGTGCGGTCGGCGATCTCGGCGACCACGCCCATGTCGTGGGTGATGAACAGGACCGACATGCCCTCCTCGTCCTGCAGGCTCTTGATCAGGTCGAGGATCTGGGCCTGGATCGTGACGTCCAAGGCCGTGGTCGGCTCGTCGGCGATCAGGAGCTTCGGCCGGCAGGCGAGCGCCATGGCGATCATCACCCGCTGGCGCATGCCGCCCGAGAAGCGGTGCGGGTACTCGTGCAGGCGCGACCGGGCGGCCGGGATCCGGACCTTGTCGAGCAGCCGGAGCGCCTCCGCCTCGGCGGCGGACCGCGACAGGCCCCGGTGCCGGATCAGCGCCTCGGCGATCTGGAAGCCGATGGTCAGGACCGGGTTCAGGGAGGTCATCGGCTCCTGGAAGATCATGGCGATGGAATCGCCGCGCACCCGCCGCATCTCGGCCTCGGGGGCGGCGAGCAGCTCGCGGCCCTCGAAGCGCACGCGCCCGCCGATGCGGCTCGCGTCCCGCGGCAGGAGGCGCAGGATCGACAGGGCGCTGACGCTCTTGCCGGAGCCGGATTCGCCGACGAGGGCCACGGTCTCGCGCGGGCCCACGTCGAAGGAGACGCCGTGCACGACCTCGCGCCAGCGCCCGTCCGAGCGGAAGGACACAGTGAGGTCGGAGACCGAGAGGATCGGGTCCGTCACGGGCTTCACTCCTGATCCAGCGAGGTTCGGCGCGGCGCCCCCGTGCCTTCCCTTCGTCCGCCAACGCGACGCCGTCGGCCCATCTCCAGCGGACACCGGCGCCGGTGACGGGGCGCGACGGGCCCCCTCTCCCGAGCGGGAGAGGGTTGGGGTGAGGGGCGAAAGGTATCGGGATCCAGCACACCGCCGGGGCGCGGCCAGGGTGCGCCTCTCCCGGAAACCGCGAAGCCCTCACCCTGTCCCTCTCCCGCCCGGGAGAGGGGACCCGCGCTCGATCCGGGGGCCGCAGAGCCCGACCGGATCTGCCGATCGGCAGGTCCCTCCCCGGTCGTGGGCGCGCAAGCGGCAGGCCGGCTGCCCTCGGAACTGCGCCACCGCATACGCTACAGAACCCGCCGCGGATCGAGCGCATCCCGCAGGCCGTCGCCGATGAAGTTGATCGACAGCACCGTCAGGAAGATCGCGCCCCCCGGGAACAGCGCCCAGTGCGGCGCGACGTCGAGGTGGTCCTTGGCGTCGAACAGCAGCCGCCCCCAGGTCGGGATGTCGGGCGGGAAGCCGAGCCCCAGGAAGGACAGGGTCGATTCCGCGATGATCGCGGACGAGACCTCGATCGAGGCCGCCACAATGACCGGACCGAGCGCGTTCGGCAGGATGTGACGGCGCACGAGGTGCCCGGTGGTCGCGCCCTGCGAGTGGGCCGCCTCCACGAACTCCTTCTCGCGCAAGCTCAGGAATTGCGCCCGTACCAGCCGGGCCACCGGCATCCAGCGTAAGCCCCCGATCACCGCGACGATCATCAGGAACACGCCGCCCTGGCTGCCGAACACGGCCTTCAGGCTGTCGCGGAACAGGTAGATCACGAGGAGCAGCAGCGGCAGCTGCGGCAGCGAGAGGAACAGGTCGGTCAGCCACATCAGCACCGGGTCGAGGAACCGGCGCGACATGCCGGCGAGCGCGCCGACCAGCACCCCGATCAGGCTCGCCACCGCCATGGCGGCGAAGCCGACCGCGAGCGAGATCCGGCCGCCGTAGATCATCCGGGCGAGCAGGTCCTGGCCGAGATCGTCGGTGCCGAACGGGTGATCCCAGGACGGGCCCTGGAGCTGGGCCGCGAAGTCGATGTCGTCGATGGCGACCGGCCAGAGCAGGCCGCCGAACACCACGCCGGCGACGAGGAGCGCCAGCACGCCGACGCTGGCGAGCGCCAGCCGGTGCCGCCGGAAGCGCCGCCATGTCTCCCGCCCCGGCGAGGCCGGCGCGCGGGCGACGGGCACCGCCTCATCGGAGGGCGATGCGAGGGTCGAGCCAGCCATAGAGCAGGTCCGCGACGAGGTTGAACAGGATGACGAGGCCGGCGAACACGAAGGTCACCGCCATCACCACCGGCGTGTCGTTGGCCAGCATGGCGTCGATCAGAAGCGAGCCGATGCCGGGGATCCGGAAGATCTGCTCGGTGACGATGGCGCCGCCGAACACCGCCGGGATCTGGAGGGCGACGAGCGTCACCACCGGGATCAGGGCGTTGCGGGCGATGTGCCGGCGGGTCACCGTGCCCTCAGGTAAACCCTTGGCCCGGGCCGTGGTGACGTAGTCGAGGCGGGCGACGTCCAGCGCCGAGGCGCGGACGTACCGGGTGTAGGAGGCGGCCTGGAAGAAGCCCAGCACCGCCACCGGCATGATCGCCTGCCGGACATTGGCCCAGACCCAGGGCAGGCCGGAGCCCGGCAGGTCCGCCTGGTAGACGAAGGGCAGCCAGCCGAGCTTGATCGAGAACAGCAGGATGAACAGCAGACCGGTGAAGAAGGTCGGCAGCGAGAAGCCCACGAAGGCCAGGGTGTTGGCGACCTGATCGGCGAGCGAGTAGGGCCGGCGCGCGGCGTAAAGGCCCACCGGGATCGCGATCAGCAGTGCCAGCACCTGGGAGGAGCCGACCACGAACAGGGTCGTCGGCAGCCGCTGCAGGATCAGCGTGTCGACGTTAACCCGGCTCGCGAACGAGAAGCCCCAGTCGCCCTGCAGCATGGCGGTGAGCCAGTGCAGGTAGCGGGTGAAGATCGGGTCATCGAGGCCGAACTTGACGCGGAGCGCCGCCCGCACCTCCGGGGGCACGTTCGGGTTGCTGGCGAGCTCGCCGAACGGGTCGCCCGGCGCGAGCGCCAGGACGGTGAACAGGATCAGGCTGATGCCGAGCAGGCTCGGGATCGCGATCAGGAGGCGTCGCAGGATGTAGGCGCCCATGGCCCCGCGCTCCCGCTCAGGCCTCCCGGTACCAGTCGGGCAGGAACGACAGGTCGTTGTCCCAGCCGCTGCGGGGCGCCGTGAGCGTCGCGCCCACCGCCGAGACCTCGGCGCGGTGGATCAGCGGCAGCACGTTCTCGGAGACCGCGAGGTCGTTGCACTTGATGAGGAGCGCCGCCCGCTTGACCGGGTCGAGCTCGCTCTGGGCGGCGTTGTAGGCCTTGTCGTAGGCGTCGTTGCGCCAGCGCACGACGTTGCGGCCCTGCCACTTGTTGGCCTTCTGGGCTACCTCCCAGGAGGCGTACATGAGCAGCCAGATCGCCGGATCGGCCTGGGTCATGCTGTAGGCATACATCTCCATGTCGGCGTAGAAATGCGTGCAGGTGTCGGGGTTCGCCGGGTCGGAGGAGAAGAACACCGAGCCGGTCACCGATTTCAGCTCGATCTCGATGCCGGCCTTGGCGGCCGCCTGCTTGATGATCGCCTGGGTCTTCTGGCGCGGGGCGTTGATCGAGGTCTGGAAAACCAGCTTGAGCTTCTTGCCGTCCTTGGTGCGGATGCCGTCCGAGCCCTTCTTCCAGCCGGCCTCGTCGAGGAGCGCGTTGGCCTTGGCCGGGTCGAAGGCGAAGCTCGTGTTCTTCGAGACGAAGCGGTCGGGGCCGTTGACCGTGTTGGCGGTGGGCTTGCCGGTGCGGCCGTAGATGTAGGTCTGGATCGACTTGCGGTCGACCAGCAGGTTCATCGCCTGGCACACCTTCGGGTCGGAGAAGGCGGGGTGCTTGGTGGTGATCGAGGCGCGCTCGCCATCGACCTCGACGTTCGGGTCGGTGGCGTTGAGGAGCAGGAACTCGAGCTTGCCGCCGTAGACGACGTCGACCCGGCCCTTGCCGCCGGTCTCCAGGCGCTTGAGCACCTCGTCCTCGATCAGCATGTTCCAGGCGTAGTCGTACTCGCCGGTCTGGAGCACGGCCCGGGCGGCCGAGACCGCGTCGCCGCCTCCCTTCATCTCGACCGTGTCGAAGTACGGGCGGTTCGGCAGGTGGTAGTCGGGGTTAAGCGCGCCGCGGACGATGTCGCCGGGCCGGAACTCCACGAACCGGTACGGGCCGGTGCCCACGGGGGCGAGGTTCTGCGGCGCGTCCCGGGACTTGGCGCCGCTGTAGGGGCCGAACAGGTGCTTCGGCAGCACCATCCCGACGATGCCCACGAAGGCGTCGCACCAGTAGGGCGTCGGCTTGTCGAACAGCACCCGGACGCTGAGGTCGTCGACCTTCTCGACCTTGCAATCCTTGTAGGAGCCGGCCGTCACCGCCGCGGTGGCGGGGTCGCGGGCGTATTCCCAGGTGAAGACGAGGTCGTCGGCGGTGAGCGGCTTGCCGTCGTGCCACTTCACGCCGGGCTTCAGCGTCCAGACCACCGAGCGGCCGTCGGCGGCGAGCGCGCCGTTCTCCTTGGACGGGATCGAGGCGGCCAGAACCGGCACGAGGTTGCCGTCCGCGTCCCAGGCGGCGAGCGGCTCGTAGAAGATCCGCGAGGCGTCCTGGTCCTTGGTGCCGATGGCGAAATGCGGGTTGATCAGCGTCGGCGCCTGCCACCAGAGCAGCTTCAGCGCGCCGCCGCCGCCGGCCTTGGTCGGCTTGTAGCCGGCCCGGATATCGGCCGCCATCGCGACCCCGTTCCCGGCCAGCATGAGCCCCGCCATGGGCGCGGTGAGGCCGACAGCCACCATCCGCTGCACGAAGGCGCGCCGCGACAGGCGGCCGTCCTTCACCTGCCCGATGAGGCCGCGCAGATCCCGCTCGTCCATGTACGCATTCCCGTTGACCGCCACGCGCGGCACAGCACCATCCCGGCGGGGCCCTTGGCAAGGGGCGGGCCAGTGACGGTTCAATCGGAACGTGTTGAGGAAGGTTCGCTTCGCGCACAGCATGGCCTCAGGCCTGCATGCGGTCGGGCGGCCGGAGGCGCGCGCCGTATCCGTCTTCGCGAGCGGAGCGAAGCCATCCGGCGGCGCCGCGCTTCCCGAGGGCGCGCAACCCTGGGTCGCTTCGCTGCGCTCGCGATGACGGCGGGGAGCCCGCTATGGTGGCGCGAACGCGACGCGCGACCTTCCCGGAGACGACACGATGGACAACCGCAACGCCGTGTGGCGCCACGTCGACGCGCAGTCGGAGCGGCTGATCGCCCTGTCCGAGCGCGTCTGGGGCATGCCGGAGGTCTGCTACACGGAAAGCCGCTCCTGCGCCGAGCACGTCGCCGAGCTGCGTCACCAGGGCTTCCGGGTCACGGAAGCGGTCGCCGGCATCCCCACCGCCGTGATGGGCGAGGCCGGCGCGGGCGGGCCGGTCATCGCGTTCCTCGGCGAGTACGACGCCCTGCCGGGTCTGTCGCAGGAGGCGGGCGTCGCCGAGCACCGGCCGGTCGAGGCGGGCGGGCACGGCCACGGCTGCGGCCACAACCTCCTCGGCTCGGCGGCCTTGCTCGCCGCCACCGCGCTGAAGGACTGGCTCGCCGAGACCGGCACCCCCGGCCGCGTGCGCTACTACGGCTGCCCGGCGGAGGAAGGCGGCGCCGCCAAGGCGTTCATGGTCCGGGCCGGCGCCTTCGCGGATGCCGACATCGCGATCTCCTGGCATCCGGGCAGCTTCTGGGAGGTGGCGCCGCCGGTGGCGCTCGCCAACACCCGGGCCGACTTCGTCTTCACCGGCCGCACCGCCCACGCGGCGGCCGCACCGCATCTCGGGCGCTCGGCGCTGGACGCCGTCGAGTTGATGAGCGTCGGCGTGAACTACATGCGCGAGCACATGCCGTCCGACGCGCGGGTCCACTACGCCTATCTCGACGCCGGCGGCATCGCGCCGAACGTCGTCCAGGCCGGCGCGACGGTGCGCTACTCGATCCGGGCCCGCGACCTCCCCGGCATGCTGGCGCTGGTCGAGCGGGTGAAGAAGATCGCGCAGGGCGCCGCCCTGATGACCGAGACCGCGGTCGAGGTGCGGATCGTCAGCGCGGTGTCGAACCTGCTGGGCAACGATCCCCTGGAGCGGGCGCTGCACGGCGTCATGGAGGAACTCGGGCCGCCGCATTTCGACGAGGCCGACCGGGACTTCGCCGGCCGGATCCGGGCGACGCTCACCGACGGCGACATCGACGCCGTGTTCCGCGCCGTCGGGATGCCGCGCACCGAGGCACCGCTCGCCGATTTCCTCGTGCCCCTCGACGCGCCGCGCAACCCGGCGGTCGGTTCCACCGATGTCGGCGACGTGAGCTGGGTGGTGCCGACCGTCCAGGCCCACGCGCCCACGGTGGCGATCGGCACGCCGTTCCACACTTGGCAGGTGGTGGCGCAGGGCAAGACCCCGGCGGCCCACAAGGCGATGGTGCAGGTCGCCAAGGCCATGGCCGCCACCGGCGCCCGGGCGGTGACCGACGCGGCGCTGCGCGACGCCGCGAAGGCGGACCTCGCCCGGCGGGTCGGCGCGGCGGGCTACGTCTCGCCGCTGCCGCCGGAGGTGGAGCCGCCGCTCGGCATGTCGCTGGGGCGGTGAGGCCCCCTCAGAGCGTCCGGGCGCGCAGCGCCGTCACGACGATCTCGGCCAGGATGACGACGCCGAAGATCGCCGCGAGCACCACGGCGACCTGGTCCCAGTAGAGCAGGTTCAGGGCGGTATCGAGCGCGACGCCGATGCCGCCCGCGCCGACCAGCCCGAGCACGGCGGATTCGCGGATGTTGATGTCCCAGCGGAACAGCGCGATCGACCAGAAGGCCGGCTTCACCTGCGGCCAGTAGCCGAGCAGCAGCGTCGAGAGGCGCCCGGCGCCCGCGGCCTGCAGGGCCTCGATCGAGCCGCGATTGGCCTCCTCCAGCGCCTCGGCGAACAGCTTGCCGGTGAAGCCGACGGAGCGGAGCGCGATCGCCAGGGTCCCGGCCAGCGGCCCCGGGCCGAACACCGCCACGAACAGCAGCGCCCAGACCAGGGAGTTCACCGAGCGCGAGGTCACGAACACGAACTTGGCGAACAGGTTCAGCGCGCGGTTGGGCGTGACGTTGCGGGCCGCCATCAGCCCGATCGGCACCGCGATCGCGATGGCGATCAGGGTGCCGAGGGTCGCGATGTGCAGGGTCTCCACCAGCGCCCGCAGGGTCGGCCCGACATAGCCGGCATCCATCGGCCACATCCGGCCGAACAGGTCGGCCAGCTGGTCGGGGGCGTCGTAGAGGAATTCCGGGATCACCTCGATGGTGCGCAGGCTCGCCACGAAGGCCGCCACCGCGCAGAGCGTGAAGGCGAGCCGCGCCAGCCGCTTCCACAGGGGGAAGCGCTCCCAGCGGCGCGGGCCGGCGGCGGCGGACGCGAGGGCGACGCTCACTGGAACACCTTGCGGGCCCAGCCGGAGACGATCTCGGCCACCATGATCAGGGCGACGATGACGATCAGGATCGCCAGCACCACGTCGAAGTCGAAGCGCTGGTAGGCGGTGAACAGCGTCGCGCCGATGCCGCCGCCGCCGACGATGCCCACCATGGTCGAGTTCCGCAGGTTGGAATCGAGCTGGTAGGTGGCGAAGCCGATGAAGCGCGGCAGCACCTGCGGCTGCACGCCCATGATCAGGGTCGACAGGAAGCCGGCGCCGGTCGCCCGCACCGCCTCGACCTGCTTCAGGGAGATCTCCTCGATCGCCTCGGCGAACAGCTTGGCGATGAAGCCCACCGAGGCGACGATCAGCGCCATGACGCCGGCGAGCGCCCCGAAGCCGATCGCCTTCACGAACAGGATCGCCACGATGATCGGGTGGAACGAGCGGCAGAGCGCGATCAGGATGCGGGTCGGCCACGTCACCCAGGGCGGCATCAGGTTGCGGGCCGCCAGGAAGCCGATCGGCAGGGCGATGACGATGCCGACCACCGTGGCGATCACGGCGATCTGCAGGCTCTCGACGATCCCCGACTGGATCAGCTCCCAGCGGGAGAAGTTCGGCGGGAACATCCGGGCCAGGAACTGCTGCCCGTGGGCGAGGCCGCCGGCGAAGCGCTCGGGCGAGAAGCCGAGCTGGGTCGCCGCGTAGACCGCGTAGGCGGCGAGGAGCGCCCAGCCGGCGCGGGCGGTCCAGTTGGGCCGGAACGCGACGCGGTCGGCGGCGTCTGGGGAGGCCGGACGGGCGGGCGCGCTCATTCGAGCCAGTTCTCGCCGCCGTAGATGCCGCGCAGGTCGGCCTCGCTCAGCCGGTCCGGCGGCCCGTCATAGACCACGTGACCGCCCGACATGCCGACGATCCGCGCGGCGAAGCGCTGGGCGAGCGCCACGTTGTGGATGTTGACCACCACCGGCACGCCGCGCTCGGCCGCGAGCCGGGACAGGATCTCCATGATCTCGACGGAGCTCTTCGGGTCGAGGGACGAGGTCGGCTCGTCGGCGAGCACGATCTCGGGCTCCTGCATGATCGCCCGGGCGATGCCGACGCGCTGGCGCTGCCCGCCCGACAGGGCGTCGGCCCGGCGGGTGGCGAAGCCCGACAGGCCGACCGCGTCGAGGAGGTCGAAGGCGCGGGCGATGTCCGCCTCGGGGAAGCGCCGCAGCCACGCGCGCCAGGCCGGCACGTAGCCGAGGCGGCCGCAGAGCAGGTTCTCCATCACCGAGAGGCGCTCGACCAGATTGTACTCCTGGAACACCATCCCGATCCGGCGCCGCGCCCGGCGCAGGGCGGGGCCGGAGAGCCGGGCGAGGTCCTCGCCGCGGAACAGGATCTCCCCCGAGGTCGGCTGGACGAGCCGGTTGATGCAGCGGATCAGGGTGCTCTTGCCGGTGCCGGACGGCCCGATGATCGCCGTGAGCCCGGTGCCGGGCACCACGAGGTCGATGCCCTTCAGGACCGGCTGGCCGGCCCGGTACGCCTTGGTCAGCCCGCGGATCACCAGCGCGCGGGGATCCTCCGCGCGGGGATCGCCGTCGGGTCCGGCCGCCACCGCGCGCGCCGCGCTCCCCGCCGTCACGGCCTGCGTCACGGCCTGCGTCACGGCTTGGGCGCGCCCGCGGCCTTCTTGCGGGCGGCCTCGGCCTCGCGGGCGGCCTCGCGCTCGTAGGCGACCTTGTTGTACGGCGTGCCCGATTCCTCCGCGACCTTGCGGACGATCGCCCAGTCCTTGAGGTAGGTGATCGGCGCGAACCGGTCGTCGCCCTCGAAATCCTTCACCATGTCGGGCGGGAAGCGGAAATCGTAGAAGCACTGCTTCAGCTTCTCGGCGAGTTCCGGCTTCAGATCGTGGGCGTACGCGAAGCCCGAGGTCGGGAACTTCTCGCTCGTGTAGATCACCCGGTAATCGTCGCCCTTGATCGTCCCGCGGGCGACCATCCGGTAGAACACGTCCGAGGCCACCGGGGCGGCGTCGTAGTCGCCGGTGCCGACGCCCAGCGCCGACTTGTCGTGGCCGCCCGAGTAGATGAGCTTGTAGTCCTCGCCGGGCTTCAGCCCCTGCTCGGGGAACAGCGCCTTGGGCGCGAGGTTGCCGGAATTCGACGACGGCGCCGTGTGGGCCACGCGCTTGCCCTTGAGGTCGGCCAGCGTCCTGTACGGGCTGCTCGCCTTCACCACGACGATCAGGTTGTAGCCCTCGGCGCCCTTCTCGGTGCCCTTGGCGGCGAACGGGATCGCGCCGGCCATGTTCACCGCGAAGCCGAGGGGCCCGGTCGAGAAGCCCGCCACCGTGAGCCGGCCGGAGCGCATCGCCTCGATCTCGGCCGAGTTCGACTGAACCGGGTAGTAGACGACGCGCTTGCCGGTGCACTGGCTCAGGTAGGTCGTGAACGGCTTGAACGAGTTCTCGTAGACCGCGGGATCCTCCACCGGCGTGTAGGCGAAGACGATGACGCTCGGGTCGCGGGTCTTGGCCGGGACGTCGGCGACGAGGTCCTTGTTGGCGTCGCAGTAGGCGTCGTCGAGCTGGCCGCGGTTGGGGCACTCGTCGGCCCTGAGGGGCGACAGGGAACCGAAGCCGCAGAGCAGCGCCAGGGCTGCGCCGTATCGGGCGATCGTCACGCGCTATCCTCCCTGCGGGGCCGTGCCTCGGGCCGGCGCCGTCATGTCCCGCCCGGTCCGGGCCGAGCTTGAGCCGGCAAAGGTGTAGGCGCCGGCTGACGGGAGACGCAAGGCGCGACAGCGAGCGGACGTTGAGGGAAGCCGCGCGCTGACAGGGGCGTCGTGGCGGCCGTCCGGGCGGCGGCGGGCCTCAGGGCGCGAGCCGCGTGAACACGAAGTCGTGGTCCCGGACATTGGCGCTGTGGCAGGCGAAGCAGGTCTCGTGCTGGGCCGCGTCCGCGGGCTTGCCGTCGACGAAGCGCCCGAACCCCCAGCCGCCCGTCGCCGCGTAGCGCCGCGAATCCTTCACCATGACCTGGACCGTCGTGGCGCCGCCGGGCACGAAGGCCGGGGCGAACTCCGCCGACGGCACCCGCGTCCAGGCGCGCTTCACCAGCACGGTCCCGTCCGGGAACGGCAGGGTGCCGGACCGGTAGGCGTCGAGCGCCCGCGCGTTGCCGACCACGGCGCGCAGCTCGTCGAGGGCCCCGGTCTCCTGGGCGACGCCGACGAGCTGCCAGTCGCGGTACCCGTCCGGGACGGTGACGCCGTAGATCGGCGAGGCCGCCGGGGCGGTCCCGGCATCCACGGCGCGCACCGCGGAGCCACCCAAAATCAGGCCCGCAGCGAGCAGGGCCGGCAGCGCGTGAGCCGGGAACCGCATGGCAACCTCCGTCGTCGTCTCGGGATGGTCCTGTGTCCGGGGATGATCCGGCCGCGCCGCGGCGGTCAGGCCGCGGCCGCGTCGATCACGGCCTGCGCGAAGGCGCGCGGCGCCTCCTGCGGGAGGTTGTGGCCGATCCCGCCGGTGATCAACCGGTGCGCGTAGCGCCCGGTGAACTTGGCCGCGTAGCTGGCGGGCTCCGGGTGGGGAGCGCCGTTCGCGTCGCCCTCCAGGGTGATGGTCGGCACGCCGATCGTGGGCGCGTCGGCGAGGCGGCGCTCCAGAGCGTCGTACCGGTGCTCCCCCTCGGCGAGGCCCATCCGCCAGCGGTAATTGTGGACGACGATGCTGACGTGATCCGGGTTGTCGAGGGCCGGGGCGCTCCGCGCGAAGGTGGCGTCGTCGAAGCGCCAGCGCGGCGAGGCGGTCTGCCAGATCAGCTTGGCGAAGTCGGCGCGGTAGGCCTCGTAGCCGGCCCGACCCCGGCTGGTGGCGAAGTAGAACTGGTACCACCAGGACAGCTCGGCCCGCGGCGGGAGCGGCTTCTTGCCGGCCTCCTGGTTGCCGATCAGGTAGCCGCTGACCGCCACCAGCGCCCGGCACCGCTCCGGCCACAGCGCCGCGACGATGTCGGCCGTCCGCGCGCCCCAGTCGAAGCCGCCCAGGACGGCCTGGTGGATCTTGAGGGCGTCCATCAGGGCGATGACGTCCACGGCGAGCGCGGCCTGCTCGCCGTTCCGGACCGCGTCCGGGGCCAGGAAGCGGGTGCTCCCGTAGCCGCGCAGGTACGGCACGATCACCCGGTACCCGGCCGCGGTGAGGATCGGCACGACCTCCGCGAAGGCGTGGATGTCGTAGGGCCAGCCGTGGAGCAGGATGGCCGCCGGCCCGTCGGCGGGACCGGCCTCGACGTAGCCGACGTCGAGCACACCGGCCTCGACCTGCTTCAGGACACCCGGCATGGCGCCGAGGACCGGGGTGCCGGGGACCGGGGTGCCGGGGACCGGGGTGCCGGGGACCGGGGTGCCGGGGACCGGGGTGCCGGGGACCGGGGTGCCGGGGACCGGGGTGCCGGGGACCGGGGTGCCGGGGACCGGGGTGCCGGGGACCGGGGTGCCGGGGACCGGGGTGCCGGGGGCCGGGGCGCCCTGCGCCCCCGCGGCCCCGCCGAGGCCGAGCTCGGCGAGGGCGGCGGTGGCCACCGCGCTCTTCAGGAGGCGGCGGCGGCTCCAGGCGGATGTGTCGGGATCGGTCTCGCGGGCCATGGACGGCTCCCTCGTCGGAAGGTCTTCGATGGAGCGAAACCTATCCCAATACTCGGCGCGGCGCTTTCAGAGGGCCTTGAGGACACCTTCAGAGGACCATGATTTATGCCCGCCCGGGCCCGTGCTAGAGCGCCCTCCACCGCGGCGGCCGGTTCGGCGAACAGGGCGCGGAACGAGGACATGGCCCCGCCCAGGAACGCCCCGTGATCTACCGGTTCGGATCCTTCACCCTCGATGCCGCCCGGCGCGAGCTGAGCCGGGACGGCGCGGAGATCGCCGTCGAGCCGCAGGTCTTCGACCTCCTGCGGGTGCTCATCGAGCGGCGCGACCGGGTGGTCAGCCGCGACGACCTGCTGGACGCGGTCTGGAACGGGCGCATCGTCTCCGAGGCGACCCTCGGCAGCCGGATCAACGCGGCCCGGGCGGCGATCGGCGACACCGGAACCGACCAGCGCTGGATCCGCACACTCCCGCGCAAGGGCGTGCGCTTCGTCGGCGCCGTGCGGGAGGCCGCATCGGAGGTCTCGCCCGGGATTGCTCCGGAAGACGCGGCGGAGGCGGGCGTCACGTGGCGCACCGGGCCGCGCCTCCCCGCGGTGGCGGTCCTGCCCTTCACCAACCTGAGCGCGGATCCGGATCAGGACTACTTCGCCGACGGGATCACCGAGGAGATCATCACGGCGCTGTCCCGCGTCAGCGGCCTGTTCGTGATCGCGCGCAACTCGACCTTCACCTACCGGGGCGCGGCGATCGACGTGCGCCGGGTCGGGCAGGAGCTCGGCGTCGGCTACGTGGTCGCCGGCAGCGTGCGCCGCGGCGGTTCGCGCCTGAGGATCACCGGCCAGCTGGTCGATGCCGGGACCGGCGCCCATCTCTGGGCCGACAGCTTCGACGGCGGGCTCGACGACGTCTTCGCCCTTCAAGAGCGGGTCGCCGCGCGCGCCGCCGCCGCGATCGAGCCCACCCTCCAGCTGGCGGAGATCGGCCGGCTCGGCCGCGACGCGCCGGCCCATCCGGACGCCTACGACCGGCTGCTCCGGGCCAATGCCAGGCTCGCCGACTTCACCGCCGCCGGCATGGCGGCGGCCCTCGGCCACCTGGACGAGGCCCTGGCGCTCGACCCGGGCTACGCCCCGGCGATGGCCGCGGCGGCCTATTGCCGGGCGCAGTGCCATTTCCAGGGCTGGATCGCGCAGGGCGACGCGGAGCGCGCGGCGGCGGTGCGGCTGGCCTGGGGGGCGGTCGAGCGCGCGCCCGGGGACGCGCAGGTGCTCTTCATGGCAGCCTTCGCGGTCTGGAACATGTCGGAGACCGAGCGGGACCGGGCGCGCGACCTGTTCGGCCGCGCGCTGCTCGTCAACCCGAACTCCGCCCTGGCGCTCACCCTCGCGGGCTGGATCGAGACCATGTGCGGCCGCGCGGAGGCGGGGCGCGCCATGGTCGAGCGGGCTCTGCAGCTCAACCCGCGGGATCCGCGCGGCTGGCTGATGTCGGGGGTGATGGCGGTCGCGGCGGTGAGCGAGGCGGACTACCCCGAGGCGATCCGGTGGGCCGAGCGCGCCCTGGCGCAGAACCGGCGCTTCGCCGTCGCCCTGCGGGCGCTCGCCGTGGCCCATGTCGGGCTCGGCCAGCCGGAGCGCGCCCGGCAGGCGGTCGCCGAGCTCCTGGAGATCGAACCCGGATTGACGGTCTCGGGCTTCCTGGCGCGGATCCCCTTCCCGGTGGCCGCCCTGGGGCGGCGATACGCCGAGGCGCTGGCCAGCGCCGGCCTGCCCGCCTGAGCGGGGCGCCTATCAGACCCCCACTTGGTCAGGCCTCCTGCCGGTCAGGCCCCTTCCCGGTTGAGCCGGACGACGCGCTGAGTGAAGGACAACATCGACGTCGTCGGGCTGCCGACCATCCTCCGCTCCGCCCCCGGGACTGACATCGGCCACGTGACATCGGCCACGAAGGGAAACTGGTTCCGGTCCGTCACGCAGCGACAGGGCGCCCGCGCCGCTGCTAGGCTGCCGACCGGTGGCGGAGGGCTCCGATGCGGCGATCGATCCTGTTCCTGGCGGCCTGCCTGCTGGCCGGCATCCCGCGGGCAGCCTCCGCCGAGCCCGCGCCGGACGGCGTCGCCGATCTCGGCAGCTACGCCGCCCGCGTGGAAGCTCACCCGTTCGAGAGCCTGACGCTGACCGACCGGCAGTTCCTCACCGGCACGTCCGAGGGGGCGAAGCCCGTCACGGTCGCGGGCATCCTGCGCGTCGCCAAGGCGGGGACGGAGCGCCTGCCCACTGTGATCCTGATGCACGGCTCCGGGGGGCTGGGCGGCAACATCGAGTTCTGGCAGCGGGCGCTGGCGGCACGCGGAATCTCGACCTTCGCCATCGACGGCTTCACCGGGCGCGGTCTGACCAGCGTCAACACCGACCAGAGCCTCCTGGCGCGCACGAACCTGATCCTCGACATCTACCGGGCGCTGGGCGTGCTGGCCCAGCATCCGCGGGTCGACCCGGCGCGAATCGCCGTGATGGGCTTCTCGCGCGGCGGGCAGGCCGCGCTCTACTCCAGCCTCAAGCGCTTCGACGCGGCCTGGAACCGATCCGGCGTCACCCCCGCCCTCTACCTGCCGGTCTATCCGGACTGCGCGATCCGGTTCCGGGACGACACCGCCGTGGCGGACCGGCCGATCCGGATGTTCGGTGGCAGCGGCGACGACTACAATCCCGCCGCGACCTGCGCGGCCTACGTCGAGCGGCTGAAGGCGGCCGGCGCCGATGTCGACCTGACCGTCTATCCCGGGGCGCAGCACGTCTTCGACAACCCGACCGGGCCGAGCCAGCCCGTGGTCGCCAAGGGCGCGCAGACGGTCCGCGCTTGCGCGATCCGCGAGGCGGCGGACGGCGCCCTCGTCGAGGGCGCCAACGCCACGCCGTTCACCTATGCCGACCCGTGCGTGCAGCGCGACCCGCACATCGGCTCCGACGCCGCCGCCCGCGCCGCGACTTTGGCGCGCGTTTCGGACGCGCTCGAGGCGGCTTTCCGGCCGCGGTGAAGGACGGATCTCCGCGCGGGCCCCGCATCCGCGCGTCGCGCGTTCGCGCGACGAACCGTTCGCCAATCGGGGTAGACGGAATGCCCGTCCTGGCGGTGCCTGCGCGGCAGAGCGCGGCCAATGACACGCCGGCCGACCGTGCCGCCTTCCCACCTGTGTGTCGTGCGGCGGTCTTCCCAGCGGGCAGCGTCACGAATCTACACAGGTCGAACGTGCTCGGCCGGACTGTCGTGATCTCATGCCCAGCAAGGTCAGTAGACGCAGGCTCCTCGACGGCGGGGCCGCTCTATCGGGGCAGCCGTCGACCGCCCGGCGGCCCGCAATCCCGCTCTCGCAGGGACAGAAACAGTCCGACGTGCCCATGTCGAAGTTCTGCATACGAAGGACAGAGCTAACCGACAGTGCGACGATGTTCAGCGCCCACCCAAACGGTCACAATAGACCCTGCGGCGCAGAACCATTTCCCGATATCGCCAGCAAATGAGATCTATTCGGACCAGAATCGGAACGCATTTGCCCCGTGAGCGATCCATCCCCGGAGTCGCCTCCCGGAAGAGAGGCGGCCGGCCTCTATACTACTTTTGGTCATCGCGTACTCCAGAGATCGTTGTAACCAATTTATAAGGGTTGGACTTTCACCACCCAACACTGGTATGTCATGTCCAAGCTTGGCTAGAATGGCCCGGCTCAGCGCGAGGGCGGCCATGGCTTTCAAACGAATCGGATCGCTCATGGTGGTGCTCGCATCGAGCGCGTGCTCGCACCCGCCGTTGATGCCGACCGCCTACAGCTCCCTGCCGCCCGCCTCGCCCGCCTCCGTCTCGTCCACGGGGCCGATCGTGGTTTCCGCGCCGCCGCGTGTTGAGGCCGATCTCGGCCCGATTCCCGTCATCATTCCCGGCACCCTGAAGCTTCAGGAAGACGAGATCGGGCGGCATGGCGTCAATCCTCTGGCCGTGCTCGATTCCTCGGCTCGCAGCCGCGCGACCTGGAAGACTTTCCGCCCGGAAAATCTGACGAGGCCGCCCGGCTATACCGGCCCGTCCAGGATGTCGAACGGTCTCGACGCCGGCTCGACGTCGGCTCCGCGGAAGGCGACCGCTCCCGGCTTCGACAGAGAACTTGCGACGAAAAGAATCCTGTCCGAATACAATCGCGAAGCAACGATGGCGACGCTCCTGAAGGGCGGGCGCGACGCCGCGAAGAGCATCTGCTCGGGATGCTGACAGGGCGCGCCGACGCGGCACAGGCCTATCCGGCGGCGCTCCGCTCGAGCCGGGCATCTCATCCTCGCAGAAGTGTCTGAGACAGCGACAGGCTCCTGGATCTGTCGGCGGATGAGGCCGACACCGCCATCCCCTGCGGCGCGGCGGGCGCACGGGTCATCGGCGCCGTGCCGGTCCCGTTTCGCCTCGTTCCCGCACGCGGGATGGCGTCAGTAGCGCGGCGAGAAATCGATCCCCGTCACGACGGTGAACACGGGCGACGTGCGGTCGGCGAGCTCGATCGGCGCGGCATCCTGCGACCGCCCCGTCTGGATGGAGGGGCAGAACAGGGCGGGTGGCACCTCGGCTTTCGGTGAGAGCACCCGCTCCAGAGGCGCCGGCTTCGTCGTGGCCGGCTTCGGATCCAGCCAAGTTCCGGGCATCACCTGCTGCCCGCAATTGCTGACAACCGCCTCATGTATCGCCCCGTCGATCGCCGCCGAGACGACACAGTTGGCGGGATGATAGACCAGCTCATACTGGAATCTCCTGGTCTCGTCGGACTCGGTCCGGAACCGGTCATCCAAGACCACCGCCGTGTGCGGCCGATCGGTCGTACCGACGACATAGAGGCGGCCAGTGGTGATGGCCGCCACGGTGATGTCGGAGGCGGCCGATGCGGACATGCTGAAGGCAAGCGCCATTGCGCCGGAAAGCACCGCCGTCGAAAACAAGCCGAGCATCCTGCCCTCACTCTCAACCCGCAACCTGATCGGACCCGACTCAATCATATCGCGAGCTGCGATCGCGCCACGAACAGTGCATTCCACAGCTATTTTGCCTAAACACGGCCGGCCTACATCATTCGAAAGAGGTACAGCCGGTCTGAATTCAGCAGATTTCTGAACAGATTTTACTCCATATTCAGCGAAAGGCGGTTCCCGCAAGTGCTGTCGCTAATTTGACACGCCGCGATATCTCAAAGCCATATGAATCAGAACTGATATCGTCGCGACCACAGACAAGCAGATAAATATCGACAGCCAGCGATCGAAATATACGACATCACGATCGGCGCGCTCTGTCGCGCACGGAACGCAGTAAGCCTTGGGGGTTTCCACCCTCGCACCGCACGACTGACAGCCGCCAATCGAGAGCGATCGCTCTTTGGCGGTCATTCTGCGGGTTCGCGGCGACCGAACGAAGGGCCAACGTCGAGTCGCAGCGCCTGTCTCCCAAAACCTCATACAAGCACTCAACATTCCGAACTGAGAAATTATATTGGATTAAAATCGAACACGATTGCTCTTCTCACAAGTTCCATGCAATCGATGACGGTACGTCCGAGTGCGAGTATTGTCAATTTTTGCCCTGCGACACACAGACCCGCAACCGACAGTTTTCACGGAATGTCTCGCTGTGGCGACGGGAGTGTACTGTTGAACGTCGGGACGATCACGCGAGACCTCCGCGAGAACTCCGCTCTGCGCGGCGCTGGCTCCGGGCGGGTCAATACCGGTCTCAGCTTCGCCGCGGTCCGATCCAGCGGCTCCGCCGGCGCAGGTGGGATCGTTGACGACGCTCGGCGCCCCGGTATCGAGCGATCGGTTCAAGACCGTTTCGCCGCTGAGGCCCGACGGTTCAGGATCCAGCCCGATACCCGCCACCGCACCAGAGTCGGAAGCCAGTACACCGTTCGTGCCGCCCGAAGACCGGCCATGCTCAGCAGGAACAGGTGAGCCAGAAGCGTGAGGCTCAGGCCCGGCCTCTCATCCGCCTCGATCCGATCATACCAGATCGGATCATCGGGCCGACGCGGCTCATGTTTGGCCAATGCTGGAATCCTCCGCAGCGCGATCCGGCCGTCATCCATCGAATGTGCAACTCGTCGACCGGCCCCGCTGACGCCGAAATCCAGACCTCCACCCGTCCGGCGCCGCGTATCAGGATCCGTCGCGCCCGCGCGGTTCGGGCGACGCGTCAGGACCGCCAACGTCCTATCGACTCCCGCGCTGAGCCAGAACGGCGGGGACGGTGCGCAGCATGATGACGAGATCCCGGTGCAGGGTCCAACGGGTAGCGTAGTCCAGGTCCAGGGCCACGCGCTCGGCATAGGTCGTGTCGGAGCGGCCCGAGACCTGCCACAGCCCGGTCACACCCGGCGCCATGGCGAAACAGGTCGGGAAGGCCCGCCCGTAGCGGGCGACTTCGGCAGGCACGATCGGGCGCGGACCGACCAAGCTCATCTCACCGCGCAGCACATTCCAGAGCTGCGGCAGCTCGTCCAGCGATGTCTTACGCAGCACGTAACCGATCGCGGTCACGCGCGGGTCGTCGCTGAGCTTGTGGGTGGCCGCCCACTCGGCGCGGGCCTGAGGATTGGCGGCCAGATGCGTCACCAACACGGCGTCGCCGTCCGTCACCATGGAGCGGAACTTCAGGCAGCCGAAGCGGCGTCCGTCCCGCCCCACCCGCATGTGGCGGAAGATCGGCGCCTTGCGATCGCCGGCATAGACGAGGGCGGCGATCAGGATCAGCAGCGGCAGGAGCAGGAACAAGGCCGTAGCCGCCACCGCGATATCGAGCCCGCGCTTGGCTGCCCAGCCCAGCCGCAGACCGTGCGCCACGAACGGCGCCGTCGGCAGGACGACCACTGCGACAGCCTCTGCGACCTCGCCAACTTGATCCGCCAGGCCGACACCATGCTGCGGTGCACGCAGGGCGGGCTGAAGCGGTGGGCCAGCGTCGCGCAGCATGGTGTCGGCTCCTCGTGACGGCAGACGGCCGGCGGGGGCAGGAACGGCTAATTAATTGTTAAATCTCCGATATCAAATCATCGGGCTTATTTCAAGCTTAGCCGCGCTGTGTATCCTAGTCTATTCCTTCTGGAAGCCGCAAGAACAGATCCGGATCTTGCAGGCGGAGGCGCAGTGGCACGCCGCCTTCCGCAACACGCGGCGGCAACGAATCCAACTCGATACGTCGCCGCGCGCAATGTCTCGCGACATCTACTTTGGGCATATGCTCGCCCTCCATTGTGCAGTGCGCGCGCTCGGGCTGCGTAAAGCCGCACCGATCGGCCCTTAATGGGCGAGAGCTGATCCGCTCTCGAAGCTGTAGCTTTTCAGTATAAGCGCGCCACATATTCGGGACGGGGGCATCACCGCGTGGGGAAAACCCTGCAATCCCCAGGATTAAGCCGCGGGCAGCCGGGGCAACGCCCGCCTTCCAGCCCCACGGCGGGCCACCGCACGGCGCCTCGTCGGCGGCGATTACCGGGATGCGGTGAATAGCCTTGCATAATCAATTCAGAATTTGCGACAACCCTGACAACTTGACGAAAGCGTCCCGGGAGGTTTCGCCAATACCGGACATTAGACGCAGTTAGCGAGAGTGCGTTGCGCATCGACTTGCCTGCATCGGTCGCCGCACCGCAATAGGATGCGGGTGCGGGGCCGCGTTCCGGCGTCCTGGGAGTAATCCCTATGGTGGCGTGCGTCTCGGCGTGACCCGGATGGACGAACTCAGTATCCTGCGGATGGCTAAGCGGCATCCAACATGCAGGAGCCGCCACAATGCCTGTCAGTACGGATTGGGGCAGCGCATGGCGTATCCGTTGAGAGGCAATGGAGTGCCGTGCGGGGCGGCACGTAGAGCGGTTCGCGCCTATTCGGCCGGCCAGTGGGAGGGCAAAGCCTGATGTGGATCCCGAGCATGTCTTTCAGGTCGGCACGCTCTGCGCGCAGCGCCGGCCGGCAGCGGTCGTCGTGAAGCCCTGTGAGACCCATTGAAGTTCGTCAATTCCGGCAGCACCCGAGGCTTGGCTCACGCCTTGTCCGAATGACGGCGCCCGCTTGCGATCCAGCTGAGAACATCGCCATCATGGTCCATTGCCTACGGAGCGGCTGCCCGACAGCGGCTGATCGGACATCCGGTCAGGGGCCGGGAGCGTCCGCTGGTCACCCGTCAGGTCCGGAGGCGGCACATGGGCGCGCCCCGCTGACCGCATCCGACACCTGCCGCGCACATGGCCTGCCCGTCGCGATAATCTTGAGATCAAGGCCTGGTCGATGAGAGTCGCGATCGTCCATTACTGGCTCATCGGGATGCGGGGTGGCGAGAAGGTTATCGAGGCGCTCTGCGACCTCTATCCCGAAGCCGACATCTTCACGCACGCCTACGCGCCGCAATCCATGTCGCCGACCATCAGGGCGCACCGGGTCAGGACCTCTTTCATCGGCCGGTTGCCGTTCGCGACCAGACGGTACAAATCCTATCTGCCCCTGATGCCGATGGCGCTCGAACAGCTCGACCTGCGGGGATACGATCTAATTATCAGCAGTGAATCGGGACCGGCAAAGGGGATCATCCCGCCGTCCGACGCGCTCCACATCTGCTACTGCCACTCGCCGATGCGGTACGTCTGGAACATGTATCACGACTACCGCGAGCGGACGGGGCTGCTCACGCGCCTGCTGATGCCGCCGGTGGCCCATTATGTGCGGAACTGGGACGCGATCTCGGCGGGTCGAGTCCACGAGTTCGTTGCCAACTCGGCCACGGTCGCGCGGCGCATCGAGACCTACTATCGGCGGCAAGCCAAGGTCATCCATCCGCCCGTAGATACGGCAGCCTTCGAGACCGTTCCGGACGGCGAGCGCGGCGACTACCATCTCATGGTCGGCGAGATGGTCCGTTACAAGCGGCCGGAACTGGCGATCCAGGCCTTCAACCGATTGGGGCAGCCGCTCGTGGTGATCGGCGGCGGCGAGATGCTGCGCGAGCTGCGCAGCATGGCCGGTCCGCACATCACGATTCTCGGCCCACAGCCTTTCGAGGTCTTGAAGCATCATTACGCACGGTGCCATGCCCTGATCTTCCCCGGGGAGGAAGATTTCGGCATCGTCCCTGTCGAGGCCATGGCGAGCGGACGTCCGGTCATCGCGTATGGCAAGGGCGGGGCCACCGAGACGGTCATCGAGGGGGTGACCGGGACCTTTTTCCACGAGCAATCCGTCGAGGCGCTGATCGATGCCGTCCAGCGCTGCCGGGCGATCGGGGTGGAACCCGAGCGCCTCGTCCGCCGCGCCGCCGATTTCGGCGTCGACCGCTTCGCGGACGAGATCAGCCGTTTCGTGGATGGAGTCCTGGCGCGGGAGCGCTTGGCGGCGCCGCGTGCCCCACGGGAGCCGAGTCGCGCCTACTTGGTCCAGTGAGACGGCCCGCATTCGCGGCGCGCGTCCGGGTGAATCGTATCCGGGCGGAGCGCTGGGTAGTGGTGCGCCGCATAGCCGCCGCATCACCGCGGTATCGACCGGCGAGCGGGCGGCTTCGGTGCCCTGTTCTCGGTGGTCTCTCTGCCGATCGAGGTCCGCTCCGACCCCGGCGAGGACGACACCATCCGCGTCGCCTTGCCTGTCCCGTCCCTGCCGTGCCGCGGGGATGCCGCGCTCCGAATCAGGTCGATCCCGCTCGGTCGTCGTACGGGCGCTCTCACGGAGGACGTGTCGGATCCGGTAAGGTCGATGCTAAGTCTCGGTGTTCGCCGTCGGCATCAGGTGAGCCGCCGCGTTGAGCGTCGAGACACGGGCTGTCGGCTGATAGTCAAAGCCGCCCTGCCGGCCGAACGACTCGATCCCGAAGTCGCGCAGGAGCGCGCGCGCGCGGGACACCCTCTCGTGGGCCTGCTCCGTGTAGATCGGATAGGCACAGGGCACCACTTGGCTGCCCTCGCAGACCAGATCACCGATGAAGAGCCCGTTCTTGGCCACATGGGCGCGAAAATCCTGCTCGGCGGTGGTCACGCAGTTGCCCGCATGTGCGGCAATGACCTCGACTCCAAAATACTCGCGTCCGTCCACGCGACCGTAGAAATCGGAATACATTGTCAGCCGTTTCCATGCCCCGTCATGCGCGAAATTGTAGAGGATCGAGCAGTCGAAGCCGCGATTTCCGCTGAAGCTGAAATACAGGCTGATCAGCGTCACCGACGCCAGATGAGGATCCTCCCGGATCCCGCAGAGCTCCAGGGCCCGGGTGATGGGGATCGTCGAGATGAGCCGGTTGGCGGTGATGCGGGTCTTACCCGTGAGGACCTCGAATTTCGTCCCCCGCTTCGTGATCGATCCGATCTGTTGACCCAGGTGAAAGACCGTTCCACGCTGGCGGAGGGTCCGCGCGGCCACTCCGTAGAGGGCATTGTAGCCCTCACGGGGACGCGCCAGTTGCCTGTTGGTCGGCACGGTCGCGTGATGTCGGCGGACGTAGCGCAGCAGGACGCGCGGATGCGCGTGTTCCTTGATCCAGAGCATCCGCTTCTCGGCAAACTCCAGATCAACCCAGTCGGCCGGAACGCCGAAGAAACGCTTCATGTAGCTCTCGAGGCCGGACCTCTGGAGCAAATAATCACCGATCCAGTAGCGCGCGAACTCCCGCGCATTTCCGATCCGGCGCCGTAGCAGACGCGAGAATACGACCGACAGTCCGATCCTGACGATACCCCACGCACCGGCCCGGAGGATGTCGTCCTTGATGGACAGCGGGTAAGAGGTCACGAAAGCCTGAGGCGTCAGCTTTCCCCAGGTCGGCATGATCGGGACGTAATGCTCGAGCAGCTCCGGAAAATAGTCCAGCAGAGGCGAATCGTCCTGGAAGATGAGACTTCCGATGTCGAACGTGTAGCCGTTGATGGCCCGATCGATGTGATTGCCGCCCAGATTACCGAACTCATCGATGACGGCGATCCTTCGACAGCCGAGATCGTGAAGTATGGCCGCCGAAACGAGGCCGGTGATCCCGGCCCCTAAGACGACCGCATCGAAGACGTCGTCGTCCGCGTCGAGAGGCGCGCCGGGATCTGAGGGATCGGTCATGATCTGCATCGGGTCGGCAACCGCATCAAACCATGAAGCATGACGTTGGAACACAGTGATGGACCGAGAGAGAAACGGCCCTCACCCTCGGCAATTGATCGTGCCGCGACCGTTCGCGCATCGATACTACAGGCGCGGAACGAGGCTCAGGCATTACTATCGTAAACAAATCCGGATTTGTAAATACGCCATCGCGCGCGGATCGGGACAGGATTTTCAGTCGAGTCACCCGATCTACCCCGTCGTCGAAGTGACCGATATAGTCTGTCAACCCGTCGAACGATAAAATCGGGCCGGTGTGCCGCACGAATATCCAACATCGAAACCGGAACACAGGTGTTACAGTTTCGATACAAGAGCGATTTTCGTCACAAAACGCCTCGGAAAGACTGCTGACGGCGTGTTCTGGCGGCCGCGCGAGACTCCACCGGTGGACCGCCGCACCTCGACAGCATCGCGGCGCGCCGCGCGACTTCCAGGCGCGCGATGAACAGGCTTCCGCTCTATCGGCCCGGCGCCCGATTTTACGTGCCCAGTGACGCGTTCCGGGCTGCCTGAGGGGATGGATCGGCGCGCCGTGGCCGTATCGCGGCGGCGCCCGGCTCGATCAGCGCGGCGGAACCCGCGGTGCGCTGGATCTGCCGCCGCTCGGGGTAGGCGCATGCGGTCGCGGCGAAGATATAGAACAGCAAGCCCTGATCGACCGTCGGGCCCGCGATGATGCCGCCCGAGAGCAGGCACAGGCAGGCGACGCGGGCCGAGGAGCGGATATCGCTCCAGTAGGTGCGCGGCGCTCCACGGCGGAATCCGAACACCGAAGCCAAGAACAGCACGTAGAACACGGTTCCGGGAATGCCGACATTCGACAGGACCGCGAGGGGAAAGCTCGACGTGCGATTGGTCCCAAGACCGACCCCCAGACCGCTCGAGTCGATGAAGTTCCGCCACGCGTAGGCGTTCCAGGCGGAGCGCTGAACACCCGAACTGGTCTCGCCTTTGCTCAAGACAAGCGTATCAACGTAATCGTAGACGCGTTCGGCCACACCGCCGACCGAGAGGGCCAGCAGGACGAGGATGCAGAGGACCAGCGGACCCGCGATCACGAGCCCGGCACTGAAACGGTCCTGCCTGTGCGTGCTGCACCGCATCAGCGCGATGGTGTAGAGGAGCGCGATCAGCACCGCGGCACCGACCAGGCCGGTCGAGGACGTCGACAGGATCACGAACAGCAGCGAGATCAGCGCGAGCGGTCCCGTCACCAGTGGCTTGCGCCCGCAGAGCCAGAGCATGCCGGTGAAGCCGCAACTTCCCAGTGTCATCCCGGCGAATGCCGAGGCCTCAGGCCAGGCGCCGATGATTCGCCGCATCGTGCCGACGCTCTCATCATCGTGGAACGTGTACTGGGCATTGCGAATGAATTGCAGCGCCTCCTGAGTGCCCGTCGCCGCGGTGAGCACGTCGATGACGCCGAAGCAGATATTGGCGCACGCGTAGATGATGAGCGCTCTCGCGAGCGTCTCGACGCCGTTCCTCGTGGAACCGAATGCCGCGATGACGCTGAAACACACGAGATCGCCGAGAAGGTAGATCGGCTGCGTGAAGTTGCTGGAGACCGGCCCCAGGGGAACGACGCCGTCGCTCGTGATCAGGTGCGACGACGTCCCGAGCGGTACGATATAGGTCTGTCCCGCGAAGAGACGCGGCAGGACGTAGCTGCTCGCCACCCCGTAGAGAGCCAGACAGAGAAGCCAGAAGCCCGGTTCCGGGAAGCGGAACGCGTTCAGGAACAGTGTCGAGATGTTGCGATAGAACAGTGTCGCAATCATCAGGAACAGGAGGAAAAGATGCGCCGGCTGAACGTTGGCGCCCCCCAGCAGGAGTGCCGCGGCGGATCCGAGATTGCAGAAGACCACGAACGCGACGACGACCGATTGGGTGCCGAACAGCAGGCAGAACAGGCCGACCACGACCGTGATGGCGCCGATCGGTTCGAAACTCATGTCAGACGGGTCCCGGCACGGTCGACGGCCGACCGGTATGGGGGGCACGGGCGACCGCGTCGCCCGACCGCTGCGACGCGCCGCACCGGCCGTCTCAGCGGTTGGCGCTCTCAATCGGCCGTTGCGGCGCGTCCGGCGCCGCCGGGCCGCGGCTCACCGGCGCGCTCCCGGATCCGCGCCGCGGCATCGGCGGCTGACGCGTCTCCCCGGACTTGTCGGCCGGCTGACGCGCGAGCGTCACGCGGACGACGTCGCCCGGTTCGACGACGACGTCCTCCGAGGCGAGCCATGTGCCCGCCTTCGCCCCCTGCTTTCGGGTGATCTCGTACCGCGGGCTCAGGCCCTCGGACGCGTCGTCGGTGCTGCCGATCATCTGCGCCTCGGCATCGGTCGTGAGCCGCTCGGCCGTGCGCGTCTTCTCATCGATCAGGGCGAGCTTCTGCCGTGTCTCCGCGGCCTCCGACAGGGCCTCGCGGCGAAACCGCGCCTTGAGATCGATGAGGTCGCGCTCGGCCCGCGTGAGACTCTGCTGGGCACGCAGCATGGCGACCTGCACGTCGAGCCGGCCGCTCTCGAAGGAGGCCTGGCTCTGCTCTGCGGCGAGCTTCCGCGGCGCGATCGTGAGCCCCTTCGAAACCAGTTCGTTGATGAGGCCGAGTTCCCCGCGGCTGAGCTCGATCTGACGGTCCAGCGTTTTGGACTTGTGATCGAGCGTGCTCATCTCGTTCTCGAAACTGGCAACCGACTGTTCGATCGCCTTGATCTCGGCCTTCAGCGCGTTTCGCCGGGTGTCGAACAGGAGCTGCTCGCCGCGAACGGCCTGATCCGCGTACGCCTTGTCCGCGGCGCCCCTCGCATCGGTGCCGAACGCGATCGTGTCCGTCCCGGCGATCTCCGCCTCCAGGCGGGCCAGCTTCGCGGCCAGGCCGGTGCGCTCCGCGGCGAGGTTCCGCAACTCGCCGCGCGACGTGACCGCGTCGCGCTGGATGCCACGCGGGTCCGTGCCGCGCATCAGGCCCTGCGCCGTGCTGACGGCCTGGAGAACGGTCAGGCCAGGCTGATACTCGTACTTGCCGGGCTGCTGGACGGCGCCGATGATGTAGAATGGACGGTACGTCGCGACCTCGACGGAAGCCGCGGGCTTCTCGGCGAGATCGGCGACCTGCTTCAGCGCAACGCCGATGGCGTTCGCGAGATCGACCGGCGTTCCGCCCGCGGCCTTGA
Source organism: Methylobacterium sp. NMS14P (assembly GCF_028583545.1). Lineage (NCBI taxonomy): Bacteria > Pseudomonadati > Pseudomonadota > Alphaproteobacteria > Hyphomicrobiales > Methylobacteriaceae > Methylobacterium > Methylobacterium sp. NMS14P. Next base: position 5,267,949 of record NZ_CP087106.1, on the reverse strand, counting down.
TCTGGCCGATCAGCGGCATGGAGACCGTTCCATCCGCCGCAACGACGAACTGACCGTTCAGGGCCGTCCACGAATAGGCCTCGCCGGTATTGCGACGCAGGTCATAGACGCGGATCGTCAGATGATCCTGAGGACCGAGCACGTATCGACCCGCCTCGTCGGCGGCCGCGGCCGCGAGGGAACTGCCGAACAGCACAAGGCAGCCCGCCGCCATGGAACGCAGACGCATCAAATCCTCCTCGTCCCAAGCCAGTTCTTGAATATAGAGCTGCGCCCCGCGCCCGACCTACGGCATCTGTAGCACATAGTCCGGAGACTCACATTTAATCGTAACAGGGGCAGTCAAATTATCCAAGATCTATCGACCCGTGCGCTGTCCTGCGGCCGCCCGTCTTCGGGGGGTGGCAGGGCGGTAGCGCGTCGACAACTTGTCGCTCGTGACTCCATCGATCGGCCCCGCGGAACGCCGGGAGCCCGGTCAGTTCGCCAGCGGTCCTGCCCCAGAGAGACCTCAGGGGCGCAGGGTCCGCAGGCGAAATCCGAGCAGATGCATGCTGACACCGTAAGCCGCCACGCCGCTGGCGATCATGGCCAACAGGAGCCCGACCAGTCCGATATCGATGCGGCTCAGAATCGCCCGCAGCGCGAGGACGGCGACGACCATCACGAGGCACGAGAGGCCGACCTGCCAGAGGTTGCGCACCTGCCGCGCCACGCCCACACCGACGAGGCGCCGGGCGTAGATCGCGCTGATCAGGAAATGAAACACGGCCGCCGCGACGCGCGCGTAGATCATCATCATGACGCCGCCGACATAGAACCCTAAAGTCATGGTCGATATTTTGAATATCGACTCCAGGACATTGATCTTGAGCATGACATCCGGCTCGTCCATGGCGAGGCAGAGCGTCGAGACCGGCTGATAATAGGCCGTGAACATGATAGCCAGCGACAGCCAGCGCAGGTAGGGCGCCGCACCCTCCCATTGCGCGCCGAGGACGACGCTGACGATCTGGTCGGCGGTCAGGGCGATGCCCACGCCGGCCGGGAACGCGATGATCATCGTGAGCCGAGCGGCCCTCAGGAAGGCGGATTGTAGGCGCAGGCGGTCATCGGCGATCGACGCGAACGCGGCCATGACGGGGCGCATGGCGGGTCCGATGAGGCTCTGGGTCGGGAGCACGGAGAAGTCGCTGGCAACCCCGTATCGGCCCAGAACGGCCTTGTCGACGTGGTAGCCGAGGAACACGCGATCATACTGCCAGCTGAAGGCGGCCAGGATCTGCGAGGATGTGAACCAACCCGTGAACGCCGAGAAGGCGCTCACCTTCTCCAACGAGAGCCTCGGGCGGTAGGGCGCCAGCCCGTAGGACAGGACGGTCGGGAGGACCGCGGATGCAGCCGGATTGATCACCAGCGCCCAGTAACCGGCCCCCGCGTAGAGGGACCCGATGCAGATGAGGGCGGCTCCAACCTTGCCGGAGAAGTCCGCTATGAACGCCACGCGGAAGTCGATGTTGCGGTACAGATGCACCATGCCCGGACTGTACAGACTCCGGGCTATCGGGGCCGCCGAGAACACCAGCATGATCGGGACGAGCCGGGCGTCGCTGTAGATACGCGCGACCGGCCAGGCGGCCGCCACCAGCAGGAGGGCGATCACCACACCGCGCAGGAGGCCCAGCGTGAAGGCCGTATCCAGATGCGCCTTCTCGACGTGCGGCAGGCGCATCAGGGCCTGAACGAGGGGGATCTCGAGCACCATATCGACGATGGCGATCAGGGACGCGGCAATGGCCGTCAGGCCGAAATCGGCGGGCGACAGGACTCGCGCGAGGATGAGCAGCGTGGCGAGATCGATCGCGCGTCCGGAGAACCGGGCGGCGACGCTCCAGCCGGCGCCGCGCAGCGTCTTAAAGGCCAGCATGCACGTGTCCCGCGCGGCGACGGCCGACCCCGCAGCGGCTCGAAGCGAAGTCGCGCGTGCTCAAGAAATAGATCCGGAACTGAATAACATAGCGGCTCCGATCCTGGCCCCCTTGCCCGTCAGCCTTGGACCAGTATCCGGCGGAAGCATCAATCTAGCCAATTTGGCCGCCTTGCGCGCGCGCGCCGCGGTGGCGCAGCGCGGATGCCGCCCAGGGTCCGGCCCTACGCAGGATCGGGCATCAGGCCGGGACGCGGCCAGCACGCCGGTAGACAGCCAAGGTCTCCTCGGCCACCCGCGCGATCCGCAGGTGATCCAGGTTGCGCTGGCTCTTCGCCCGCCACGCACTCAGCTGTGCCGGGTCGGTGGTGAGCGCGATCAGCGCGCGCGCGAGCTTGTCGGGATCGCCGGGCGGGACGAGGATGCCTGCCTGTCCCCCGTCGAGGAGTTCAGGAATCCCGTCGACGTTCGTGCCGATGATCGCGCACCCCGCCTCCCGGGCTTCGGAGAGCACCAGTGGGGCCGGATCGGCGTGGGATGAGAGCACGAAGATGTCGGCGCCCAGCATCCAGCGGTAAGGATCGTCCCGCGGGCCCGCGAATGTGACGGCGTCCGCGCAGGGCAGCGCGCGCGCGGTGCGCTCGTAGGCGTCCTGGTGCGGACCGCCGCCGACGACGTAGAGGCGCATCGCCGGGTTGTGGGAGAATGCCGCATCGAAGGCTTGGAGGAGATCGGGCAATCCCTTGCGCGGGTGGAGGCCTCCGACGAAGACGATCGCGGGATGATCCAGGTTCTGCGGCTCCTCGGATCGACCGCGCATGCGGGCCGAGCCGATCGTCCCGTTGAGCACGACATCGATTCGCGAGCCCGCGATGCCGCGCTTCCGCATGGACGCGGCGACGGCGCCGCTCACGGCGATGACCCTGTTCCCGAGGCCCATGAGGATCGCGCCCTTCTCGAACTCGTTGTGGACGGTCGTCACGAGGGGAATGCGCAACAGCCTGCAGGTCGGCCAGGCCAGGACGGCACTGGTCATCATATGGGCGTGGACGACGTCGGGGCGCCAGCGCCGAAGCGCGCTGCCACAATCGAGGACTGACTTCAGGATTTGCCTCGGACCGCGGGCGTGACTTGCGAAGATCGTCTCGACGCCGTTGGAGCGCAGCAGAGCGTCGAGATCGCCCCCTTGGCTGGCGACCGCGACCTGATGCCCGAGCTGCATCTGCTGGCACGCCAGATCGACGGCCGCGTGGACATGGCCGTTCAGCCGGCGCGTGTGATTCAGCAGATGGAGAATACGCATGACTGACGAGCGCACGTGTCGGATCCGAGCCCCGGCCCGCGCTGCGGATCTGCGCGAGCCGCGGCGCCGATGAGAGCGCGAGATAAGACCTTAGTCAGACAGGAAAACTGATACAACTTTCGTATATATTTAGGTGTTGATACGCAGCTCATCGCAAGAGAGAAATTCTAGATCCTGCCGAGCCTCAACAATGCCCCGCACCTAAACTCGCCCGCAGGATCTGGCGGACCGGCCGTCGCCGCAGCGAGAAGCGGAAGGCGAGCAACGCCCGCGCGCAGCGAACAGGCGCGAGGAACATCGCCACCACGAAGAGCGCATTCGCGACTTTCCATTTCAGCGGGCGCGGTTCGGTCAGGACGGATCCGATCAGGCGCAGGAACGCTCGGCCGCCGTACCGGGTGCCTCGAAGAATCGCCGTACAGAACTCGAGGAACTGGAAATAGTACGTCTTCCTCGGCTCGATGAGCGAGGCCCCGGGCCTCCAGTTCCGGAGCAGGTCCCGCAGATGCGCCAGCCGCGACTGAAACCGCCGAAGATCCCGTTCGAAGGTTGCGGCCTGCGGGACGCGCCCGAGACCCGAGTCGTTCCGGCCATGGACGCGATAGAGGCCGAGACTGTCGGGAAGACTGACGATGTCGCCCATGAACGGAGCGGCCAGCAGGATCACGCCATCGACGGCCTGGTCGTACTCACATTGATGGAGCAGCTCGCAGACGTCGCGGCGGAAGACGTTCCCGGACGTGGGCGGCGTTTGATAGACCCCGGAGCGCAGGATGTCGTTGACGATCCTGTCCTGCCCGCGGAAGGCGTCGAGAGCCGGATAAGGATCCGCCAGGACAGTTCCCGCCAAATCGATGCACGTCAGACAAAACTGGAGTTTGGCGACATCCGAATCCAGGGCCGGGAGGATGCGCGCGAGAGCGCCCGGACGGAGCTCGTCGTCCGCGTCGAGAAACAGCAGAAACGGGGCGCGGGTCCTCGACAACCCGTAGAGGCAGGCCGCCCTCTGACCGCCGTTCGGGAGCCGGAACGCCGGCACGCCGGATTGCTGGATGATCGACCACGAGCGATCCGTCGATCCGTCGTCAATCACCACGATCTCACAAGCGTCGCTGCCCTGATCGATGACGCTCTGGATCGCTCGGCCTACAAAATTTTCGTAGTTGAAGCAGGTAATGACGACCGCTAATTTGGGCTCCGTGATCACGACAGGTATCTTTCTCGCTCGTCGCTTCGCGACCCTGTATCCCGCCGCATCGAGCGCCCAGCACGGCGTGGCTAGCACGCGATCCGACTGAAATCCACGATCGACGTCTTAAAACACCTGCAAAACATCGAGGCTCATTGCTGAACATCGACCCGATCAGGTGGGCGTTCACGAGGCCTGGAGCGGGGCGTTCAATTCCCCGGTATTGTCGATCGATCGGTGAGCACGGCCAGCCGACGCGGACCATCGCGACGTCACCCGAGCACGGCCGAGAGTATCAGTCGCCGCCCGCGGCGCAGGTCGCACCTTCGATCGCCAGCACTACACCGAACGGCGGAGTTGTTAGGCGCTTCCAGGCCTCGTATGGGCGCACGGTCCCGACAAGGGGGCACCTCGCCGGGCCGATCAACCCACCTTCCGGGGGAGCGATGCCGCGTCGTCAATGCTTATGGCTGTGGCTGGACGTCTTCATTCATGTCGGACGGGACAATTTATTGCTATACTGGTCGCAGTATGGACATCGCGCCGCCGCGGCACCGTCATTGCAGAAGGGATCCGCCGGGCGCGGTCCGGCGGCCTGACATTAAGTTCGGTCGCAACCGATCGAGAAAGATCTAGCCAGCATGCACCTCCCTGAGACGGCGGCCCGAATCATATCGTGCGACGTCTTCGACACGCTGCTCCATCGCGATCACCGATCCGAGCGCTGCCGCTTCCACGATATCGCGACGGTCGCGTCGCAGTTGCTCGCGGCGGAACTCGGTACGACGCGCCGTGCGGGCGCGATCTACGCCGCGCGCTTGCAGGTGCAGAGAGCAGCCTACCGCGCACTCGACTTGGCCAATCCGTCCGGCGACGTGCACTTCGCCGACATGCTCGCGGCCATGACGCGCGTCCTCAGCCTCGATGATTGTGCCGCGGACATTCTGTACCGGGCCGAGATCACGGTCGAGCTCGCCCAGTTGCGCGCGAACACCCGGCTGATGACCTGGTTGAAGCAGCGCGCGCAGGCCGGAAAAAGGATCATCGCGGTGAGCGATACCTATCATCGCGGCGAGACGATCGCGCATCTGCTGAACACGTTGGCTCCAGATCATCCCATCACGCATATCTACACCAGCGCCGATCACGACGCGACCAAGCGGAAACGGGCGCTCTTCGACGTCGTTCTCCGGAGCGAGAACGTGGCTCCCGCCGAGATCCTCCACCTTGGCGACGACACGCTGGCGGACGTGACCATGGCCGCCGCCGCGGGATTGCGGACGGCACAGCTGCTCCGGCCGCGCCACGTGGTGCTGCGTCGCCGCCTCGACGCCGTCCGCACCCGCGTGATGCACCGGCACTGGATCGGGGCCGCCCGAAGCAGGGCCAGGAGGGTCGGGCCGTGAGCGCGACCGACGCGGCACGTGATGCCGCACGCGACTCTGCACGCGACGACGCGGTCGTGTTCGGGCAGCGCGTGCTCGGCCCGATCCTCGCCGAGTTCTGCCTACGCCTCTGGCTCGTCGAGCGCTTCCTCGCGCCGGACAGGTCCGTCCTCCTGTTCTGCGCCCGGGGCGGCCTGCGCCTGCAACTCGTCTACGAGCGATTCCTCAGCCGAACCGGTCTGCCGCCGAACCTCCCGCACGCGGCCCTCATGGTCTCGCGCCTCGTGGCCGCCCGCACCGCCTTCGATCCGCCGAGCCCCGGCGTTCTCTCCGAACTCGGTCGGGAGTTCAGCGGACGGTCGATGGCGGAGATCGCGGCGGCGCTGGCGCAGCGCGACGACTTGGCCCTGCCGGCGTCCTGGGATGCGCCCTTTGAGGAGGCGACATTCACCGCGCTGCTGGCCGGCAACGAGCCCGGCGTGGCCCGCCTTCGCGCCGCGGTCGTCCAGCAGGACGCCCGTTTCCGCGCGCATCTCGATGCCTGCGCGGGCCCGGCGCGCCACTGCGTGCTGGTCGATACCGGGCTCTACGGCAGTACGGTCCGCATGCTTCAGGAGGGCATCCCGGAGCGAACTTGGTCCGGACTTCAGTTCGCCCGCTGCAACTACAAGCGCCTCGCCACACCGCATTTCCGCCGCACGCTCGGCCTGAGCGTCGAGAGCGATTGGTACAAGCCCTGGGACGCGCGCACATCGGTGCTGCGCTTCTGGCACCTGATCGAGGCCTGCCTGGAACCGGACCTGCCGAGTGTCCGCACCTTCTCCCAGCCCGATCCGGGATCGCCGCCGCGGGCCAACCTCCAGGAAGAGGGCTGGGAGGCGCGGGTCGCGCCGGCGCGGCCGGACCTCTTCACGGGCGTCCTGGCTCACATCGAACGTCTTCGCTTCGAGCACGTGGTGACGATCCCAGACGATGCGGCGCGGGCGTGGACGGACCTGAAGGCCGCGATCATCTGGCCGGACGACCGGGCCGTCGCGACCTTGAGCCTCGGCAGCAGATCCCGCGATTTCGGACGAATCGAGCTGAGCGCGCAGTACGCAGCGCCGCGGCCGTCCCGGCCCGTGCAGCAGATCCGCGACAGTCTCTGGCGCGAAGGGGCGCTCCTCCGCTGCTTTCCACGGATCGGCCGGTTCCTTCTTCCCGTGATCGAGGCCGTCTACGCGGGACGCGCCCTCCACAGAGAAGCCCTGTCCCGCCGCCAGCGGAAGCACGAGCCCGCGCTCGAAATGCGCTCGGAGCCGCCGCTTTGGCGTCGGCAGGCCTCTGGCGCCAACTGAGATCGCCGGCATGTCTCCGAATGCAGCGCACGGGCACTTGTTTCTGCACTCGGATTTTCTTGTAGAAAGTCAAAGCGCTGGCTGCAAAATAATTAGCGCCGCGCTTTTTTGCCTATATTACAGACTGGATTTCTGCGCACGAGCGCGGCCGCGCGTGATCCCGCTTCCTGAGCGCACGGGTCGGACCGCGCCGCGCGCGCGAAAGGTGGAACAGTCCTTCTCGTATTCGATCCGCGAATCGAGGCTCCGAAGGGAGTAGAGCGACAGCATGACGGCAGTCGGATCGTTTGGGATCAACGGTCGGTTCCTCACCCAGCCGATGACGGGAGTTCAGCGCTACGCGATGAACGTCACCCGGGCGATCAGCGCGGCCCTGGCTGCCCGGGGCGAGAGCGCCCCCTTGCTGTCCGTGCCGGACGCGGCGGACCCCCGGCTCGCGGGCACGCCGCTCCGCACCGTCGGACCCGCGGCTGGGCATGCCTGGGAGCAGTTCGTCCTGCCGCGCGCTTGGCCCGGCCGATTGCTCAACCTCTGCAACACCGCCCCCGCGCTGAAGGCGGATCAGGTCGTCTGCATCCACGATGCGAACGTGTTCAACGCGCCGGAGAGCTACAGCGCCTCGTTCCGGACCTTCTACAGGACGCTCCAGCCGCTTCTGGCCCGCCGTGCCGCACGGATCGCCACCGTCTCGACCTTCTCGGCCGGGCAGATCGCGAACCATCTCTCCGTGAGGGCCTCCGACATCGTCGTCCTCCCGAACGGGCACGAGCACGTGCACGCCTGGGATCCGCGGCAGGCCGACCGAGCGCCGGCGGGTCTGGACCGGGACGCCGACGGCCTGGAACGTCCCTTCGTGCTGGCCCTCGGATCTCGCGCCCGCCACAAGAACCTCGACCTGCTCCTCAAACTGGCGCCTGCCTTGGGCGAACTCGGGCTCGACCTCGTGGTGGCGGGCGGCCAGGCGACCATCTACGCCGCCGAGGACCTGCGGCGCGGCGAGAACGTTCGCCACCTCGGCTTCGTCACCGACCACGACCTCGCCTACCTGATGGAGCGCGCCCTGTGCCTGGCCTTCCCCTCCCTCACGGAGGGGTTCGGGCTTCCGGCACTGGAGGCGATGGCGCGCGGCTGCCCCGTCGTCTCGACCGACCGCGCGAGTTTGCCGGAGATCTGCGGGTCAGCGGCCCTGCTCGCTCCGCCGGACCGGCCGGACCGCTGGATCGCCCAGATCCGCGCCCTGGCCTCCAGCCAGGGCCTGCGATCGGACCTGATCGGCCGCGGTCGCGAGCAAGCAGCCCTCTTCTCGTGGGACGCTTCGGCGCAGGGCTACCTCGATCTCATGCGGGCGCCGAAGGCGCGGCCGGCCGCGCAGTCCGCAGCGCATTCCGCCGCGCATTCCGCCGCGCAACCCGCGGCACCTCCCCCGGCGCCCAGCATCGCCGTCGCCATAGCGACGCTGGGCCGCCCCGAGGTGGTGACCGGCACCCTCAGGCGGATCCTGGATCGGCAGACGCTGAAGCCCGCCGCCGTCCTGATCTCCTGCGTCACCCCGGACGATGCCGGTGAGGCGGGCACGTGGCCCGGCGTGACGGTGGTGACGGGGCGTCCTGGCCTCGCCACCCAGAGGAACGCCGCCCTCGCCGCGTTGCCCGAGGCGATCGATATTGTGGTCTTCTTCGACGATGACTTCGTCCCGGAGGCCGGCTGGCTCGCCGCGGCCGCGCAGCGCTTTCACGACGCGCCGGACATCGTCGGCCTGACGGGGGACGTCATCGCGGACGGCATCAAGGGGCCCGGGCTGCGCTTCACCGAGGTCGACCGGATGCTCGCGGCGCTCGGCCCGGTCGAGCCGTCGGCGCCGATCGAGGCCTTCAGCCCGTACGGCTGCAACATGGCGTTCCGCCGCGCCGCCATCGGCGCGCTGCGCTTCGACGAGCGGCTCGTCCTGTACGGCTGGCTCGAGGACCGCGACTTCGGTGCAGCGCTGGCAGCCAAGGGAGGCCGGCTCGTCAAATGCCTGGAGGCCCGCGGCGTCCATATGGGTGTGAAGGGCGGCCGGATTTCGGGCGATCGGCTCGGCTACTCGCAGATCGTCAACCCGCTTTACATGCTGCGGAAGGGCACGATGACTTTATCTCAAGTCTTCGGTCAGATCACCCGCAACGTTCTCAGCAACGTGACGCGCTTCCCGGCTCCCGAGCCGTTCATCGACCGGCGCGGCCGGCTGCGCGGCAATCTACGCGGCGCCGCGGACGTGCTCCTGGGACGGCTGGAACCCGAGCGGGCCCTGCAGATCCGACGGAAAGCGTGAGATGAACATCTACAACACCAACCGGATCCCGCCGGACCATACCCAGTCCGCCTCCCATTTTCCGGACACGACATCCGTCGGCGTGCAGGACGGCCCGCTGGCCGTCATCTCGGCGGCCCTCAAGGCGGCCCACCGGCACAAATACGCGGTGGCCCTCTGGGTGCTCTTCTGCATCGGCTGCGCGGCGCTCTACGCGGTGACCGCAACCCCCTCCTACACGGCGACCGCGGTGCTGCTGCTCGAGCCGCGGCGCCCGGTGGGCTCGGGCTCCTCCGACGGTGCCCTGATGCCGAGTCTCGATGTTGGACGGGCCGAGAGCGAGCTCCAGGTACTCCGCTCGGAACGGTTGTTGGCCAACGTGTTCAACAGTCTCCGGCTCGCGAACAATCCCGAGTTCGGGCCGCCCGATTCGGAGAGCCCGAAGGAGCCGGGGCCGAGCGCCTCGGAACTGTCGGGGCTGCGGACGGCGCCGCCCTCGACATCCGCCATCCTGCAGCAGAGGAAGTTCGAGAGCTTCGCCGAGCAATTTACCGTCAGGCGTGTTGGTCAATCATACGTGGTTGAAGTCTCGTACACGTCCAGAGATCCGAACTTGGCGCGACGCGTGGCGAACGCGGCCGTCTCGGCCTATCTCCTGCAATCCATCGCGGCCAAAGCCGACGCGGCCAAGAATGGCGCCGAGTTCCTCCAGGGCCGCGTCAACGCCCTCGCCTCTCAGGCCCGGTCCGCCGCGGCGGCCGTCACCGAGGGCACCTTGCCGGATGCGCCGACGCCCGATGCCGATGCGCGGGTGATCGGCGCGGCGCTGCAGCCCCTCAAACCCTCAGCTCCGCGAAAGACCCTGATCCTCGGGCTCGGCGCGATGATCGGCCTCGTGGGCGGGTTGTTGGCCGTGGCGTTGCTGCAGGCGTTCGATCGTCGGATCCGGACGCCGCAGGATCTCGTCCAGCGAGCCGGTCTTCCCTGTCTCGCCGTGATGCCCGAGGTTCTGCGCAGGACCGCCGACGGGCGCCGCGAGACGGTGGATCTGCGCAACGTCAACGCGCCGTGGTTCCTCAACGTCAGATTCTCCACGGGGATCCGTGACCTGCGGACGTCGATCCAGTTGGCCCTCTCGGCGCGCGGCCACGATTCCGACTGCGTCATTGCCCTGGTCGGTTGCACCCCGCGCGCGGGCACGACGCTGATCGGCCTGAGCTTGGCGCGCCTGCTGCAGGAAGGTGGGCGGTCCGCGCGTCTGATCGACACGAATATACACGGCGCCGGAACGTTCTTCCTGACTCCAGACTCCAAGGCCGGCGTCGGCGCGAGTCTCGCCGACCTGGTCATCAACCCCAATCATCTGGCCTTGGCAAAATTTGTGGATTTCGGAGGCGTCCCCGTCCTGCCGTCGCGGTCGCCCTACACGGCCGTCAGCACCGGTGTGTCCCTCAGTTCGCCGATCTTCCAGAACGTCATCGATCAGATGCGCCGGGGCGGTTACGTCATCCTCGACCTGCCGCCGCTCTCGGTGTCGGCGGAGTCGCGGGTGGCGGCCCGGCGGGCGGATATCGTGGTGATCGTCGCCGAGTCCGGGCGGACTACCGTCGACGAATTGTCGGACGCAGTGAGTGGCCTGATCAGCGCCGGCGCCCATGTCATCGGCGCCGTCCTCAATCGCGTCTGACCCACGCCTGCGCGGCGTCGCCGCCCCCCGAGTTCAGTGTCGACAGGTTTCGCGAAAAGAGTTGCGTGGATGCGACTTCAAAGTAAGGAAAAGATCCGGATCCTCTACATCCAGCCGAATACACCCGTATTCGCTGGGATCGAACGCGTCGTTGATACCGTCTGCACCGAACTCGCGGCACGATACAGCTCCGAATTCGACGTCGACGTGCTGAGGCTTTCACAGCATGCGAATCACCCGCCTGAGCCGCGGCTCTATAGGAGCGTCTTCCGACCGGTTACGTCGCGGCTGAACCTTCTACGAACGTTCAGGAATGTCATCCGAGACAAACCCTACGACTTGGTGATCGTTCCACAGATCGAACCGACCGCCATGTTCTGGATCGCGCGGCTCGGAATCCGACAGCGGATCGCCATGCACCTGCACGGAAATCCGAGACGCGAAGGGGCAAGCCTCAAATCGACGGCCTATTTCTTCCTCGTGAAGCATGTCGTCCTTCGCCATGTAAGCTCCGTCTTCGGCACCTCTCCGAGGCAACTTGAAGCCTTCAAACAGGACTTCAATTGCTCACGGCCGATGTACTGGGTGCCGAATCCGGTTCGCCGCTTCGATCCCTCGAGTCTCGACACGCGAACCGAATCAGCCCCGATTACTTTCGTGAATGTCGGTCGATACGATTTCCAGAAGGGTCAGGATATTTTAGTAACGGCCTTCGCGAAGCTGTACGCGCATCGCAAGAACATACGCCTGAACTTGGTCGGACATGGAACCGACAAGGCGGCCCTGACCGAGCAGATTCACTCGCTCGGCCTTTCAGAGGTCATCAGACTGACATATCACCCCGACAATCCACAACAAGCACTCGACTCCGGCGACATCTTTGTTGCCACATCTCGCTGGGAGGGCTGGTCTCTAGCCATATGCGAAGCCCTGCGGTGCGGGCTGCCGGTCATATCGACCGATTGTGAATTTGGCCCGAGCGATATTCTGATCGATCGACGCCTCGGGCGTCTCGTACCTCCGAATGACGAGGATGCCTTAATCAAAACGATGGATTACTACTGTGACAACTTGGAAAAAGAGAGATCATTTTCGCGTTACAGAAGGGAGTACATCGAGCGCTACAATCCCGAGAATGTGGTTCATGTTCACGCCGATGCGATCCGGCAATCCATCATCTGATCCGCGCGTATCGTCCACGGATGCGGTATGGGCAGCCTCGTTTCATCACCGAACTGCGAGCGCACCTTGGTTCGTTGCCTAGACCAAACCGAGAATTTTTGCGGGAAGACCGAAACTTGATGACGCCAGCATGAACACAGATTGCACCTCGTCCGAGAACGAAGATCGACATCAGACATGCTGACTGCCCGCGAAATTGAGTTTGGCCTCGGCGACGCCCCCATGGTTCAGTGGAGTATCGACAGTGCTCGAGATATACAAGAACACAACCTACGCAGAGAACAATCCCGACTGGCATGAATCGGACGCGCCCTGGAAAGCGACGCAGATCGGAAACATCGTCAAGAGAAACGGGATCAGATTCGATACTATCTGCGAAGTCGGATGCGGCACGGGTGACGTTATTCTGAACCTCGAACGGGCATTCGATTTTTCCAGAGGCTTCGGCTACGAAGTTTCGCCCCACGCCTATCAACGCGCCAAGAGCAAGGAAACGACTCGGACCAAGTTCTTCCTCGAGAACGTGTTCGACGCCTCCGACGCCCCCTTCGATGTTCTGCTCGCCATCGACGTCATCGAACATGTCGAGGATTATGTAAGTTTCACGAAACAGCTTCGACCGCTCGCCAAATTCAAGATCTTTCATATTCCGCTCGATCTTTCGGTCCAGTCGCTGCTCCGACGCGAACCGATCCTCCGCCTCAGGGAGAGCGTTGGTCACCTCCATTACTTCTTCAAAGATTCGGCGCTGGCTACTCTACGTGATTGCGGGTACAATGTGATCGATTATTGCTATACTGCAAGCCGGATCGAGCTGCCGAACCAGGCGCTGTCGAGCCGTCTGATGAGCGTCCCGCGGCGGGCCCTGTTCGCGCTCAACAAGGATGCGACTGTCAGAGTACTGGGAGGATACTCGCTTCTGGTGCTTGCCGAATGAAGCCGAGCGATCGGGCCGGATCTCGGCGTGTCGCGCGCGCGACCGTCCGGTCACCCGCGACGCCTGGAGAGCGATGTTCACCGCCCGGTCAGATCTGAACGGGCCGGCGAAACAGCAGCCGCATCCACGTCCGCGGTTCCATCTCTGCAACCAAGAGGGGCGACGGCGCAGGTAAGATCCTGTCGCGCAGGCGCACATCGACCGGATCCCCGCGCGCATCGTCGTCCTGCGTGCCCGCGCGCAGTCCTCTGCAGACATCCGACGAGGCCAGCGCGATAACCGTCCCGGCCAGGCGGGCCGGGGCACAGAGCCGTCGACGACAATCGGTTCCGGCAGGCCGTCACCGAGAACTCGGGAACGGCGCCGTCCGAGAGCCGCTGCCGATCGCGGGTCTCCGCGCCCGGGCCGCCGCGATCCCGGGCGGCATATCCCTAGCCATACACGCGGACGTAATCGACCCGCATATGGGCAAGTTTCTGCGCTTCCGTCAGTTGGGGAGCCGGAACATCTGTCCGTAACGCCAGGGTGAGGAGCGGCCAGAAGACATCGCCGGTTCTCTCCATTTCCGACGCACGCGTGAGTGTCCAGATGTTGATCTGGTTTGTGGCCGGGTTGATGATCGGCTTGCGCTCGAAATAGGGAATGCACTGCCCGTCGCGGATCAGCACGCCGTAGCGACAATACTGTTGGGTCATGTCGACCGACGTCGGCACGCCACTCCCTTCGTTATGCTCGCCGGGCTGTCCCCACTCGTGCAGGTATGCACCGTAGAGGTTGGGCTCAAACCCTTTCTGCTCAACGATATCGACTTCAATGCTTCTTTTTGTATTCGCAATACCGTCTCGGTTCAGCAACCAGAAAGCGGGCCAGGTCAATGGATGGCGCGGGAACTTCATCCTGGCCTCGAAATAGCCCTGTGCCCAGCCGATCGACACGACGCCGCTGCGGCTTCCAGCCTGCAAGTTACCGGAAATCCATTGGTAATCGGGCGTGTTGTTTCCATAATAATTCACGACGGTCATCGTGCGCCCGATATATTTCGCGGAAATCTGAAGGGCAGTGCCTCCCGTGGCATCCGGATCGTCGATAATCTCGTACGGTTTGAAGCCCTCAGCCCCGGAGAGGGGCGCGAAGGCGGAGCGTCCGTAGAATCCGGACGGCCCCGTTGTCGCCTTCGGACCACCGTTCCAGATCCGGCCGTTGATCTCCTTGAACGGCTCATCGAAGATGAGCGCACGCCCCTGGGTGGGATCCGCGGTCGCGTCGATCGCCGCATTCGAGCGTTCGATTCCCATCAGGGACGCCATCGTGCAGAGCGGCAGACCTCGAAGACCGGTTTTCACAATATCTCGGCGGACCCATCCTGGCTTCATCATTCAAGGCGCTCCGAATCGCAGGGGCGATTACTGGGTACTGGTTCTAACGCTCGGACGGCTTTCGCCTCAAGGCTTCGGCAGGGGCGGCCTCGAACGCGCGACGGCGAAGTCTGATCGCGCGATCACAGGGGGAACCTGACAACGGGCCGGCGCACGCCCGCGCGGTTTCGCAACCCGACATCCGGATCTGCAGGGCGGACGCCCGCAATAATCGCGCCTGCCGAGTGCGGCTGGCGCCGCGGCCCCGCTCGCCCGGGATGACTGGCGTGATGCCGCTCTGCTGTGCGGTGGCCACAGACGCGGAGGCCCGGACGCCGGGCCGTTCACCGATGCCGACCAGCGCGCGAGGAGCGACCGGCCTCTCGGCTCGGAGGCCGTCCGCGTCATCGACAGGCGCGACGCTGTTGTTCGGGCAAGCGGAGCGGGCGCGACCAGGCTCGCGCCTCACTCGAGCTCGATGACCTTCCGGGACGACGGTTGCGCGCTCCGCACAGGTGCGCCGCGGTTGCCGAGGAAATCGGCCGGCGGCGCCGCGGGCTTGGCGGCAGGCGCCCCGCGCACGGACTGCGCCGGCTGTTCGGGCCGGTCGACCGGAGCCGGGCTCGCGACCGGCGGAAGCGGCGCGACGACACGCCCCTCGGCTTGGTCGAGGCAGCGCCGGAGAGCCCCGGGATCGGGCAGCAGCGTGCAGTCGTTCACGGAGAGCGGACTCGGCTGTGCGGCGGCCGCCACAGCGCTCGCCGCGAGGAGCGCGAGCGCGCCGGTCGCGATTCGCACCGCGCCCCCCCGGGGGATCGGCCGCGGGCTCACGGCTGCGCCTGCCGGGTTCGCGGATTGACCTGACGGACCTCGATCTCGCTCGGCTCCGACGGCAGCAGCTTGCGCGGGGGTGCCGTCCCGGTTCGGGCGGCCTGCTGCTGCTGCTGCTGCGCCTGGGGCGACATCGGTTGCGGCGCCGGGGCGTTCGGTCGGCCCTGCTGCGCCGGCTGCGCGGGCGCATCCGCCCTGTCGAGCCGGCCGAGCCGCACCCGCACGTACTCGACCGACCGCTTGGCCGCGTCGAACCCGCACTCGTAGGTCACCCGCACCCACTCCTTGGCGGGGCTGAGGAAGCGGATCGAGTCGCCGCGGTAGCGGACCACCGTGGCGCCGCCTTCGGGCGCCTCGGCCTGCTGGAAGATCTTGGCGAAGGGCCGGGAGACCCACTCGAAATCCGTCGGCGCCTGCGCCTCGATCCGAGGCGCGCAGATCTGGGACGCGAGCTCGTTGTTGGCGCGCACGCAGGTCGCGTCGCAGCCCGGAGCGGCGGGAGCGGGCTGCCCCTGCCCGGGATTGGCGGTATTGGCCTGCACCGGTGCGGGCTGTGCGGGCGCCGGCTGGGCCGGCGCCGGTTGCGGCGGCCCGGGCGGCGCCGCGGATTGTGCGGCCGCCGACAGGGTCCCGGCCGACCACACGGTCGCGGCGGCGAGCAGGATCTGCACGCGCGATGGGCCGCGCTGCCTCATCGTAGCCTCCCAATCAACACACGGCGCGGACGGTTTCCGCCTCGCGAGGACATCGACCGCTCCGTCGACCGGGTGAACCCTCCGGCTCACGCACGGGCGACGGCCGTTCGGCAGCGGCAGGGCTCACCCCGAGGAATCGCGCCGCATACGACCATTCAGAACGGTCTTGCTTGCTCAATAGAATACCACTTTTGACGATGACTGATGTGTCCAATTTAACACGCATATAGCGGCCCGGGCCTTCGGCGGCGAAAACTGCCTAATCCGGTTCTGGACACCGACTCCAGAGATCGTTAACGCGCATCCTTAAACAATTGAGAAAACAGAATTTTCTCTGGGCGCTTTGTCAGACATCAAGTCATTTTTGCCGCCTCAAATCAGCTGAGAAATTCCGACAATTGTAGTTTTTCGGTCAACCCGAACTTGACACCCGTCTTGAGCCCATGGATACGCTTAACAAGCCGTTAAAGCGCCGCGACAACAGTGCGACCGCGATGGCCTGGATTGTGTTCAAAAGAGCACAAAAGAGAAAAGAGGGAGTGTATCCATGTTCAAATCAGTTCTTCTGGCTTCCGTCGCCGTCGCCAGCCTGACCGCCTTCGCGACCGGCGCCTCGGCGCAGTCCATGATTTCACCGGTCCTCGGTGCCGGCACCACGGCGAACGAGGCCATCGTTCTTCAGCGCGGCGATCGCAACAGGGCAACGGTTGATCAAACGCAGGGCACGAACGCCAAGGCCGGATTTCTGAACAATCAGATTGATCTGACGGCAACAAATCTCACCGCCGCTAATGGAAATGCTGCCTTAAATGACGCAAATACTGTCGTACAGTCTGGGTACGACAACGGTCTATCGATCGTCCAAGGCGGCAACAACAATCAGGTTGTCACGACAAACGGCAATTATTCTCGCGCCGATTTCTCGCTTGATCCCACGAAGGGCTCCTTCTCGGCAGGCAGTGGCAATGGAGTGTCCATTACCCAGAACGGAATGAACGGCAAGGCTCAGTTCCAGCAGAACGGCGACAAGAACAGCGCGACAATCATTGCTGACGCAAATTCCAATACCACCTACGCCGGCATTTTCCAGAACGGAACTTCGAATAATTCTCAGATCAACCAGTACAGCACGAGCTCGAATGTAACCGCCACTGTTACCCAGCGGGGCGACAGGAACCAGGGATACATTGAACAAGGCAGCACCCGGACAAGCGCAGACATTGTTCAGGATGGGAACGACAATATCTCCCGCATCCGGCAGTATTCCAGCAGCAGCGATGCCAATGCGTCGGTTCGGCAGAATGGCAGCAGCAACCAGGGCTACATCGAACAGTACGGCAGCTCGATTTTTGCGGGCATCACCCAGGAAGGCAACGGCAACTACTCCTTGATCAATCAGTATGGCAGCAGCTCGAACGCGTATGCGGCCGTCCGCCAAGTCGGTAACAGCAATACCGGAAACATTGATCAAAACGGCTTCACGAACTACGCGGCGATCCTTCAGATTGGCGATGGCAACAGCGGTTACATCTCGCAGGCCGGCAATCAGGGAGTCGGTGCATTTATCTACCAGAACGGCAATAACAACGGCGGCTCGATCACTCAGGGCGGAGCGTATTACTCCAACGCGGGCTTCGCTCAGTTCGGCAGCGGCAACAATGTGACGATCCGGCAGCGCTAAGAAACCGGGCCGACAGCCCTTTTAGACACCGACTTTGACGGAAGGGGCGCTCTGAGGAGCGTTCCTTCCAGTCCTGAAACCAAATAGCCAACTCAATTGCGGGCGCGGTGCCGATCATGCCCAGCTTCATCGTTGATCCCCCGGTCCTCTGCCGCGTGGTCGAAACTCGTTCGGCAGACATTGCACGCTTGACTCTGCGGATTGAGGCTCCTCCCGGGACCGCCGGCCATTACAATTTGGTCGTACGCAAGTCCGATCCGTCAGGCACAGCAACGATGCAGCAGGGCGGCGGCTTCGACCTCGCCGACAGCGGTACCCGTGAGGTCGGCAAGCTGACGATCAGCGTCCGTGCGGACGGTCAGCTGAGCGTCGACGCCTCCGTGCAGGTGGACGGCCACAGGATCAGCTGCGCCTACGACAGCACGCAGGACCTGTGACACGCCGCTCGAGCCCTGCAAGCCGACAGGTCGAGCTCCGTCATTTCCTGATGGGACGAGTGCCTGCGGCTCCATTGACATTGCCGCACCCGAAAGACAGCTACAGCGAGTCTCCGGCCTCGACACGTGTGTCCAATTCACCACATAACAGATGTGACCATGTGTGGATAAACCCTGATACTATACAATCACACGGAACACTGATTTAAGGTAGCCCAAAAGGGGCTAGGGAGGCAGATGATGCGCCGTACGCGTCGCAGCCGCGCTGCAGGTCGAGCGCTGCTCGTTGTCGTCCCGCTCGCCGTCGCGAGTGCGGCCGGCTCCGCGGCGGCGCAGGATCGCGTCGCGATCGAGCAGATCCAGGCGGCCGCTCAGCGCCCCACCGGCACTCAGGGACGGGGGATCCAGGAGAGCGACTACATCCTCGGCAATCAGTCCGGCATCCTGCTGCTCAATCCGAGCGGCCCGCCCCAGTCGGCGCAGGCCAACCAGGCCCGGGCCCTGCAGATCGGATCGGGCAACACGGGCACGATCGACATGTCGGGCTACGCGAACGTGGCGATCCAGAACGTGATCGGTTCGCGCAACACGGTGACCCAGCAGCAGACGGGATCGTACAACCAGTCGACCGTGTCGGTCTTCGGCCAGTCCAACACGGTCGGGACCCAGCAGGACGGCGGCGCGGCGGCCACCATCACGGTCCGCGGCGACAACAACGCCATCTCGGCGCAGCAGCAGGGCACCAACCCGACGCCGATCAGCATCACGCGGGTCGGCAACGGTCCCAGCGTCTCGGTCACCCAGAGGTAGTCCCATGCGCCAGTCCCGTCTCCTCGGGCCGCTCGTCTGCGGCTGGGCCCTCCTCGCCGTCGCGGGTGCGCAGGCGGGCAGCCTCGTCTACCAGCCGGTCAACCCGTCCTTCGGGGGAAGCCCGCTGAACGGATCCTGGCTGCAGGCCGAGGCCGCCGCCCAGAACGACGCGCAGCGGTCGGCCCAGCGCGACCAGCAGCTGTTCTCGGCCAACCAGAGCGCCGCCAACACCAAGACCCCGGGCCAGATCTTCGCCCAGCAGTTGCAGACGCAGATCTACAGCTCGCTGGCCAACCAGATCACGCAGTCGCTCTTCGGCGAGAACGCCCAGCAGAGCGGCAGCTACAGCTTCGGCGGCTCGCAGGTGACCTTCCAGCGCCTGGGCAGCAACATCCAGCTCCAAATCTTCGACGGCCAGTCGACCACCACCATCGTCGTCCCGGCGACCGCGGCCGTCGGCGGCAGCTCGACCGGCACGTCGCCGATCTCGGGCGCGCCCTGAGGGCGAGGCGCAGCCATGGTCGTCGAGCATCGAAGCCGGAGCCGGCTCCGCCCCCCTCCGTCGCCCGCTCGGGCGGCCGCGCGGAGGGCCGGAGCTCCGAAGCCGAACGGAGACGGGGTTGCCCGTGCGTAGCTTTCTGAAGAGCCTGGCCGGCGCCGCGCTGCTCTGCGCGGGTCTGGCCGCCTGCGCGCCGTGGGAGCGCGAGCTGCTCGCGCAGGCGCCCGTGGTGACGCCGCCCTCCCCGACCGATCTCAATCTCGAGACGCTGCCGCCGCCGACCCGCAAGATCGACATCGCGATCTACAATTTCCCGGACCTGACCGGCCAGAACAAGCCGAACGACAACATCGCGGAGTATTCCCGCGCCGTGACACAGGGCGGCGGCGCCTTCGTGGTCGACGCGCTGCGGCGCGCCGGGCGCGGCCAGTGGTTCTCGGTGGTCGAGCGCACCGGCCTCGCCAACCTGCTGCAGGAGCGGCAGCTGATCCGGGCGACCCGCCAGGAATTCGACGGCACGGAGGCGAAGCCGCTGCCGCCGATCCGCTTCGCCGGCCTGATCGTCGAGGGCGGCATCATCGGCTACGACGCCAACACGGTCACGGGTGGCGCCGGCGCCAACCTCCTGGGCATCGGCGGCGACACCAAGTACCGGCGCGACGAGGTGACGGTGGCGATGCGCATCGTCTCCGTGCAGAGCGGCGAGGTGCTCAACAGCGTCACGGTGACGAAGACGATCTACTCGGTCGCGCTCAACGCCAACGCCTACCGCTACGTCGCGGTGGCCAAGCTGCTCCAGGTCGAGACGGGCGTGACCCGGAACGAGCCGACCCAGATGGCGGTCCGCGAGGCGATCGACCTCGCCGTCTACGCGACGATCATCGAGGGCAGCCGCAAGAAGCTGTGGCGCTTCCGCGACCCGGTGCTCGGCACCCGCCTCGTGGACGAGTACCTGGCCCGCGACCGGCCGACGCCCCTCGAGGTCCCGGGACCGACGGTGGCGGCGGGCCCGCTGGTGGTGAAATCCTGATCCGCCATGGACAGGCCTTTCGCACCGACGCACAGGTTCGGCCGCCGCCGGAGGAGCGTGCGGGGCACGCTGGCCCTGTGCCTCGTCGTGTCCGCCGCCCTGACGCCGGTGATCGCCTCGCGAGCCTCGAGCACGGCCCGGAGCCCGGCGATCCCCGACGCCGCCGCCCTCACGCCCTTCGCGCCCTTCCCGCCGATCGCGGCGCCGCCCCCGCTCGGGCTCGCGAACGGGCCGGCGGACAGGCCGGCGGATAGGCCGGCGGCGGCGCCGATCATCGCGCCGGCGCTCGCCGACCTGCTGGTTCTGGGCCGCGGCGCGTTCCGACCGATCGAGGCGACCACCCTGCTGTTCCCGCAGGTTGGGGACGGGATGCACGCCCTGATCGCCGCAGCGGCCGCCGCCCACGGTCTGCCCGGCGACTTCTTCCTGCGCCTGCTGCGTCAGGAGAGCGGCCTCAACCCCAACGCCGTGAGCCCGGTGGGCGCGCTCGGCATCGCCCAGTTCATGCCCGGCACAGCCGCGGAGCGCGGCCTGCGCAACCCGTTCGATCCCCTGGAGGCGATCCCGAAATCGGCCGAGTTGCTGCGGGAGCACAGGGCGCGCTTCGGCAATCTCGGATTGGCCGCGGCGGCCTACAATGCCGGGCCGCAACGGGTGCGCGGCTGGCTCGATGGCCGCTCGGGCATGCCTGCCGAGACGCGCGACTACGTGGTCCGCATCACGGGCCGCACCGTTGAGGAATGGGCCGCGGAGAGCGGCCGATCCTTCCTGAGCACCCCATCGCTCTTCTCAGGCCCCCGCGGTCTCGGCCGCGTCGCCGGCTGGCCCACCGATCCGCCGACGCGGCCTTCGACCCTGTTCGGGGCTCCGCCGGTCGGGCGCAGCGTGGCGGCGGTGGCGAGCGAGCGGGCTGCCCAGCCCGTCGCCAAGTTGGCCCTCAAGCGGGGCGCTCAGCGCCTGCCGGCCCAGTCGCAGCAGCCGCGATCCGAGCAGGCCCTCTGTGGGGTCCTGAACGGCCAGGGACGCACCTGTCTGGTGCAGGCGGTTTACTGAGGCGGCGCCAATTGCTCGACTTGGACGGCCTGGGCCGGCGTGGCGGGCCGGCGGCTCTGCCGGAGCTTGCGCCGCTTCCCGCGGCGCGACACGCCGGTCGCCGGGATCGGACCCGCCGCTTCGAGCAAGGATTGGTCGATCACGGGCGGCTGCTGGAAGGCTGCAGGCCGGGGGCCGGGTGCGAGCCGCTGGCCTTCGTAGAGCTCGATGCAGTCCCGCAGCGCCGTCGGGTCGCGGATGAAGGTGCAGTCGTTGACGTTCGGCACCGGTGCACCTTGGGCCAGTGCGCCTGTCGCGCAGCATACGGATGCGACGCCGAGCGCGACCGTCCTCAATCTCCATCGCGACATGACGAACCTCACGGGCGTGCAGGCGAGGCGCTGCGCCGGCCCGAACCTACATTCATCAGTTCCTAACAGAACAAACGCTCGATCAACCAGTTCCGAACCGCTTATTTCAGGCGCATGACCGCGGGTCAGATCAAATTTCGGGACCCGAGACAACGATCTGCGCCTGACGGCTGCGGCCTCGTTCCCTGGGTTCGTCACCGGCGGATGTAGAAGGCGAACTCGATTGCGCATCCCTGCGCGCGAGCTTGGAACAGACCGACCGCCGACAGCTCGACGGCCAGTGCGCCCCCGTCCATTCCGGAGACTCTCGGCCGGTTCACCGCCGCGGGCAAAACGGATCCGCATATGGCTCGAGAGGTCGAGCGAGACCTGCGAACGGCCCTAACGCGGGGTCACGCTCGTCCAGAATGGCTCGAAATGACAGGGAATGGCGCGCCCGAAAGGATTCGAACCTCTGACCCCCAGATTCGTAGTCTGGTGCTCTATCCAGCTGAGCTACGGGCGCCTGACACGGCGGCGGGCTCTCGGCCCGCCGGTGTGAAGGGGCTTCTAGAGGCTCAAATCCGGCTTGGCAAGACACTTCGGACAACGACTTTCGCGGCCCGTGCGTGCGCCTCGGCATCCCGCACCCTACGGGGTCCGGGCGCTCGCGCGCACGCGCTCCTCCGCGGCCCGGATCGCCTCCGGCGTGCCGACATGCAGCCACTGGCCGTCGAGCCGCATCCCGAACAGCCGCCCCGCCGCGATCGCCCGGTCGAACAGCAGGTTGAGCGAGAACGCGCCCTCCGGCGTGTCGGCGAAGAGGCCCGGCGTGAGGATCGCCACGCCCGCGTAGATGAACGGGGCGACCGCGCGCTCGCCGCGGCGCTCCAGGCGGCCGTCCGGGTCCATCACGAAATCCCCGGCGCCCTCGTAGCCGAGGCTGGTGGCGGTCGGTGCCACCAGCAGCAGGCCGTCCATGCGGTCGCCGTCCCAGGTCTCGATCAGCCGGCGCAGGTTGGAGGCCGGCCCCTCGAGCCAGAACGAGTCCGAGTTCAGCACCACGAACGGCGCGTCCCCCAGGAGCGGCAGCGCCTTGCGGATGCCGCCGCCCGTCTCCAGCAGCGCCGCGCGCTCGTCGGAGACGAGCGTGGCCGGTCCCCGGTCCGTCCCCTCGGCCCGGCGCGCGAGATGCCCCTCGATCAGGTCGGCGAGATAGTGGACGTTGACGACCGCGGTCCCGATCCCGGCCTCGATGACCCGGTCGAGGGCGTGGTCGAGCAGGGCCTTGCCGGCCACCTCCACCAGGGGTTTCGGCACGGTGGCGGTCACCGGCCGCATGCGCTTCCCCAGGCCCGCGGCCAGGACGAAGGCGCGGCTGACGGCGGGGCTGGGATCGCTCATGCGGGCGGGAATCCGGAGGTCAGGGGTCGGGTGCCGGGGCGACGAGGCCCGGCAGGTGGTCCGCGTGCCAGGCCCGCAGCCCGGCGAGCGCCGGATGGGCGAGGTTGCGGGCGAGGTAGCCTTCGATCCGCGGCAGGTGGGCGAGGTAGCCGGGCTTGCCGTCGCGCCGGTCGAGGCGCGCGAAGATGCCGAGGATCTTGGTGGCCCGCTGGGCCGCCAGCAGCGCGTAGGCGGTGGCGAAGGCGCCGACGTCGAAGGCCGGGTCCCGGCCGCGGCGCTCGCGGGCGTAGAGGCCGAGGAGCCGCAGCTCGAACTCCGCGCTGGAATCGACCCGGGCATCCTGCAGCAGCGAGGCGACGTCGTAGGCCGGGTGGCCCATGACGGCGTCCTGGAAATCGATCAGCCCGACCCGCTCCAGCCCGTCCCGCTCGGGCAGCCAGATCAGGTTCGGGGAATGGTAGTCGCGCAGGGTCCAGGTCGGCCGGTCCGGGATCGCGCCCTGTAGCGCCCCCCGCCACAGGTCGACGAAGGCCGTCCGCGCCTCCGCCGACAGGCTGACGTTCCGGATCGCCGGGGCGTACCATTCGGGCATCAGCTCCGCCTCGAACAGCAGCGCCTCCATGTCGTAGGGCGGCAGCCTGTGCTCGATCCCCTCCGCCACGGGCAGGACTGGGGGCAGCGGGTTGGCGTGGAGCTTGGCCAGCACGCGCACGGCCTCGGCGTAGCGCTCGGGCCGCGGGGCGCCCCCCTCGATCACCGGCTCGCTGCCGAGATCCTCCAGGATGAGCAGGCCCTCGGTCAGGTCCTCGCCGTAGATCTTCGGGGCCGAGAAGCCGAGCGCCCGCAGGCCGCGGTCGAGGGCCACGAAGGCGTGGACGCTCTCGGCGAGGTGCACGATCGCGCTGTAGGGCTTGCCGTCCCGCACCGGCGGCCCGTCGGGGCGCGGCGGCGCGATCATCAGCACGGCGCTGGTGCCGTCGGGCTTGGTCAGGCGCTCGTAGGCGCGGGAGGAGGCGTCCCCCTGCATCAAGGTCCGCTCGGCGATGTCCCAGCCGCTGCGGTCGAGGAGGCGGCGCACCGCGCGGGCCCGGTCGAGGCGGGCGCGCATGCCGCCGGTGCCGTCGATCCGGGCGAGCCGCGCCTCGGGGCCGAACTCCGCCCGCAGGGACAGGTCCACGGTCAGCACCGGGCCGTCGCGGGGCGGCATCCGGTCGGGCCACTCCACCAGGGTGATCGCGCCCTCGGCCATCTCGTCGAAGCCGAGCTCCACCAACTCGTCGGGGTCGCGCAGCCGGTACAGGTCGGCGTGGACGATCGGCCGGCCGTCGCGGGCCGCGTAGGGCTGGATCAGCGTGAAGGTCGGGCTCGGCACCTCCAGGCCCGCGTCGCCGGCGAGCTCGCGGATGATCGCGCGGGCGAGCGTGGTCTTGCCGCCGCCCAGTCCTCCGGACAGGGCCACCACGTCCCCGGGCATCAGGAACTCGGAGAGGAACAGGCCGAGATCCTCGGTGGCCGTCTCCTCCGGCAGCACGAATTCCCAGGGCGCCGGCTGCGCGGATGCCCCCGCCGCCCCTTCGGCCATCTGCCCGTCCTGCTCGTCTCCGCCCAAAGCCCGCCTCCGAGACCCGAAGACGCATGGTCCGAAAACACGCACCGGATGCAAGCGTTTCCGCCCGGAGCTGCGCGCTTCCCGCCCGCCCGGTGCATCGAAACCACGCTCGCGGAGGCGGCGGGAGACCGCGCCGGGACCCCGGGAACCCCTCAGGCCCGGGCGTGGACTCTCGGCCGGTCCTGGTCGCCCCCGCGGGGCAGGCCGGTGCGCCAGGCCTCGGCGTTCCAGGCCGCCGCCGCCGCGAGGGCGTCGGCCTCCGGCATCGGGCGGCCGAAATGGTAGCCCTGGCCCAGGGCGCAGCCCATCGCGGCGAGGGCCTCCGCCTCGGCGCGGCCCTCGATGCCCTCGGCGACCGCCGCCACCCCGATCTCCTCGGCGAGCCGCAGGATGGTCTGGACGATCCGGCGATCGCGCGGCTCCGCCAGCATCGCCCGGACGAAGGCCCGGTCCACCTTGAGCGTAGTGATCGGCAGGGTGCTGAGATGGCTGAGCGAGGAGTAGCCGGTGCCGAAATCGTCCACCGCGATGCCGAGGCCGGCGGCGCGGCAGCGCGCGAGGGCGGCCGCCGCCCCGGCCGGATCCTGCATCAGCGCGCTCTCGGTGACCTCGAGCTTGAGGGCGCCGGGCGCGATGCCGGTCCGGCGCAGCATCGCGTCGACGAGGCCCGGTATGTCCGCGCGGGCGAGGTCCTGGGCCGTGACGTTGAAGCTCACGAACAGGGACGCCTCGACGGAGGCGGGGGCGCGCAGGCCGGCCTGCAGGACCCGGGGCACGATCCGGCCGATCGCGCCGATCACCCAGGCGGTGATCGCGAGGATCAAGCCGTTCGCCTCGGCGGCCGGGATGAAGGAGGCGGGCGCCACGAGCCCGCGCTCGGGATCGTGCCAGCGGATCAGGGCCTCGAAGCCGGCGAGCCGCCCGGTGGCGAGCCGCACGATCGGCTGCAGGAACAGCGCGAACTCGTCCCGGGCCAGGGCCCGCCGCAGGGCGCGCTCCTGCGTGAGGGACGCGACGGTCGCGTCGAAATCGGCGCGGGCGGAGGGCGAGAGCGGAGCCAGAGGCCCCCCGGCCGCGGCCGGCCCGAGGCGCGGCAGGGTCTCGCGGAACCGGGCGATGAGCCCCTCGAGGCAGAGGCGCAGGATCGGGTCGGCACCGGCGAGCCGCTGGCGGATCTGCGCCGCGTCGACCGGGACGAGCACGCAATCGGCCTCGGCGCGCGCCCCGGCGGAGCGCGGGAGGGCGTCGAGTATCGCCATCTCGCCGAAGATCTCGCCGGCCCCGCGCCGGGCGAGCACGGCCTCGCCGCCGTCGCGCCGCCGGAAGATCGCGATGCGCCCGCTCAGGATCAGGTAGGCGCAGTGCCCGATCGACCCCTCGTCGAACAGGACGGCGCCGGCCGGGAGGGTGACGGGATCGGAGAGGTCCTGCATCGGTCGGGAACGCTGCGCCTTCGCGGGGAAAGCCCGGCGCGATCGTTGGCACAGCGGCCTTAAGATCGGATCAAGGGCCCGCCGGATCAGCCGCGCGGGATCCGGTGGGCCTTGATCCGCGAGGCCAGCGTCGTCGGCCGCAGGCCGAGGAGCGCGGCCGCGCCGCCCGGCCCGGAGATCCGGCCACCCGCCAGCGCCAGGGCCGCGACGATCTCGGCGCGGTCGCGCGCCCGGCGCTCGGCCTCGGTGGCGGGCCGCCCGTCGGGCGGCGCGGCCGGGGTGGCCGCGTCCGCGGGCCCGGCCGCCTCCCCGTCGGGCAGGTCGAGGCGGAGGCGGCCCCGGGCGGAGAGGATCACCGCCCGCTCGATCACGTTCTCCAACTCGCGGACATTGCCGGGCCAGGGATAGCGGCAGAGGCGGCGGACATCGCCCTCCGTGAGGCGCGGCTCCGGGACGGTGAGGCGGCGTGCCGCGACCCGGAGCAGGTGCTGGGCGAGCGGCGGGACGTCCTCGGGCCGCTCGCGCAGGGGCCGCGCCTGGATCGGGAAGACGTTGAGGCGGAAGTAGAGGTCCTCCCGGAAGCGGCCCGCCCGGATCTCGGCGCGCAGGTCTCGGTTGGTGGCCGCGACCACGCGCACGTCCACCGCCCGCGTGCGCGCCTCGCCGACCCGCTCGAACGAGCGCTCCTGCAGGACGCGCAGCAGCTTGCCCTGGAGATCGAGGGGGATCTCGCCGACCTCGTCGAGGAACAGCGTGCCGCCGTCGGCGAGTTCGAACCGGCCGACCCGGTCGCGCAGCGCCCCGGTGAAGCTGCCCTTGGCGTGGCCGAAGAACTCGCTCTCGAACAGCTCGCGGGGGATCGCCGCGCAGTTGACGCGGATCATCGGGCGGGCGCTGCGGCGGCTGGCCTCGTGGATCGCCCGGGCGATCAGCTCCTTGCCGGTGCCGGATTCGCCGGTGATGAGCACCGTGGCGTCGGTGGCGGCGACGCGGTCGACCTGCCGGAGCGTCGCCGCGATGGCGGGCGAGCGGCCGATGATGCCCTGGTGCTGGCGCTCGGCCCGGATCTCCTCCTTCAGGTACGCGTTCTCCAGCTCGAGGCGCTCCCGGAGGGAGTCGACCTCGGCGAGCGCGCTCGTCAGGCGGGCCTCGGCCTCGCGGCGCTGGCTGATGTCGCGGAACACGATGACGGCGCCGAGCAGGCGACCCCGGTCGCGGATCGGCGTGGAGGTGTACTCGACCGGGAAGGCGGTCCCGTCGGCGCGCCAGAAGACCTCGTGATCGACCTGGTGCACGGTCCCGTCCCGGAAGGCCGCGTAGATCGGGCAGTCGCGGTGCGGGTAGTGGCTCCCGTCCGGGCGGGTGTGGTGCACGGCGGCGTGCATGTCCCGGCCGACGAGGTCGGCGGCCTCGCAGCCGAGCATGCGCGCGGCGGCCGGGTTGACGAAGGTGGTCACGCCCTCCGCGTTGACGCCGTAGATCCCCTCCCCGGCCGCGCGCAGGATCAGCTGGTTGCCCCGCTCGATGTCGCGGAAGATGCGCTCCACACGCTGCCACTCGGATAGGCCGGCGCGCATGTGGGCCTCGGCCTCGCCGTCGACCTGGCGGCGGTGGAGCGTGTCCGGGTCCGCCAGGGTCACGAGGAGGCGCATCGGGTCGCCGGGGAGCGGGAAGGCCGCGGCCTCGACCCTCAGGTCGCGGCCGGCCGCGTCGCGCGGCGCCAGCGTCCGCGTCCACCAGTGCCCCCTGGCCAGCGCGGCCTCGGTGAAGACCGTGAGCGCCGGGAGCTGGCCCGGGAACAGCGCGCTCGCCCGCGCCCCCCGCAGCGCCGCGCGGCCGTAGCCGAGGAGGCGCGCCGCCGCCGGATTGGCGTCCGCGACCCGGTCCTCCTCGGGGGCGAGGACCAGCATGGGATCGGGGCTCGCCTCGAAGACCGGCCCGAACGTTCCGGCCGACCCAGGCTCACGAGATATCGTCATCCACGCACGATATCTCGTTTCCGACGAGATGTCGTGCGTACCGCCTGGCGCGCCAAGTCTCTGTCAAGTCGAGCGATTTCTCCGGGGTCCCGGCTGGCATACGCTTTGCCGAGGGAGCCTGTCCGCCCGTCGGCCGGCGCAGCTCCCGAAGCCACGCCGCGACGATGCCCGGCGGATGTCCGCGTCCGGACGCGACCGTCCCCCCTCACCGGTCGCGCTCCGGACGCGCACCCGCATCGGGTGGGTGGGGCCGCGGAGCGCGCGGCCTCACCGGACCCATCGCAGATTCGAACTCCGGGAGCCGACGATGAAGCGCGAAGACCTCACCGAGAAGCTTCTCGACATCAAGCGCGAGAAGGGCTGGAGCTGGAAGCACATCCACGCGGAGATCGGCGGCCTGTCGCCGTTCCTGATCACCGCGGCCTGCCTGGGCCAGATGAAGCTGCCGAAGGCCCAGGCCAAGCGGGCGGCCGAGCTCTTCGGCCTCACCGGCGCGGAGGAGCGGATGCTCAACGAGGCGCCCTATCGCGGCTCGATCCCGTCCATGCCGCCCACCGACCCGCTGATCTACCGATTCTACGAGCTGGTGATGGTCTACGGCACGACCTTCAAGGAGCTGATCCAGGAGGAGTTCGGCGACGGCATCATGTCGGCGATCGACTTCAACATGGACATGGCCCGCGAGGCCAACAACAAGGGCGACCGCGTGAAGCTCACCATGTCGGGCAAGTTCCTGCCGTACAAGTACTACGGCAACGACGACGACACGCCGGAATACGGCTTCAAGGAGGGGTGAGCGACCCCGGGCGGGCATCCCCCCGACCGGGATCCGAGGTTCATACATCCGGATCGGGCCAGCGACACCGGCCGCGGCGCGCGACGCGCCGCCGTCCCTCAGGCCGTCGCCGGCCGGCCCTCCGGCTCCAGGTAATCCTGCACCGGCTGGGCCGGACCGCCGCGCATCAGCACGTAGAGGAACGGCACCAGCAGCAGGGTCGCGGGCGTCGCGAAGGCGATGCCGCCCATCACGGCGCGGGCGAGCGCGGCGTTCTGCTCGCCGCCCTCGCCGGTGCCGAGCGCCATCGGGATCAGCCCCAGGAACATCGCCGAGGCGGTCATCAGCACCGGCCGCAGCCGCGTCTCGCCCGCGGTGATCGCCGCCTCCAGGGCGCTGCACCCGGTCTCCTCCCGGTGCTCCTTGGCGAAGGTCACGAGCAGGATCGAGTTCGCCGAGGCGATGCCCACCGACATGATCGCCCCGAAGATCGACGGGATCGAGAAGGGCGTGCCGGTCACGAACAGCGCGAAGGTGATGCCGCAGAAGGCCATCGGCAGGGCGGCGATCACCACGAACGGGTCGCCCCAGCTCTGGTAGTTCACCGCCATCAGCAGGTAGACGGCGATCAGCGCGATGCCGAGGCCGATCTCCAGGCGGAAGAAGGCCGAGCGCATGTTCTCGATCTGGCCGCGGACGACGATCTTGTCCGGCGCCTCGAGGTTCTTCTGCTCGTCCTCGACGATCCTGTCGATCTCGCGGGCGACCGAGCCGAGGTCCCGGTCCTGCACCGAGGCGAAGATGTCGAAGGTCGGCTGGATGTTGACGTGGCTGATCATGGTCTGCGTCGGCGTCCGGCGGATGTCGGCGAGGCTCGACAGGAGGGTCAGCACCCCGGGGCCGGAGCCGGAGGTCGCGGCGGCGCGCACGAACATCGGCGTGTTGCGCAGGTCGGTGAGCGAGCTGTTGCGGTACTCGGGCGTCTGCACCCAGAGCTGGTAGGGGATGCCGGTCTTCGGGTCGGGCCAGAAGTTCGGGGTGACCTGGTAGCTGCCGGACAGCGAGATGTTCATGTTCTGCGCCACCTGCTGCTCGGTCAGCCCGAGCTCGGAGGCGAGGCGCCGGTCCACGTCGACGTAGAATTGCGGCTCGTTGACGATCTGCTGCAGGTGGACGTCGACGAGGCCCTTGGTGTGCTTCAGCCGCTGGACGATGCGCTGCGCGACCTCCAGGTCCTTCTCCTTGTGCCGGCCGGAGACCTGCACGTCGATCGGCGTGAGGACGCCGAAGTTCAGGATCTGGGTGATCATGTCGGCGGGCTGGAAATAGACGATCACGTCGGGGAAGCGCTTCATCAGCACGTCGCGCAGGCGCTTCGTGTAGCCCGCCACCGGGCCGTGCCCCTCCTTGAGGCTGATCAGCATCTGCCCGTCATTGTAGGAGACGAACGAGCCGTCCGAGAACGCGAAGTTGTAGTTGTTCGACGGCAGGCCGATGTTCTGGAGGATCTGGTCGACCTCACCCGCCGGGATCACCTCGCGGACGGTGTCCTCGACCTCGGCGAAGACCTGCCGGGCGGTCTCGATGCGCATGCCGACGCGGGTGCGCAGATGCATGGTCATCTGGCTCGCCTCGATCTGCGGGAAGTAGTCCTGGCCGACGAACACGAACAGCACGCCGGTCATGCCGAGCACGCCGCCGGCCGCGCCCAGGGTGACGACGCGGTGGCGCAGCACCGCGTGGAGCAGCCCGACATAGCCGCGGTGGAACCGCGCGAAGCCGCGCTCGAAGGCGCCGTGGATCCGGCCGGCGAGCCGCAGCGCGGGGGCGCCCACGAGGCCGACGGCCCGGGCGATCCGGCCCCGCCGGGGCGCCGCGTGCTGCGCCCGGTGCGCGTCCCGATCCTTGGCGTGCTTCTGGCGGTACTCCGGCGCCACGATCACGTCGATCAGGAGCGGCACCAGGGTCCGCGACAGCAGGTAGGAGGTCAGCATCGCGAACACGACCGCGAGCGCCTGCGGGGTGAACAGGTACTTCGGCGTGTCGGTGAGCGCGAACACCGCCGTGAAGGCCGCGCAGATCGCCAGCGTCGAGATCAGCGCCGGCTTGGCGATGCCGGCGGCCCCGTGGACCACGCTCTCGCGGAACTCCTCGCCCTCCTCGAACAGCCGGTAGGTGTTCTCGATCGCCACCGTGGCGTCGTCCACCAGGATGCCGACCGCGAGCGCGAGGCCGCCCAGCGTCATCACGTTGATGGTCTCGCCGAGCGCCGCCAGGACGGCGAGCGAGGTCATGACGCAGAGCGGGATCGAGATCAGCACGATGATCGTCGAGCGCCAGGAGCCGAGGAACAGCAGGATGGCCAGCCCCGTCAGGGCCGCCGCGGTCAGCGCCTCGTGGAGCACGCCCTCGATGGCGTTCGAGACGAAGACCGACTGGTCGAAGAGCTGCTTGATCGCCAGCCCCTCGGGCGCGGCGGCGCGGATCGTCGGCATCGCCTTCTTGACGTTGTTGACCACGCTGAGGGTCGAGGCGTTGCCGTTCTTGATGATCTGCATCAGCACGGCCTGCTGGCCGTCGGCGCTGACCACGTTGACCTGCGGCGGGCCGCCGTCGCGGACGTAGGCGACGTCGCGCACCAGCACGGGCTGGCCGGCCACCACCTTGATCGGCGCGAGGTTCAGGGTCTCGATCGACGGCGGGGTGGCGTTGAGCTGGATCGGGTACTGCTGCTCGCCGATCTTGGCGAGGCCGGACGGCACGGTCAGGTTCTGGGCCGTCATGGCGTTGGTGACGTCGAGCGGCGTCAGGCCGAGCGCCTGGAGGGCGTTGAGGTCGAGGTCGACCATGATCTGCCGGGGCGCGCCGCCGAAGGGCGACGGCAGGGTCGAGCCCGGGACCTGCGCCAGGGTCTGGCGGATCCGGTACTGGGCGTAGTCGTAGACCTGGTTGAGGCTCTCCTTGGCCGAGGTCAGGGCGAGCTGGATGACCGGCACCGAGGAGGCGGAGTAGCGCACGATCACCGGCGGCTGCGTGCCGGGGGGCATCACGGCGCGGATCGAGTTGGTCGAGGACACCACCTGGGCGATGGCGAGATCGAGGCTGACGGTGGGCTCGAAGTAGATCCGCTGCACCGCCGTGCCCTGGAGCGTCGTCGACTCCATGCGGCGGATGTTGTTGACGTTGTTGGAGATGCCGTACTCGGCGTAGGTCGTGACGCGCTGCTCCATCTCCGGCGCCGAGAGTCCGGTATAGGTCCAGACCACCACGACGACCGGGATGTCGACGACCGGGAGAACGTCCTTCGGCGTGACGACCATCGCCCCGACGCCGCCGAGCATCATCAGGACCGCGAGCACGTAGGTCGTGATCCGGAACTTGAGCGCGTAGAGGACGAGGCCCATGCGGTCTCCGCCGTCCGGCCCCGGGCCGGCAACTCCGCGTTGTGTACCGGCTCACCGGCTAAACCCGGAATGTTTCGCTATCACGTCCGGGTAGGCAAAGGACGGGCCGCGTCGCCGCAGGGCTGCGGCGGGCCCGTCATGCCCCACACCGCACCCGCGTCCGGGGGTGCGCGCACCGGCGGGCCGCGCACGAGAACGCCTTCGCGGCCTCCGCGGCGCTCCGGCGTATCGCGATGAGGGTGCGGACCGGAGAGGGATCCCGGCGCACCGTCGCGGCGTCTGCCGGGCGCCGCGCCCGCCGAGTCAGCGCAGCAGGGCGGACTTGTCGACCTGCAGCGCTCCGGCGATCTCGTCGAGCGCCTTGTGCTCGACCGCGCTGATGCCGTCGATATCGGCCACGTCCGCGCCGATCAGGAACACGTCCTGGCGCTGCTCGATCGGCCGCTCCGCGATGGCGCCGATATGGCGCAGGTTCTCCAGCCGCCCGGCCCGGGTCTTGGCCCGGGCGATCGCCTCGTAGAGCTCCTGCTCGACGCGCAGCGTGTCGTAGGACTTCTCGAGGATCGGGTTGGCGCGGATACCGCTGATCGCCGACTCGATCTCCTCCTCGCCCACGTCCCCGTCCGCCACGATGACGTTGGCGGCGGACGAGACCGCGGCCTGCAGGAAGACCGCGTCGCCCGCGTACGACATGATCGTGCGGCCGAACCGAAGGATGGCGTCCTGGAAAATGCTCATGCCGACCTCCCGTCGGGTCCGAGATGGCGGATATTGTGGCGGCCGAGTCAAGATGCGGCCGAGCTTAAGCCCTGGATCGCGGAG
Source organism: Methylobacterium sp. NMS14P (assembly GCF_028583545.1). Classification (NCBI taxonomy): domain Bacteria; kingdom Pseudomonadati; phylum Pseudomonadota; class Alphaproteobacteria; order Hyphomicrobiales; family Methylobacteriaceae; genus Methylobacterium; species Methylobacterium sp. NMS14P. The sequence continues at coordinate 5,234,566 of NZ_CP087106.1, read as the reverse complement.
GACTAGTTCTCGCGCAGGGGGCTCGGCGGCCGTGCTCGGCGGGCGGGCTCAGGTGGCGGGCTCAGGTGGCGGGCTCGTGGCCCGGCCAGTCCCGCCCGAGATGGGCGGCCACGCGGGCCGGATCGTCGCCGACCGCCACCACGGCGGCCTCGACCTGCTCCACCGGGACCATGAACCGGCGCGCCCAGTAGGCCCGCTCCCAGGCATGGGCGGTGTTGACGGCCCGGGGCTCGATCGGGTCCTGCACGCTCTGGTCGGTCATCGGCTCTCCGCGTCGCGCGAGGGCCGGGCGGCCCTCCGGCGTGGAGAACGCCGGCCGAAGGGAAACGGGTCCGCGCCGCAGCGGGGCTCGGTTCGCCGCGAAGACGCGCCGCCGTCATCGTGAGCGCCGCGAAGCGACCCAGGGCAACGCGACGCTGGAGGACGCAGCGCTGCCTGGATCGCTTCGCTCCGCTCGCAAGGACGACCGGGCTCGCCGGCCGCCGCTCAGCAGCAGCGGAAGCCCGCGGTGTTGCCGACCCCGAAGCGGGCGTTCTCCCGGTTGCGGAAGAACTCCACCTCGGTCATCGGCGCCTGGTCGGGATGGGTGCGGCGGACATGCTCGGCGTAGGCCGCGTAGTCCCCCTGCCCGACCATCAGCCGGGCGCCGTCGCAGACGCATTTGGACAGCGTCCGGATCCGGTCCCGCAGGTTGGACGACGGCAGCATGGGACCTCCTACTCCGCCGGGACCATGTGCGGCTCGGTCTCCAGCGCGGTCCAGCGATCCGCGCGCCACGCCTTCAGGCAGGCGGCGATGCCGAAGCCCGCGATGGCGACGACGAGGCCGATGAACAGGGCCGCCAGCACCGCGTCGATGCGGTCGTTGAGGATGATCTGGCTCATCTGGTCGGCGTTCTTGGCCGGGGCCAGGACCTTGCCCTCCGCGGCGGCGGCCGCGTAGCGCTCGGCGTGGGCCAGGAAGCCGATCTTCGGGTCGGCCGAGAAGATCTTCTGCCAGCCGGCCGTGAGAGTGCAGATGCACAGCCACGCGGTCGGGATGATGGTCACGAACGCGTAGCGCTCGCGCTTCATCTTGAAGATCACCACCGTGCACAGCGTGAGCGCCACCGCGGCCAGCATCTGGTTCGAGATGCCGAAGAGCGGCCACAGGGTGTTGATGCCGCCCAGCGGGTCGGTCACGCCCTGGTACAGGAAGTAGCCCCAGGCCCCCACCGAGATCGCGGTCGCCGCGATGCTCGGCCCCCACGACGTGGTGTTCTTGAACGACGGCACCGCCAGCGCGACGAGATCCTGCACCATGAACCGGCAGGCGCGGGTGCCCGCGTCCACCGCGGTGAGGATGAACAGGGCCTCGAACAGGATCGCGAAATGGTACCAGAAGGCCATCATCGCCTTGCCGCCGATGGCGGACGAGATGATGTGGGCCATGCCGACCGCGAGCGTCGGCGCGCCGCCGGCCCGCGAGATGATCGTGTGCTCGCCGACGTCGGCGGCGGTCTGGGTGATCACCTCGGGCGTCGTGGCGAAGCCGAGCTTGGTCACCGCGGCGGCCGCGGTCTCGGGCGTGGTGCCGATGAGGGCGGCCGGCGAGTTCATGGTGAAGTAGACGCCCGGGTCGATCACGCAGGCCGAGACCAGCGCCATGATCGCCACGAAGGATTCCATCAGCATGCCGCCGTAGCCGATGAAGCGCGCGTCGGACTCGCTGGCGATCAGCTTCGGGGTGGTGCCCGACGAGATCAGGGCGTGGAAGCCCGAGACCGCGCCGCACGCGATGGTGATGAACAGGAACGGGAACAGGCTGCCCGCCCAGACCGGGCCGGTGCCGTCCACGAACTTGGTGACCGCCGGCATCTGCATGTGCGGCGCCACGAAGGCGATGCCGAGCGCGAGGCCCACGATGGTGCCGATCTTGAGGAAGGTCGACAGGTAGTCGCGCGGGGCGAGCAGCAGCCAGACCGGCAGGATCGACGCCACGAAGCCGTAGCCGATCAGCATCCAGCAGAGCTGCGGCCCCGTGAAGGTGAAGGCCGGGCCCCAGACCGGGCTCGACGCCACGGAGCCGCCGGCGACGATCGCCAGCATCAGCAGGACGAAGCCCAGGATCGAGACCTCGCCGATCTTGCCGGGGCGGATGTAGCGGGAATAGACGCCCATCAGCATGGCGATCGGGATCGTCGACATCACCGTGAAGGTGCCCCAGGGGCTCTCGGCGAGCGCCTTGACGACGATCAGCGCCAGCACGGCCAGCAGGATCACCATGATCAGGAAGGTGCCGAACAGCGCGATGATGCCGGGGATCGTGCCGAGCTCGGCCCGGATCAGCTCGCCGAGCGACCGGCCGTCCCGGCGCATCGACACGAACAGGACCATGAAGTCCTGCACGGCGCCGGCGAGGACCACGCCGGCCAGGATCCAGAGCATGCCGGGCAGGTAGCCCATCTGGGCGGCGAGCACCGGGCCGACCAGCGGGCCCGCGCCCGCGATCGCCGCGAAGTGGTGGCCGAACAGGACGCCGCGGTTGGTGGGCACGTAGTCGAGCCCGTCGTTGTGGCGCACCGCGGGCGTCGCGCGCTTCGGGTCGAGCCGCATCACCTTGTCGGCGATGAACTGGGAATAGTAGCGGTAGGCGATGAGGTAGACGCAGACCGCCGCGACCACGATCCAGAGGGCGTTGATCGTCTCGCCGCGCTGGCTCGCCACGATCGCCAGCGCCGCGGCACCGAGCGCCCCCACGAGGGCCCAGGGCCCGTGCCTGCCGATCGCCGTACCCATGTCCCACTCCCTGACCGAACGCCTCGCGCGCGGGGCCACGCGCGGGGGGCTCCGGCTGGGACTTCGTGGTCCCGGGCTACACGGGCGGGTTATCCTATTGGTCCGCCGTTGACGCAAGCGATCCGAGCTGTGATGCAGCGTCGGCGGCGGCACGACGCCCAATCTGTCACATCGGGTCCCCGGCACGGCCCCGACCCCCTTCACGGCCCGGCTGCCGAGCTCGATCGCCGCCCGCCGTCGGAGAAGGGCGCCGGCGCGGTCCGGGCCTGCGAGGAGCGCACGACAATGGCGAAGGTCGCATTCCTGGGTCTCGGCGTCATGGGCGGCCCGATGGCCGGCCATCTCGCCAAGAAGGGTGGCCACGACGTCACCGTCTACAACCGCACCACCCCCAAGGCGGAAGCCTGGGTGAAGACCTACGGCGGCGCCTCCGCGCCCACGCCCCGGCAGGCCGTCGAGGGCGCCGAGATCGTGTTCGCCTGCGTGGGCAACGACGACGACCTGCGCAGCGTCGTGCTGGGCGACGACGGGGCGCTGGCCGGCATGAAGCCCGGCGCGGTGTTCGTGGACCACACCACGGCCTCCGCCGAGGTCGCCCGGGAGCTCGCCGCGGCGGCCGAGGCCAAGGGGCTCGGCTTCATCGACGCGCCGGTCTCCGGCGGCCAGGCGGGCGCCGAGAACGGCGTGCTCACCGTGATGTGCGGCGGCGACGCGGCGACCTACGCCAAGGTCGAGGGCGCGATCGGGTCCTTCGCCCGCGCCTGCCGGCTGATGGGCCCGGTGGGCGCCGGCCAGCTCACCAAGATGGTCAACCAGATCTGCATCGCGGGCCTGGTCCAGGGCCTGTCGGAGGGCGTCCACTTCGCCAAGCGGGCCGGCCTCGACGTCGAGGCGGTGCTCGACGTGATCTCCAAGGGCGCCGCCGGCTCCTGGCAGATGGAGAACCGCGGCAAGACCATGAACGCGGGCAAGTTCGACTTCGGCTTCGCGGTCGACTGGATGCGCAAGGATCTCGGCATCCTGCTCGACGAGGCCCGCCGCAACGGCGCCAAGCTGCCGGTCTCGGCCCTCGTCGACCAGTTCTACGCCGAGGTGCAGGCCATGGGCGGCAACCGCTGGGACACGTCGAGCCTCGTGGCGCGGCTGGAGCGCTGACGCCTCCGGCCTTCGCCCGGAGCCTACGACCGGGCGAGACGCGACAGGCCCCCCTCTCCCGCGCGAGAGGGGGCCGCACCGATCGCGGCACCGGGCGAGCCGATCTCGCCCGGCGGGTCGGACGCTCGCCTCAGAACAGCTCCTCGACCTCCGCCGCCTCCGGATCCACCCAGCGCCAGTCCGCCCCCATCTGGTGGCGGAACCACGTGAACTGGCGCTTGGCGTAGGCCCGCGTGTCCGCCTGCCCCCGGACGATCGCGTCCTCGAGGCTCAACGCCCCGTCGAGGTGGGCGATCAGGCCCGGCACCCCGTGGGCGCGCATCACCGGCAGCATCGGGTCGAGGCCGCGCGCGCGCAGGCGGGCGACCTCGTCCAGCGCCCCCTCGGCGATCATGGTGCGGAAGCGGGCGTCGATCCGGGCCCGCAGCACGGCGCGGTCGGGCGCCAGGAAGAACTTCCGGAGATGCCGGCCGGCGAGCGGCCCGGGCACCGGGTCGCCGTAGAAGCTGGCGATCGGTCGGCCCGTCGCGAGAAAGATCTCCAGGGCGCGCATCACCCGCATCCGGTCGCTCGGCCGCAGGCGGGCGGCCCCCGCGGGATCGTGCCGGGCGAGCTCGGCGTGCAGCGCCTCGGTCGGGCGGCCCTCGGCCGCGTCCCGCACCCGCGCGCGCACCGCCTCGGGCACCGGCGGCAGCTCCGAGAAGCCCTGCTCCAGCGCCCGGAAGTACAGGCCGGTGCCGCCCACGAAGACCGGCAGGCGCCCGCCGAGCGTCGCCAGCAGCGCCGCCGCCTCCCGCGAGAAGTGCCCCGCGGAGTAGTTCACGGCGCCGTCGACGTGGCCGTAGAGCCGGTGGGGCACCCGCGCCTCCTCGTCCGGGTCGGGCCGGGCGGTCAGGCGGCGCAGGTCCGCGTAGACCTGCATGGAATCGGTGTTGATCACCACGCCGCCGCGACGCTCCGCCAGACGGGCGGCCAGCGCCGACTTGCCCGAGGCGGTGGGCCCTGCGATGAGGACCGCGGCCGGGCGCCCCCCGGCTTCCTCCCGGTCTGGCGGCAAGGCGAAACTCCACGATGCTGGTCGCGGTCCTGATAGCAAACCCGGATCGGCCGTCCATCACCGACGCGGTGCTGGCCGAGACGCGCGCCGTGCTGCGGACGGAGCACCAGCCCCGGATCCTGCACGGCGAGGTCGCGGCCGAGCTGCCGGTGCCGGGGGAGCCCGCGGCCGCGGCGTCCCTCACCGACAGGCTGCGGACGGCGCTGACCGGCGAGCCGATCGACCTCGCGGTGCTGCCCGCCGACGCGCACAGGCGCAAGCGCCTGTTCCTGGCCGACATGGATTCCACCATGATCGAGCAGGAATGCATCGACGAGCTCGCCGGGACGCTCGGCCTCAAGGACCACGTGGCGGCGATCACCGAGCGGGCGATGCGCGGCGAGATCGCCTTCGAGCCGGCCCTGCGCGAGCGCGTCGCGCTCCTGAAGGACATCCCGGTCGGCGCCGTCGACGGGCTGATAGCCGAGCACCTGACCCTGACCCCGGGCGGCCGCACGCTGGTGCGGACGATGCGGGCGCACGGCGCCCATACCTGCCTGGTCTCCGGGGGCTTCACGCTGTTCACCGGCCCGATCGCCGCGATGATCGGCTTCGACGAGCACCGGTCCAACGTGCTGGGCGTGGCGGACGGGCGGCTCACCGGCCGCGTCGAGGACCCGATCGTCGGGAAGGCCGAGAAGCGCGCGGCGCTGATCGCGCTGCGCGGACATCTGGGCCTCGGCGCCGCCGAGACCCTCGCGGTCGGCGACGGCGCCAACGACCTCGACATGCTGGGCGAGGCCGGCCTCGGCGTGGCGTTCCGGGCGAAGCCCGCGGTCGCGGCCGCGGCGCGCGTCCGGGTCGAGCACGGCGACCTCACCGCGCTCCTGTACCTGCAGGGCTACGCGGCGGCGGAGTTCGTGGGGTGAGGCTCAGTGGAGGGCGCGGGTCAGGGCGATAACCGCGGCGAGCGCCTGAGCCCCGCGGCGGCGCGTCAACGCCGCCCCCCCGAACGCGCGAGGGCCGCCGCTCCCCGCGGAGCGACGGCCCTCGGCAACGCGGATGAGGCCGCTCAGTCGAGGCCGACGGCCACGAAGCGCACGTCGCCGGTGGCGCCCGCCACCAGCAGCAGCACCGACTTGCGCCCGTCCTTCTTCAGGGCTTCGATCCGCTTGGTCACCTCCGCGGGGGTGCTCACCGCCTCCTGGCCGACCTCGACGATCACCTCGCCGGGCTGGATCCGCTTGTCGGCGGCGGTCGAGTTCGGGTCGACGCGGGTGACGACCACGCCCTTCACGGTGTCCTTGATGGAGTACTTCTTGCGCAGCTCGTCGGTCATGCCGGAGAGGTTGAGGCCCAGCGCCTGCCGGGTCGCGCTCTCGGGCTCCGGCTGGCGCAGGTTGGCGAGCTGCGGCTTGTCGCTGTCCTCCAAGCGGCCGAGGGTGACGGGCTTCGTCACCTCCTCGCCCTTGCGCATGACGACCACGTCGACCTTCTGGCCCACCGGGGTCGAGGCGACGATGCGCGGCAGGTCGCCCGAGGCCTTCACCGGCGCGCCGTTGAACTTCAGGATCACGTCGCCGACCTCGATCCCGGCGGTCTTGGCCGGTCCCTTCTCGTCGACGCCGGCCACCAGGGCGCCCCGCGCGCCGCCCTTGAGGTTGAGCGCCTCGGCGGTGGTGTCGTCGACGTTCTGGATGCGCACGCCGAGCCAGCCGCGGCGGACCTCGCCGAAGTCGCGGAGCTGGTCGATCACGGGCTTCGCCGTGCCCGACGGGACCGCGAAGCCGATGCCCACCGAGCCGCCGGTCGGCGACAGGATCGCCGTGTTGATGCCGATGACCTCGCCGTCCATGTTGAACAGCGGGCCGCCGGAATTGCCCTTGTTGATGGCCGCGTCGGTCTGGATGTAGTTGTCGTAGGGTCCGGACTCGATGTTCCGGCCCCGCGCCGAGACGATGCCGGCCGAGACCGAGCCGCCGAGACCGAACGGGTTGCCGATGGCGATGACCCAGTCGCCCGGCCGCATCTTGTCGGAATCGCCGAACGGCACGGCCTTCAGCGTGCGGTCGGCCGGGGGCTTCACCCGCAGGACCGCGAGGTCGATCTTCGAGTCCTTGCCGACGATCTCGGCCTTCAGCTTGGTGCCGTCGTGCAGGATGACCTGGATGTCGTTGGCGTCGCCGATGACGTGGTTGTTCGTCACCACGAGGCCGGCGGAATCGATGATGAAGCCGGAGCCGAGGGAGTTCGACTTGCGCTGCTGGCGCGGCCCGTCGCTGTCACCGCCACCGCCGCCGCCGCCACGGCCGCCGCGCCGGTTGAAGAACTCCTCGAACAGGTCCTCGAACGGGGTGCCCGGGGGCACCTGCGGCCCGGCGCGGCCGGCGCGGGCCTCGACCGTGGTGGACGCGGAGATGTTCACCACCGCGTCGGTGACCTGGTCGGCGAGGTCGGCGAGGGAGGCCGGCCCCTTGGCGAAGGCCGGGACCGGCAGGGCGGCCGCGGCCACGGAGACGCTGACGGAGGCGCCGATCAGGATCGAGGCCATCAGCGCGCGGGCGCGGGAGCGGGGCTGCGCCGGGGCGCGGCCGAACGGCGCCTCTGGGGCGCTCGCGACGGGGTGCATGGTCGACCTCTTCAAGAACGCGTTTCCGGTCCCGCGGGCCTCGACCGATGGCCGATCGCCCGCGGGTTGTCCTGCACGATAGTCCCCGGGCGCCGGGGCGCCAACGGTCCCCTCAGCGCGCCGTCCCGGCCGTGGAGCCGGTCGTCGACCCGGTGGTGGCGCCCGGATCGGCCGGTCCGCGCGGCCCGCGGGCCGCCGGGGCGGGTGCCCGGCCCTGCGGATCGCTGAAGAAGCGGAAAAAGTCCGTGTTCGGGCTGATCACCAGGCGGGTGTCGGATCCCTTCAGCCCGCTCTCGTAGGCCTGCATCGAGCGGTAGAAGCTGAAGAAGTCCGCGTCCTTGCCGAACGCGTCGGCGAGGATGCGGTTCTTGTCCGCGTCACCCTGTCCGCGCAGCTGCTCGGACTTCTGCGTCGCCTCGGCGAGGATCACCGTGACCTCGCGGTCGGCCTTGGCGCGGATCGTCGCGGCGATCTGATCGCCGTTGGCGCGGATGTCGGCGGCCTCGCGCTCGCGCTCGGTCTTCATCCGCCGGTAGACGGCGGCCGAGTTCTGCGCGGGCAGGTCGACGCGGGTCATGCGCAGGTCGACGATCTCGATGCCGAGCGCCTTGGCCTGCCGGTTCACGTCCTCCTGGATCTGGTGCATCAGTTGCCCGCGATCGGTCTTCACGATCGCGTCGCGGGTCGAGCGGGCGAGCACGTTGCGCAGGCCGGAATTGGCGAAGCTCGCGAGCCGCTGGTTGGCCAGCCCGATATTGCCCACCGCCTGGTAGAAGCGCAGCGGATCGACGATCCGGTAGCGCGCGAAGGCGTCCACCTCCAGGTTCTGCCGGTCGGCGGTGAGCACCGTCTGCACCGGCAGGTCGAGGTCGAGGACGCGCTTGTCGAAGATGACCACGTTCTCCATGAACGGGATCTTGAAGTAGAGGCCGGGCTTGTCCTCGCCGGTGGCGTTGAGGACGGCGCGGACGCGGCCGAACTGCAGGACGAGCGCCTGCTGCATCTGGCCGACGGTGAAGATCGAGGCGTAGAGGCCGATCGCGACGATCGCCGCGACCACGATCAGGCCGGTGCGGAGAGCCTGCTTCATCGGGCGGCTCCCGTCTGGGTCTGGGCGCGGGCGCCGAACTCGGAGAGCGGCAGGACCGGCAGCACGCCGGCCGCGGTCGCGCCGCCGGGCTGCGTCCCGTTCTGGTCGATGATCACCTTGTTCACGGAGCCCAGGACCTTCTCCATCGTCTCCAGGAAGATCCGCTCGCGGCTGATCGCCGGGGCGGCCTTGTAGGAGGCATAGACCTCGCTGAAGCGCGCGGCCTGGCCGGTGGCGTCGGCGGTCGCCTTCGTCCGGTAGGCCTCGGCCTGCTGGACGATCTGGGACGCCTTACCGCGGGCCTGCGGCACTTCGCGGCTGGCGTAGGTCTTGGCCTCGTTCTGCGCCGTGTCGGCGTCCTGCTGGGCCGCGTTCACGTCGATGAAGGCGGGGCGCACCTCCGGCGGCGGGTTGACCGAGACGAGCTGCACCACCTCGATGCGCACGCCGGCGCCGTACTCGTCGAGCGCCTTCTGGACCATCTCCTTCACCTCCTGGGCGATGCTCGACTGCTCGTTGGTGAGGATCGCCTGGATGTTGCGGCGGCCGATCACCTCGCGCATCGCGCTCTCGGAGATCGCCTTGATGGTGCCCTCCGGGTTCTGAAGATTGAACACGAAGTCGGAGGCCTTCAGCGGGTTGACCCGCCACTGCACCTCGAAGTCGAGGTCGACGATGTTCTCGTCGCCGGTGAGCATCAGGCTCTCGTCCGGCACGTCGCGGGTGCGGCCCTGGCCGTTCGGGCCGGAGCGGAAGCCGATCTGGATCGAGTTCTGGGAGCCGACATCCGGCTTCACCACCCCGCCGATCGGATAGGGGAAGTTGTAGCGCAGGCCCTCGCCCTTGGTGCCGACGTAGCGGCCGAAGATCGTCTCGATGCCGACCTGCCGGGGGTAGACGGTGTAGAAGCCGGTGGCGAGCCAGATGGCGATGGCCAGGACGGCGATGACCGCCGCGCTGCGGCCGCCGCCGACGCCGGTCGAGCCGCCGCCGCCGTAGCCGCCGCCCGAGCCGCCGCCGCCCGGGATCAGGCCGCGCAGGCGATCCTGCCCGCGCCGGAGCAGATCCTCGAGGTTCGGCGGCGTCTTGCCCCCGCCGCCGCCACCGCCACCACCCCAGGGACCGCCGCCGTTGCCGCCGGGCCGGCCCCACGGGCCCCCGCCGCCGCTCTGATTGCTCCAAGGCATCCTAGCCGTCGTCTCCTGCCTGTCCGCGCCCGGCCCACGTCCCGGCCGGCGCCCCCTGCCTGAACGGCCACGCTCGCCCGCCTAGTCCCGACCATTCGGACCGATCGCACCGCGACCGCACCCGGTTGGAGGCCTCGAGAGCCCGCACGCGCATCTTCCCGCAGGATGTGCAGGCCCGGCGTGAGCGCGCGCACCTGTCAGGCACCTGCGGGCGCACGCCCCGTGCTGTCAAGGCTGGCAGGTGGGCATGCGCGGCGCGGAACGCAAATGCGGCGGCGCGCCTCAGCGTGCGCGCTCCCAGTCGACGAAGGCGAAGGCGTGCTCGTCCCGCGGTCCCGCGGGGTGCGCCTCGCGGAACGTCTCCCGGAAGCGGGCGCGGTCGAAGGCGGGGAATCGCACGTCGCCGGCGGGCTCCGCCTCGACCTCGGTGAGATGGAGCCGGTCGGCGTGCGGGAGTGCGAGCGCGTAGATCTCGGCACCGCCGACCACCATCAGCTCCGCCCCGGCGGCGGCCAGCGCGGATTCCCAGTCGTGGACGGTCTCGACCCCCTCGGCGCGGAAGCCCGTGTCCCGGGTGAGCACCAGGGTGCGGCGCCCCGGCAGCGGCCGGCCGATCGAGTCCCAGGTGCGCCGGCCCATCAGCATCGGCTTGCCCATGGTCAGGGCCTTGAAGCGCTTGAGATCGCTGGAGAGACGCCAGGCGAGCCCGTTGTCGCGGCCGATCACGCCGTTGCGGGCGACGGCGGCGACCAGGGAGACGAGGGGGCTCATACCGCCACCGGGGCGGCGATGGCGGGATGCGGCTCGTAGCCCGTGATGGCGATGTCCTCGTACCGGAAGGCGAAGAGGTCGCGGACCTCCGGGTTGAGCCGCAGCTGCGGCAGCGGACGCGGCTCCCGGGCCAGCAGGGTCCGGGTCTGCTCCATATGATTTCGGTAGAGATGCGCGTCGCCGAAGGTGTGGACGAAGTCGCCGACCCCGAGGCCGGTGACCTGGGCGATCATGTGGGTCAGGAGCGCGTAGCTCGCGATGTTGAAGGGCACGCCCAGGAAGGCGTCCGCCGAGCGCTGGTAGAGCTGGCAGGAGAGCCGCCCCTCGCTGACGTAGAACTGGAACAGGCAGTGGCAGGGCGCGAGCGCCATCCGGTCGAGGTCGGCCGGGTTCCAGGCCGAGACGATCAGGCGGCGGGAATCGGGGTTGCGCCGGATCTCGTCGAGCACCCAGGCGATCTGGTCGACCGTGCCGCCCCCGGGCTTCTCCCACGAGCGCCACTGCCGGCCGTAGACCGGGCCGAGATCGCCGTTCGCGTCGGCCCACTCGTCCCAGATCGTCACGCCGTTCGCCTTCAGCGCGGCCACGTTGGTGTCGCCGGCCAGGAACCAGAGCAGCTCGTGGATGATCGAGCGCAGGTGCAGCCGCTTCGTGGTGACCAGCGGGAAGCCCGCCGACAGGTCGAAGCGCATCTGGTGGCCGAAGACCGAGAGCGTGCCGGTCCCGGTGCGGTCGTCCTTGGCGACGCCCGCGTCGAGGATGCGCCGGAGCAGGTCGTGGTAAGCGTCCATCGCCCATTCCTGCGCGCCGGCGCGCCGGCCGGCAAGCGCGCCGCCGCGACATGTCCACCGCCGTCGCGCCGGGAGCCCGTCCGGGTGCGGCGTCCGACCGGCGCCCTCCCCCCCCCGGACAGGCCCTCACGCCGGCCAGAGCAGGTAGGTCACCAAAGCGAGGTTCGACCAGCCGTGCAGGGCGATGCCGGGCCAGAGCCGGCCGGTCCGCCAGCGCAGCCAGCCCAGCGCCAGGGCGAGGGGCAGCAGCGAGACCGGCCTGGCGAGACCCCAGGACGAGATGTGGGCGGCGGCGAAGACGAGCGCGGTGACCAGGATCGCCCCGGCGGGCCCGACGGCCGCCCGGGCGCGGGCGAAGGCCTCGCCGCGCAGCAGCAGCTCCTCGGCCACCGGCGCCAGGATCGCCAGATAGACGAGCCACGCCGCGACCGCGGCCTGGCTCATGAACGGCGACAGCCGCACGTGCTGGCCGAAGCTCGCGCCGAACAGCTCCGCCGTGCCGGTGACCCAGGCGATGTGCAGCACGGGCCAGACCAGGAGCAGGCCGAGCAGCGCGACCGGCCGCATCCCGTTCGGCCGCTCGCGGTCGAGGGCGAGGCGCCGCCGCCAGCCGGCCCGGTCGCGCCACCACGCGCCGCCGAGCACCAGGGCGGCGAGGTAGACCTGGCGCAGGGCGTCGATCGCGAAGGCCCGGTGGGCGAGCTCCACCGCGCCCAGGAACGGGCGCCGCTCGGGGGGCAGGAACGGGTCGATCCCGCTCCACAGGTCGAAGCCGACGCGCACCGTGGCGAGCGACAGCAGGCTCGCCGCGCCGAGATAGACGACCACGAGGGCGACCAGGGCGCCGAGCCGCCACGTCGCGGCCCAGACGCGCGCGAGCGGGCCCCGCTCATCGGCGGCGGCGGCGCGCGACTGCGCACTTCCGGCAACAGCCTCGCCCCGAGGCTCCAAATGAGACAGCGGCGCGACACGATCGGGCTTCAAAACCGGACCGATCCCCTCTATATCTCACGAGCCGGTCGCGAGGCCGGCTATGGCGATAAACGTTCTTCGCAATAAACCTATCGGACCCGGGGGCGGTACCCGGCGCCTCCACCCGAGCCCAGGACATGCTGCCGCAAGGTGCATGCCCGGCGCCTGGGCTTCGGCGGGGGCGAAGTAGGATCGACGAGGGCGTAAAGGTTGGACTTTCGCTCGGCATGGTTCCGCCGTTATCGGGCCTTCGCAATAGTTGCCAACGACAACTTTGCTCCGGTGGCGGTGGCCGCGTAAGCGGTCCCCAATACCGACCTGAAGTCCTCGCGGGTAGCACCGCATAGGCGGGGTTCGGAGGCGCCTGGCAACAGAAGCCTCCACTTCAAGTCCTCGGTCCGGCCATCCGCGGCGGGGCGCCGGGCAGACCGGGCTAGAGCGCGACCGCAGATGGCAGACGACCTGATCCGCTACGATCTCCTGGTACAGGACGCCCTGCGCGGCGTGGTGCGCAAGGTGCTGACCGACGCGGCCCGCGAGGGGCTGATGGGCGAGCACCATTTCTACGTCTCGTTCCGGACGGAAGCCCCCGGCGTGCGGATGTCGCAGGCCCTGCGCGAGAAGTACCCGCAGGACATGACCATCGTCCTGCAGCACCAGTTCTGGGACCTCAACGTCACCGAGCACGCCTTCGAGGTCGGCCTGTCCTTCTCGGGCGTGCCGGAGCGCCTGCTGGTGCCGTTCGACGCCCTGTCGGGCTTCTTCGACCCCTCCGTGCAGTTCGGCCTGAAGTTCGACCTCAGCGAGGCCGGCGAGACCCCCGAGGAGGCGAACGCCGCCCCGGCCAAGCCCGGTCCCCGCGGGGCCGGCTCGGAACCCGGCGAGGTGCGGCCCAAGAGCGCCGGTCTCGCCACGATCGGCGCGAGCGCGCCGAAGGGGCTTCCCGCGCCCGCCGCCCAGGGCGAGAAGGCCGCCGGCACGTCCGACGAGAAGGCCCCCCGCCCCGCCGCCAAGAAGGAGGGCGAGGAGGGCAGCGCCGAGGTCGTGAGCCTGGACGCCTTCCGCAAGAAGAGCTGAACTCTCCCCGGGCCGGCGCGATAGCTGGGGGTTCGAGCGGTGGACGGCACGGTCGCGCCGCCGGTGCGGTCGGCGAGTGGGCGGGAGCATCGCGCCGAGCGCTGCAGCGAGGGTCTCGAGCGAGCCGCGACCCTGCTGAGCCCGCCGGCCATCGCGGCGGTCGGCATCGCGGTCATCGATCCCCTGGCGCGGCGGCGTCTGGATCTGTTCGCCGATGGCGGCCGGACTTCGCTGATCGCGGCGATCGTCCTACATCCGATGGGTCAGATCATGATCAGATTCCGGCGTCCGGAGGATTGATCGCATGACCCAAGCTTATGCCGACCAGATCCCCGCGCTGGCCCTCGCCATGTCGGCGACGATCCTCGTCGGTGTCCGGATCGCGAGCCGGATCCACGACCGCAACACGCGCAGGCTCGAAGCGCGGCGGGGCGACTAGCCCCGCGCCGTCGCCTCCATGCGCAGCCCGTGCTCCGGCCGGAGCGTCACTCGGTGGAGCGGCGTGACCGGCGGGTGATCCGCCGTCAGCCGGAAGCGCACCGCCCGGACCACGTGGGCCAGCACGATCACCGCCTCCTGGATCGAGAAGCTCTGGCCGATGCAGACCCGCGGGCCGGCCCCGAACGGCAGGTAGGCGAAGCGCGGGATCGCGTCCCGGTTCCCGGGCAGGAACCGCTCCGGCACGAAGGCCTCCGGGTCGTCCCAGAGCAGCCGGTGGCGGTGGAGCACCCAGGGCGCCACCATCACCAGCGAGCCCCGCGGCACCTTGATCCGGCCGAGCCGGTCGTCGCGGACCGCCTGCCGGCTGAGGAACGGGACCGGCGGGAACAGGCGCATCGCCTCCTCGATCACCGCCCGGGTGAAGGGCAGGCGCTCGACGGCGAAATCCCCCGGCCCGGCCGCGTCGACCTCGGCCTCGACCCGCGCCTGCGCGGCGGGATCCTGCGACAGGCAGTAGAGCGCCCAGGTCAGGGAATTGGCCGTGGTCTCGTGGCCGGCGGCGATGAAGGTGACGATGTTGGCCTTCACGGCGAGATCGGAGAGCCCGTTGCCGGTCTCGGGATCCTGCGCGGCGAGCAGCAGCGTCAGCAGGTCGCGCGGCGCCTCGCCCCCCGCCATCAGCGCCTTGCGCCGGGCGATGAGCTCGTCGACCACCTCGGCGAAGAAGCGGCCCGCCGGACGCGCCCGCAGGCGGCCGATCCGCGGCACGAAGTCGGGCACGCCGAACACGTCGAGGGGGTCGATCGGCCCGACGGCCTCCAGGAAGCGCGTGATGGCGCGGCCCAGGGCGTCGGGATCGCTCGGCAATCCCTGCGTGAAGATCGTCCGCTCCAGCACGTCGAGGGTGACGCGGGTCATCTCAAGGGCGACGTCGACCGGCTTGCCGTCGCGGCGGACGAGGCGCCGGCCGAGGCGCGCGCCGGCGGCGTTCATCGCGTCGGAGAAGCCCTGGACCGTGCGGGCGTTGAAGATCGGCGCCAGCGTCCGGCGCTGGAGCCGCCACTCGTCGCCCTCGGCGCTGAGCAGGCCGTTGCCGAGCCCGGGGGCGAGCACGCGGCGCTGGAGGTCGTCCTTGCGGTAGCCGTCGGGGTTCTCGATGAGGAGGTAGCGGATCAGCGCCGGGTCGCTCACCAGGGTGATGCGGCCCATCGCGCCCTCGGCGGCCACCACCGGCAGCTTGAAATGCGCGTCCATCCAGGTGGTGATCGGGTTCTTCCGCGCCGCGCGCAGGAACTCGAACAGGCCGAGCGGCTCCCTCAGCGGAGGCGGTACGGTCGGGCGGAACCGGGTGGCGGCCTTCGGCTCGGAGAGATCGATCGTCGCGCTCATCGGCTCCTTGTCCGGCGGGAACAGAGCCCCGCCCTTGTCGGCGCGCCGGGAAAACCGGCATCGCGATTCACCCGCGCCTCATTTAAGTAGGCACCGCACTGCACCAGACGTAGAGGCCACGATGTCGCCCACCGAGACCGCCACCCGCACCGAGTCCGACACCTTCGGTCCGATCGAGGTCCCGGCCCACCGTTACTGGGGCGCGCAGACGCAGCGCTCGATCCAGAACTTCAAGATCGGCACCGACCGGATGCCGGCGCCGCTGGTCCACGCCCTCGGGGTGGTGAAGCAGGCCGCCGCCCTGGTGAACAAGGATCTCGGCGCCCTCGACGCGAAGCTCGCCGACGCCATCGCGGCCTCGGCCGCCGAGGTGGTGGAGGGCCGCCACGACGACGAGTTCCCGCTCGTCATCTACCAGACCGGCTCGGGCACGCAGTCGAACATGAACGCCAACGAGGTGATCGCCAGCCTCGCCAACGAGCGCCTGGGCGGGCAGCGCGGCGGCAAGTCTCCGGTCCACCCGAACGACCATTGCAACCGCGGCCAGTCCTCCAACGACACCTTCCCCACCGCCATGCACATCGCGGTGGCCCGCGAGATCCAGGGACGTCTGCTGCCGGCGCTCAGCCACCTGCACGCGGCGCTCGACGCCAAGGCCAAGGCGTTCGACGCGATCGTCAAGATCGGCCGCACCCACCTGCAGGACGCGACGCCGGTCTCGCTCGGCCAGGAATTCTCCGGCTACGTCGCGCAGGTCGCGCTCGGCGGCTCGCGGGTCGCCGCGACCCTGCCGGGGGTGCTGGCGCTCGCCCAGGGCGGCACCGCGGTCGGCACCGGCCTCAACGCCCATCCGGAATTCGCCGAGCGCTTCGCCGCCAAGGTCGCCGAGCTGACCGGCCTGCCGTTCACGTCGGCCGAGAACAAGTTCGAGGCGCTGGCCACCCACGACGCCCTCGTGTTCACGCAGGGCGCGCTGTCGGCGCTCGCCGCCGGCCTGTTCAAGATCGCGCAGGACATCCGCTTCCTCGGCTCGGGCCCGCGCTCGGGCCTCGGCGAGCTGTCGCTGCCCGAGAACGAGCCCGGCTCGTCGATCATGCCCGGCAAGGTCAACCCGACCCAGTGCGAGGCCCTGACGATGGTCTGCGCCCAGGTGATCGGCAACGGCACCACGGTGAGCTTCGCCGGCTCCCAGGGCAATTTCGAGCTCAACGTGTTCAAGCCGGTGATCGCCAACGCGGTGCTGCAGTCGATCCGCCTGCTCGCCGACGCGGCGGTGAGCTTCACCGACAATTGCGTCGTCGGCATCAAGGCCAACGAGGACAAGATCGCCGACCTGATGAGCCGCTCGCTCATGCTGGTGACCGCGCTCGCCCCCTCGATCGGCTACGACAAGGCCGCCGAGATCGCCAAGACCGCGCACAAGAACGGCACGACCCTCAAGGAGGAGGCGCTGCGCCTCGGCTACGTGACCGAGGAGGAGTTCGAGCGCGTGGTCCGGCCGGAGACCATGCTGGCGCCGAGCGCCGACTGATTTCGCGACTCGGCCGGCGCGGATGTCCCGCGCCGGCCGCCATTGCCGGGAGACGATCCATGGCCGAGATCATCAACCTGCGTCAGGTCCGCAAGGCGAAGGCCCGGGCCGAGGCCGACGCGAAGGCCGAGTCCAACCGCATCGCCTTCGGGCAGCCGAAGAAGGCCAAGACCCTCCAGCAGCGCCGCAAGGCCCTGGAGGCCGAGCGGCACGAGGGCCACCGCCTGGAGCGGGACGAGCCCGATCCGGCAGACTGAGAGCAAATCCGGATGCAGCAGCCCCACCGTCCTCGCGAGCGGAGCGAAGCGATCCAGTCGCGCCACGCAGACCAGGGTCGCGCTGCCCTGGATCGCTTCGCTCCACTCGCGAGGACGGGACGCGCAGCCGCCTCGCCATGAGCCCGGGCATCACTAAGCGCTCCGTGATGATCGCCGGCCACCGGACCAGCGTGTCGCTGGAGGACCCGTTCTGGGTGTCCCTGCGGGCGATCGCGGAGGCGCGGGGCCAGTCGGTCCAGGCCCTCATCGGGCACATCGACGCCGGCCGCGACGGGCAGAACCTGTCGTCGGCGATCCGCGTGTTCGTGCTGGAAGCCGTCCGCGCGATGCCGGAAACGTGAGCGCCGCGCGCCCTGGCCGGTCTCCCGATCCTGAATAGGTTGTGACGATCGCGTGACAAATCCACGCAGGAAGGAGACCTCATGGCCAACCGAGAGCCGCTGCTCAAGACCATCCCGATCGCGGAGCTGCGCCCGACGCAGATGACGGTGGGCTACCGGGAAGTGGCGGAGAAGCGGCGGCGCTGGCGGGACTACGACGGCGAGAAGAAGAAGGAATTCCTCGGCGCCCACATGATCCCGACGCTGCTCGGCCCGAAGAAGCGCCACTACATCATCGACCACCATCACCTCTCCCGCGCCCTGCACGAGGAGGGCGTCGAGAGCGTGCTCGTCACCGTGGTGGCCGACCTGCACTACCTCGACAAGGGTGCGTTCTGGACGGTCTGCGACCACAAGTCCTGGACCCATCCCTACGACGCCGACGGCGTGCGCCAGCACTTCGACGACATCCCGAAATCGGTCGACGCCCTGGTGGACGACCCCTATCGCAGCCTCGCCGGCGAGCTGCGCCGGGCCGGCGGCTTCGCGAAGGACACGACGCCGTTCAGCGAGTTCCTCTGGGCCGACTTCCTGCGGCGGAACATCAAGGAGAAGCGGATCGAGAACGACTTCTCCTCGGCCCTGGAGCGGGCGATGTCGCTCGCCAAGTCCAAGGACGCCGACTACCTGCCCGGCTGGTGCGGGCCGGTCACGCGCCACGTCCGCTGAGACCCGCCGACGGTCGCGGCGCCGCCTAGATGCCCCAGTAGGGCGCCGCGTCGTAGTAGCGGTGGATCTGCTCCTCCCAGGCGCCGTCCGCGGCCGGATCGGTGCCCTCGGGGGTGCGGGCCGGGGCGGCGCGCAGCTGCTCCTCGGTGATGTCGACCACGTAGGCGTCGTGCTGCGGCTCGAACCGCAGCACCGACCAGGGCAGCGTGTAGAAGTCCTCGCCGAGGCCCAGGAATCCGCCGAAGCTCATCACCGCGTAGGCGACCCGGCCGGAGACCTTGTCGAGCATCAGCCGCTCGATCCGTCCGACCCGGGTCCCGTCGGGCCGGCGGACATCCGTCCCGATGACCCGATCGCTGGCGATCAGGCGGCGGGGCGCCCTGTCGGCGGGATCCGCCGTGCCGGGCTGACCGGTCGCCGTTCCCGTTCCCGTGGCCGTCATCGTCGCCTCCCGACCGTTTCCGCGCGGCGCGCGCCGTCTGCCCGAAAAACGCCCCGCCCCTGGGCCACGTTCCGGCGGGCGCCCGCGCCCGCCCTCTTCAGCCGGACGAACAGCCCCCCGCATGCCGATGCCGCGTTTCGCCCAGAGCCTCGCGCTCGCCGCCCTGCTCCTGCCCGCCGCCGCGCAGGCCCAGGATCGCGGCAGCGTCAATCCGAAGCCGCTGCCGCCCCTGGAGCATCCCGACGCGCCCTCGACGCCCGCCAAGGCCCTGTTCGGGCGGGTCACCAAGGCGTCCTCCGGTCCGGCCCACATCTACGGCTTCTACGCCAAGGGCTGCTTCGCCGGCGGCGAGGCGCTGCCGATGGACGGGCCGAACTGGCAGGTCATGCGCCCGTCCCGCAACCGGATGTGGGGCACGCCCTACCTCGTCGACTTCATCGAGCGGCTGTCGCAGAAGGCCGCCCGGGTCGGCTGGCCCGGCCTGCTCGTGGGCGACATGGCCCAGCCGCGGGGCGGCCCGATGATCACCGGCCACGCCTCGCACCAGATCGGCATCGACGCCGATGTCTGGCTGACGCCGATGCCCGACCACCGCATGAGCCGGGCGGAGCGCGAGGAGACCTCGGCCACCGACATGGTCCGCCGCGACCGCCTCGACATCGATCCCGAGGTCTGGACGCCGACGCACCTGCAGCTGATCAAGATCACCGCCGAGCAGCCGGAGGTGGAGCGCATCTTCGTCAACGCGGCGATCAAGAAGGCCCTCTGCCGCGACGCCGCGGGCAGCCGCTGGATGTCCAAGGTGCGCCCAATGTACGGGCACAATTACCACTACCATATCCGGCTCGCCTGCCCGGCCGGCCAGGAGGATTGTCAGCCGCAGGGCGCGCCCCCGTCCGGCGACGGCTGCGACGACCTCGGCTACTGGTTCTCGGACGCGGTGCTCCACCCGAAGCCGCCGAAGACGCCGCCGAAGGCCAAGCCCGCCATGACCATGGCGGCGCTGCCCGCCGCCTGCCGGGCGGTGCTGAAGGCGCCGTAGGCCGGGCCCGCGCGGCGGCCGCCGATCCTCAGGACGCGGCGGCCGCCGCGTAGGGCGTGCCGGCCAGCGCCGCCCGCATCCCGGCCGTACCCCGGTCGATGATCGCCAGGAAGGCGGCGTTCGCCGCCTCCGTCCGCCGGGTCGCCCGGAAGGTCCGGTGCGCCTGGAGGAAGGCCACGCTCCAGGTCGCCAGCAGCAGGCCGGCCGCCAGGTCGGCGTCGGGATCCTCCGGCCCGCGCCCGACGGATTCGGCGAGCGCGACCCGCACCACGGCCGCGAGCTCGTCACGGATCGCCCGGGCCCGGGCCTTGAGCGTCTCGCTCCCCGCCACGGTCGCCACGAAGGCGCCGCTGCGCGCGGAGAATTCCACGACCGGGTTCCGGTCCGTCACCAGCCGGTGGGCCAGCTGGCGCAGCGTCTCGACCGGCGCGACGCGGGGATCGCGCTGCCGCAGGGTCTCGCGCAGGAGTTCGCGGCCCGCCTCGTCGCGGTCGTAGAACATGTCCTCCTTGCGGGGGAAGTGGTTGAACACGGTCATCCGGCCGACATCGGCCGCCGCCGCGATCTCATCCACCGTCACGGCGTCGAAGCCGCGCTCCAGGAACAGCTGCGTGGCGGCGTCGGAGATGGCCTGCCGGGTGGCGAGGCGCTTGCGGGACCGGCGGTCGGGGGGCGTTGACATGCGCTATCTCATACCACATCCATTTATGGACTGAGTCCATAAATGGATCGAGTCCATGAAAGAGCCGATCGACGTCGTCGTGGCCGGAGCCGGGCCGGTCGGGCTCCTCACCGCCATCGAGCTGACCCTCGGGGGCGCGCGCGTCCGGGTGCTGGAGCGCCTCACCGCGCCGAGCACTACCATCAAGGCGCTGGGGATCGGCCCACTGGGCGTCGAGGCGCTGCAGCGGCGGGGGATGGGCGCGGCGATCGAGGCCGCCGAGGCGCGGAGCCTCGCGGCGATGGACCGCTTGCCGGGTCAGATCGGCGGCGGCCCGCGCGGGGCGAAGGTCAGCGGCCATTTCGGCTTCCTGTTCATCCGCCGCGACCCCCAGGCGGAACCGGACCGGCGCATGCGCGCGGTCGATCAGCAGAGCCTCGAAGCCATGCTGCTCGACCGCGCCGCGGCGCTCGGGATCGACCTGCGCCGCGGCTGCACGCTCACGGGCTTCGCGGAGGCGGCCGACGGGGTCGAGGTGGCCTGGACCGCGCCGACGGGCGACGCGCGCGTCCGCTGCGCCTATCTCGTCGGCTGCGACGGCGGCCGCAGCGCGGTCCGCAAGATGGCCGGCTTCGCGTTCCCCGGCACGCCGCCGACGCTGACCATGTACCAGGCGATCGCCGATCTCGACGATCCCGCCGGCGCGCTGCCGGTCGGCTGGCACCGCGGACCGGGGGGCGTCTACGGAAACGGGCCGTTCCCGCGCCGCCTGTTCATGCTGGATTTCAGCGGCCCGCCGGCCGACCGGCAGGCGCCCGTCACCCGCGACGAGATCGAGACCGTGCTGCGCCGGGTCAGCGGCACGGATGTCCGCGTCGCCCGGGTCGAGGTCGCGAACCGGTGGGCCGACAACACGCGCCTCGTCGACACCTACCGCCGGGGCCGCGTGCTGCTCGCTGGCGACGCGGCGCACGTCCACGCGCCCTTCGGCGGCCAGGGCCTGAGCCTCGGCCTGGGCGACGCCGCCAATCTCGGCTGGAAGCTCGCCGCCGTGCTGCGCGGGGAGATGCCCGAGAGCCTGCTCGACACCTACACGGCCGAGCGGCGCCCGGTGGCCGAGGCCGTCACGGCCAACACCCGCGCCCAGGCGGCGATCCTGCGGCCCGATCCGCAATCGGGCGCGCTGCGCGACCTGATGGCGCGGCTCCTGGAGAGCGACGAGGTCAGCCGGATCCTCGGCGGCCTGATGCGCGGCCTGAGCGCCCGGTACGATCTCGGCTCGGCCGAGGACGCGGTCGGCCGGCTGGCCGGCGACGGGCCGCTCGGCCCCGGCGGCGCGACGCTCTACGGCGCGATGCAGGACGGACGGGGCCTCCTGGTCGACGGCAGCGCCGACGGCGCGGCCTCCCGGATGGTCGCCGCGGCCACGGAGCGGGTGACCTGCGTCGCGGTCCCGGAGGGGCCCTCGATGCTGGTCCGTCCCGACGGCTGCATCGCCTGGACGGGGGCGGCGCACGCCCTCGACGGCCTGCGGGAGGCGGTGGGCCGCTGGTTCGGTCCGCCGCCGTGCGCGCCGCTCGGCGCGCCGGCTCCGATGTGCTAACGGCCCCGGATGCCCCGCTGGCTCTTCATCCTCCTCGCGACCGCCCTCGCGCTCTCGGTCCTCGGCAGCGTCCTGATCGTGCTGCGCAGCCCGAACAGCACGCCGCCCCTGCGGGGCAGCGCCGCCGGCGCCCCGGTGCCGAGCCCGCAGACGCGGCCCGACAGCCGGAGCCCGTGAGGCTCAGGCGGCGACGCCGGTTCCCACCGGGCCGCTGACGCCGGTGCCGCCCAGGCCGCAACAGCCGGCCGGGTTCCTGGCCGGGTTCCTGGCCGGGTTCCTGGCCGGGTTCCTGGCCGGGTTCTCGGCCGGGTTCCTGGCCGGGTTCTCGGCCGGGGACTGCTGGTGGCAGGCCTCCGCGAACCGCGCCGCGAGAGACTGGACCTCGCGGGCAAATTCCGGCTTGTTGCCCCGAGAGGCGGGGGCCGGATGGCGGCCCTGCGCGGCGCTATGAGGGGCTGATCCGGATGGAGACGGGCGGGACCGCCACGAGCCACGTGCCGGACGACCTCAAGGCGGGGGCGCACCGGGGCGACCCCTTCGCGGCCGCCGTGCGGGCGACCCGCATGCCGATGATCATCACCGATCCGGCCCAGCACGATAACCCGATCGTCTTCGTGAACGACGCGTTCCTGAAGCTGACCGGCTACACCCGGATGGAGGTGGTCGGCCGGAATTGCCGCTTCCTGCAGGGGCCCGACACCGAGGCGGCGGCCGTCGACCGCCTCCGGGCGGCCGTCCGGCGGGAGGAGGATGTCCGGGTCGACGTCCTCAACTACCGCAAGGACGGCTCGACCTTCCAGAACGCCCTCTACGTCGGGCCGGTACGGGACGAGGCGGGCCGGGTGGTCTACTTCTTCGCCTCGCAGCTCGACGTCAGCGCGCACTACGCGCTGACCGCCGAGATCGAGCGGCTGAAGGCCGCCCTGGCCGAGGCCGAGGCCAAGCTCGCGGCCCGCTAGGCCGCCCGGAGGGTCAGGGCTTCGTCAGGAACCCGATCGGCTCCCGGCCCGGCTGGCCGAGCCAGAGCAGGACCGCGCCGAGCCCGAGGCCGATCAGGGAGGCCGGCGCCAGGGTGAGCGGCAGGCCCAGGATGTGCCAGAGCCAGGGCGCCGCCCCCTCCACGCTGCCCTGCAGGGCGCTGGCCTTGTCCTTGAACAGGGTGGCGATCACGTCGGAGAGCGGCGTCATCCGCAGCCCGTTGTTGGCGATGGAGCGGGCGCCGTCGTAGACCAGCGCGACGAAGCCGCCGGCCATCAGCAGGAAGCCCAGGACGCGGGCCAGGAAGCGGAACATCGCGGGGCCTTCTGAGCCTTGCCTTACGGGCCGTGGGCGCCGGAGCGGCGCGCCCGCCCCGGGAGTATGGGGCCGCGCCGCAAGGTGCAAGCGCCCGGCGCGAGCGTCGATCCGCACGGTTGCCGGGCCTTCGGACCCGTGCCACAGGGTCGCCCGGCGGCGGCGGGCCGTGCGGGAACGGTCGACCTTGGACGCGCGCGCGACGAATCTCGGCCTCGTGATCTTCGATTGCGACGGCGTCCTGGTCGACAGCGAGCCCCTGAGCCTCGCCTGCCTGACGGCCGGGCTCAACCGGATCGGCGCGGACATCGACTTCGCCACCGTGCGGGCGCGCTTCACCGGCACCGCGATGCCCTCGATCATGGCGCACGTCGCCCGCGACTACGGCGTCACCGCGCCCGACGGCTTCGTCGAGGCGGTGAAGGCCGAGACCCTAGCGCTGTTCGACGCCGAGCTGCGGGCGATGCGCGGCGTCGCCGAGGCGGTCGCCGCCGTGGGCCTGCCGGTCTGCGTCGCGTCGAGCAGCGACCCGGTGCGGCTGCGCCACTCCCTGACGCTGACCGGGCTGCTCCCCCTGTTCGGCGACCGCGTCTTCTCCTCGGCGCAGGTGGCGCGGGGCAAGCCCTTCCCCGACCTGTTCCTGTTCGCCGCCGAGCGGATGGGCGTCGCTCCGGCGGCCTGCCTGGTGATCGAGGACAGCGTCCCCGGGGTCACGGCGGCCCGGAGCGCCGGCATGCGGGTCGCGGGCTTCACCGGCGGCGGCCACTGGGGGCACGACCCGGCGGGCGCCGGGCTCGCGGAGGCCGGGGCGGCCCGGATCTTCTCGGACTTCTCCGACCTCGCCGCGGTGATCGCCGCGGCCTGAACGATCCGCCTCTCGGACGCGCGCTCGGGACCGGCTTCCTGCCAGGCGGATCCGGAAAATCGGAAGTCCGTTCCGTTGACGGTGCGCGGCGCCGCGCCCATTTTCAGGGATGCCGGTTCGGCCGAGCCCCTCGGGCGCTCGACAAGGCCGGCCGCGGTCATTTGAGAAGCGTAGCTTGCGCCGCGTGATCAAACGCTAAAGCACTGCGCCGGCCCCGCGCCGCGCGGTCCTTCAGTCTGGAGGACGTCCGATGGTCACTCGCACATCGTCCCTTCGATCCCTGCTCCCGATCGCCCCCTGCTGCCCCGCCGCCCGTCGGCGCTGTCGACGCTGAGCCCCGTCGACCCTCCGCAGCAGCCACCGCGATCCGGCACGGCGAGAAGCCGGCCCAGGGAGTTCCCAATCCGATGCACAGTCTCGCAGAGTACCAGCCCGAAGACCGTCCCGACCTCGCAGACCCGGCCCTCGGGCCGACCGAGCCCGCGCGGGTGATCGAGATCGGTGAGGTCACCGCCGGGATCGCCGTCCCCGAGGGGCGCGGCGTCCGGTTCTTCTCGTCCGCGCGCGATTTCGACGGACTCGACGGCGCCGTGTTCCGCACGGCCGAGCAGGCGGCCCGCGCCGCCCGCGCGCGCATGAGCGCCCGGACCCGGTCACCCGCCCGGGCGCACCGGCCCGCGCTGCGGCGGGCCTGACTCGCCGGCTACTTGCTGCACTCGTCGCGGGTGCGCTTCATGGCCTCCGCGAACCCGCCGAGCGCGTACTCGTCGCTCGTCGGGCTCCCGCGCAGCGAGGTGGTCTTGATGATCAGCTTCGGGTTGCGGGCGCTCATCTCGGAGACGACCCGCGCCTCCTCGGCGGGGTTCTGCAGCCAGGCATTGCCGTCCTTCACGACGAGGCCGTAGCGGCTGGCGCCGAGGTTGAGGCTCGGGTCACTCGGCGCGGCCGCGGAGCCAGGCTTGAGCTGGGAGGCCGCGGGCTTCGACGGGAAGCCCAGCATCACCGCCACCTCGTTCTGGATGTTCTCGCCCTTGCGTACGCTCACGAACAGGTAGGCGGTGTCGCGCTTGAGGGTCTTGGGCGTGCGCGTCTGCGGCTGCGCGATCGCGTAGCAGAGCTTGTTGCGGCCGTCGCCGTTCACGAACACGTTCCAGTCGCCGAAGATCGCCACCGGGGTGGCCTGCTGCATCCCGGGCGGGGTCGCGGTCTTCTTCTCGGCGCGCTTGCTCCGCTCGCGGCCGTGCCGCCGCCCGCGCCGCGACGGGGCCGCGTCGCCACCCCCCGCATCCGGGGCCGCCGCCGCGTCCTGGGCGTGGGCCGCCGTCGCGACCAGGCAAGTCCCGCCGAGAACGCCCCCAACGAGACCGGTAATCAGCCCGGAGGCGAGCAGGGCGAGAGCTCCGACCGGGAGCGAGCGGGGGACGCGGACCATCTTCACTTCCTGACGACGGGCGGCTCCGTCAGGAGCCGTACCGGGGTTCGGGATTAGTGAAGCTTGCGTAAAACGTCGGCAAGATGGCGAGGCCGGATCTGTCGAAAATCAGACGGCGCGGGCTTCCGTCGCCAGGGCCGCGATGAGGCCGGCCGGAACCGGCAGCGGCTCGACCGCCGGGCCGGCGGGCACCGCGATCACGTTCGGCTGGGCCGGCGCGGCGCGCTGGCGGGGCGGATCGTTGTAGGGGGTGTTGTAGCCCTTGCGCACGGCAGCCCAGTAGGACTCGCGCGTCAGGCCCGAACCGGTCAAAGCGGCGTCGATCATCGCCGTGGCATGCGCCGCGAAATCCGGCACCTCCTCCGTGTTCAGCCAACTCTCGACAGGCATCCTGCGAACTCCGATCCAGACGGCGAAGCTTGTAGCTGAGCGGACTTAGCCAGACGGTGAACGCGCGGGCGGGCCGAGGGTTGCAATGCACAATTTTGAAGGGCCCTGTGGATGAGCGGGCGCCGTCCTGCGGGTGGGGCAGCCCGCGTCATGCCCGGTGAACGACGAGGGTGAAGCCTTCCTCCGGCGCCGGCGGCACGAAGTAGCGGCTGAACAGGTCGAACTCCGCGTCCGTCACCGTGAAGGGATGGGCACCCTCGGCGTTCCGCAGGCGGAGGCGGGCCTTGCAGACCGCGTCGGGCACGTCGAGGACGTGGAGCCGGTGGGCGACGCCGGCCGCCTCGAACAGGGTCCGCATCCAGGCCCGGCTGGCGACGGTGTTGGCCGGGAAGTCCAGCACGACCGACAGGCCGTGGCGCAGCAGCGTCACGAGGTGCGGCGCCATCGCGTCGCGCAGG
Source organism: Methylobacterium sp. NMS14P (assembly GCF_028583545.1). Taxonomy (NCBI): domain Bacteria; kingdom Pseudomonadati; phylum Pseudomonadota; class Alphaproteobacteria; order Hyphomicrobiales; family Methylobacteriaceae; genus Methylobacterium; species Methylobacterium sp. NMS14P. Next base: position 5,208,207 of record NZ_CP087106.1, on the reverse strand, counting down.
CGCGCCGCGTTGCGCGCGTAGTCGGCCAGGGAGGTCTGCTCACCGGGATAGAGCCGCGCGAGCCACGGATCCTCCGCGACCACGAGGGTGCCGGGGCTCTGCCCCAGGCGGTCGGTCAGCGTCGATTTGCCGGCGGCGATCTTGCCGCACACGAGGTGCAGCGTCGGGACGTGGGAGGACATGGGGAATCTCGGAGGCAGACCTCGGGCGCGGCGGGGGCCGCGGGACGTTCACAGGCGGATCGGCCCGGCCTGACGGATCAGGCCGGGTTCCGAATTCGGCCGCGCATCGCGGCCCCCGCGCTGTGAATCGGCAAGGTCATGTTCCCACTCTGCCATCCGCCGGGCGCCGCCGCCAAGGGGCGCCGGGCGAGCGCGGCGGCTCAGCCCAGCCGCTCGATCCAGGCCTGCGCCTGGCGCCGGACGTTGTCGGGCGCGGTGCCGCCGTAGCTGGTGCGGCTCGCCACCGAGTTCGCGACGCCGAGCACGGCGTAGACCGCCTCGGTGATCCGCGGCTCCGCCTCCTGCATCTCGGGCAGCGACAGCGCCTCGAGCCCGACGCCCTTGGCCGAGGCGACGCCGACGAGGCGGCCGGTGACGTGGTGCGCCTGCCGGAACGGCAGGCCGAGTTCGCGCACCAGCCAGTCGGCGAGGTCGGTGGCGGTGGCGTAGCCGGAGCCGGCGGCTTGGCTGAGCACCTCGGCGTTGGGCTCCAGATCCTTCACCATGCCGGTCAGGGCGGCGAGGCACAGGGACAGCGCCTGGAGGGCGTCGAACGTGCCCTCCTTGTCCTCCTGCATGTCCTTCGAGTAGGCGAGCGGCAGGCCCTTCATGACGATGAGCAGGCCGGTGAGCGCGCCGATGATCCGGCCGCTCTTGGCCCGCACCAGCTCGGCGGCGTCGGGATTGCGCTTCTGCGGCATGATCGACGAGCCGGTCGTGAACCCGTCCGACAGCCGCACGAAGTTGAACTGGGCCGAGGTCCAGACCACCAGCTCCTCGGCGAAGCGCGACAGGTGCACGGCGCAGATCGAGGCCGCCGCCAGCGCCTCCAGGGCGAAGTCGCGGTCGGCGACCGAATCGAGGGAGTTGGCGGTCGGCCGGTCGAAGCCGAGGGCCGCCGCGGTGGCGTGCCGGTCGATCGGGAAGGACGTGCCGGCCAGCGCGGCGGCGCCCAGCGGGCACTCGTTGAGCCGCGCCCGCGCGTCGCGGAACCGGCCCCGGTCGCGGGCCAGCATCTCGACATAGGCGAGGCAGTGGTGGCCGAAGGTCACCGGCTGGGCCGACTGGAGATGGGTGAAGCCCGGCATCACGGTGTCGGCGTGCTTCAGCGCCGCCTGGCTGAGGGCGCGCTGCAGGTCGGCGGCCTGCTGGTCGAGGGAATCGAGGGTGTCGCGCACCCAGAGCTTCATGTCGGTGGCGACCTGGTCGTTGCGCGAGCGCGCCGTGTGCAGGCGCCCGGCGGCCGGGCCGACGATCTCGGTCAGCCGGCTCTCCACCGACATGTGGATGTCCTCGAGCTCGCGCCTGAACGCGAAGGTGCCGCCCTCGATCTCGTCGCGCACGGACTTGAGCCCGGCCTCGATCGCGGCCACATCCTCCGCCGGCAGGATGCCGGCTTGGCCCAGCATCGCCACATGCGCCAGCGAGCCGCGGATATCCTGGGGCGCGAGGCGCTTGTCGAACCCGATGGAGGCGTTGATCTCCTCCATGATCTCCGCCGGGCCGCTCGCGAAGCGGCCGCCCCACATCCGGTTGCTCATGTCGATCCTTCCGCGCCCTGACCGTCCCGAGGCCCGAGCCTGATGCCCGGCCGCACGCCCATCCTGGCCGGCGCGGGCGTCGCCGCGCTCGCCGTCCTCGGCCTCGCCCTATACGGGAGCGGTCTCCTGCCCGGCAACACGGGCGGCGCCCTTCAGCCCTGCGCCGCCGCCAAGCCGGGGCTCGCCCGGGTCGACGCGGCCGCGAAGGGCGAGGTCGCCGCCATGCAGGCCCCGCCGCAGGCCCGCCCCGCGCCGGACATCCGGTTCAAGGGGCCGGACGGCGCCGAGACCGGCCTCGCCGACCTCAGGGGCCGGCTGCTCCTCGTGAATCTCTGGGCGACGTGGTGCGCGCCCTGCAAGGCCGAGATGCCGGCCCTCGACCGGCTCCAGGCGCAGCTCGGCGGCCCCGACTTCCAGGTCGTCGCCATCAACGTCGACACGCGCAACCTCGAGAAGCCGGCGGAATGGCTGAAGCAGGCGGGCATCCGCGATCTCGCCTTCTACGCCGATCCCGGCGGCCGCGTGCTGCCGATCCTCCAGCGCGACACGCAGTCGCCCGGCCTGCCGACCACGATGCTGGTCGACGCGCAGGGCTGCACGATCGGGGTGATGAAGGGGCCGGCCGCGTGGTCGAGCCCGGACGGGCTGGCGCTGATCCGCGCGGCGCTGGAGCGGACGTCGTAACGGTCGCGGCCGCGCGGTTGCGCGCGTCTCCGATGCGCGGCAAGGCGTGTCGCGATGACCTCGCCCGCCCCTGACCGCGCCCCTCCGAGGCGGAGGCCCCGCCCCCTCTCGATCATCCGCACGCTGCTCGCCGGCGAGGCGGCGGGCGGGCTGATCCTGATGGCGGCGGCGGCCCTGGCGCTGGTCGTCGCCAACGGCCCATCGGCCGGGACCTACGCGCACGCCCTCCACGCCGAACTCGGCCCGATGAGCGTCCAGCACTGGATCAACGACGGCCTGATGGCCGGGTTCTTCCTGCTGGTCGGCCTGGAGATCAAGCGCGAGGCCCTCGACGGGCGGCTGCGGACCTGGCCCGACCGGGTCCTGCCCGGCTTCGCGGCGCTCGGCGGCATGGCGGTGCCGGCCGCGTTCTACGCGCTGGCCAATCTCGGCGCCGGCACCCTGCGGGGCTGGGCGATCCCGGCGGCCACCGACATCGCCTTCGCGCTGGGGGTCCTGGCGCTCCTCGGCTCGCGGGTGCCGGTCTCCCTCAAGATCTTCCTCAGCGCGGTCGCCATCGTCGACGACCTCGGCGCCGTCGTGGTGATCGCGCTGTTCTACAGTTCCGGCCTCGACCTCACCATGCTGGGGCTCGCCGCGCTGGTGCTGGCGGCCCTCTACGGCCTCAACCGGGCGGGGATCGGGTGGCTTCCGGCCTACGGGCTCCTCGGCCTCCTACTGTGGGTCCTCGTGCTGCGCTCCGGGATCCACGCGACGATCGCGGGCGTGCTGCTCGCGCTCACGATCCCGATCCGGGTCAGCCCGGGCCGGCCGGAGGACGCGCACTCGCCCCTGCACCGGCTGGAGCACGCCCTCGCGCCCTGGATCACCTACGGGGTGGTGCCGGTCTTCGGCTTCGCCAATGCCGGCGTGGACCTCTCCGGCCTCACCCCCGAGGCCCTGCTCCAGCCGGTGACGCTCGGCATCGCGGCGGGCCTGTTCCTCGGCAAGCAGGCCGGCGTGTTCGCGAGCCTGCGGCTGGCGGTGGCGCTGGGATGGGCCAAGCGCCCGGCCGGGGCCGGCTGGGGGCAGGTCTACGGCGTCGCGGTCCTGTGCGGCATCGGCTTCACCATGAGCCTGTTCATCGGCGGCCTCGCCTTCCCGGACCCGCAGCACGAGACCGCCGTGAAGCTCGGCGTGCTCGCGGGCTCGGCCCTGTCGGGACTCGCCGGCGCGGCGATCCTCCTCGTCGCGAAGCGCCGCGTCACCTCGCACTAGCGGGCGGCGCGCTTCGTCATTGCGAGCGCAGCGAAGCAACCCAGTGCAGCGGAACATCGGGAAGCGTGGCGCCGTCTAGATTGCTTCGCTCCGCTCGCAATGACGGCGGCGCAAGGACGGCACCTCTTCCACGTGCCGGGCTCCGTCCGGCGCGAAAATGCGCTACCCCCCGTGGGCATGCGCTTCTATCTCGGCCTCGCCACCACCTTCCACGACCCGGCCCTCGCCCTAGTCGGGCCCGACGGCACCCTGCTCTTCGCCGAGGCGGCGGAGCGCGCCCTGCAGTACAAGCGCGCGCCGAACTGCGAGCCGGACGCCCCGTCCGCGATGGCGGCGCTGCTGAAGGCGCACGTCCCGCCGGGCTCCGAACTCGTCGTCGCCTCCACCTGGGGCCCGCAATTCACCGACTTCCTGCGGGGCCAGGCCGGCGCCGGGGCCTTCGACCTGATGGCGCTCGCCGCCCACACCACGGCGCTCAACCGCTCCTACGTGCCCGAGCAGGCCGAGCGGGTGTTCATCGCCGACCTCCACGGCGCCCAGGAGCGGGCCGGCCACGGCACCCTGCTGGCCCTGAACCAGGAGGCGCGGATCACCGGCGCGGCGCCCCGGGCGACGATCGCCGGGCAGCGGCGCTACCCGCACCACCTCTGCCACGCCGCCTACGGCCTCTGGGGCAGCCCGTTCGAGACGGCCACCGCCCTGGTGGTCGACGGCATGGGCGAGACCGGCGCGGCGGCGATCTACCGCCTGGAGGGCGGCCGGATCACGGAGCTGCGCCGCCACCGCGGGCGCGGCTCGCTGGGCTTCCTGTACGGGCTGATCACCGACCTCGCCGGCTTCGATCAGGTGAAGGGCGAGGAGTGGAAGATCATGGGGCTCGCCCCCTACGGCCGGCCCGACTCGGACCTCGCCGCCCTGCTCGGCCGGCTCTGCACGGTCGAGGGCCACCGCCTGCGCTACGCCGACGCGGAGACGATCCGGGCGGTCGCCGCGGAGATCCGCGCCCGCCGCCCGGCCGATGCCCTGGAGAATGGCTGGCCCGCCCTCGCCCGCTGCGGCCAGGACCTGTTCGCGACGCTGATGGACGCGCTGGTGGCGGAGGCCGAGGCCCTGGCGCCGTCCGAGAACCTCGTGATCGCGGGGGGCTGCGGGCTGAACTCCTCCTACAACGGCCGGGTGCTCGGCCGGTCCGGCTTCACCCGGCTGCACGTGCCCTCGGCCCCGGCGGACGACGGCAACGCGGTCGGCGCGGCGTGGCTCGCCTACGCGGAGGACCATCCGGACTGGGCCGGGCCGCCGCCGGCGCAGCGCCCGCTCTCGCCCTATCTGGGCTCGCGGGTCCCGACCGGCGCCATGGAGCGGCTCGCCGAGCAGGAACCCCGCGCCCGGCGCGTCGGCCACGCGGAGGCGACCCGCGCGGCGGCGCGGATCCTGGCCGAGGGCGGCCTCGTCGGCTGGGTGCAGGGCCGGGCGGAGTTCGGGCCCCGGGCGCTCGGCAACCGGTCGATCCTGGCCGATCCGCGGCCGGAGGGCGCCAAGGACGCGCTCAACGCCAAGGTGAAGTACCGGGAGGCGTTCCGGCCGTTCGCCCCGTCGATCCTGGCGGAGGCCGGGCCGGACTGGTTCGAGGATTACGCCGACAGCCCCTACATGGAGCGCACGCTGGTCTGGCGCGCGGCGATCCGCGCCCGCGTGCCGGCGGTGGTCCACGCGGACGGCACCGGCCGGCTCCAGAGCGTCACGGCGGCGCGCAACCCGGCCTACGCGGCCCTGATCGGCGCCTTCGCGGAGATCACCGGCGTGCCGATCCTGCTCAACACGAGCTTCAACGTGATGGGCAAGCCGATCCTCCACGGCGCGGAGGACGCGATCCTGATGTTCTACACCACCGGCCTCGACGCCCTCGTGGTCGAGGATTGGCTGGTCGTGAAATGAGACGCGCCGCGCCCCGGGGGGACGCGGCGCCAACTCGATACCCGCGAGCGCGATTTACTCGCAGACCTCGACGCGGCGGTAGGTGAACTCGCCGTCGCCGAGCCACTCCTTGCGGCGCTCGTAGTGGCAGATCGGGCCGCGGCGCTCGCGCACCACGATGGTCTCTGGCTCCTCGACCACGACCCGGCGCGGGCGGTACTCCGGCGGCGGCGGGGGCGGCGGGTTCGCGCCGTTGACGAGGGCGCTGCCGACCATGCCGCCGACGACGCCGGCCGCGAGGCCGCCGACGATGGCACCGGTCTGGTCGCGGGCGGCGGCCGGGGCGACCGCGCCGAGCACCAGGGTGACCGCGAGGGCTGCGGCCCCAGCGCGGATCGTCGTGAAGGAACCGTTCAAGGACACGCGAAACATCTCCCGTTCGTGTTGAGGACGATCCAACACCGGGAGGATTAAGAATCCGCGAAGTGGGCCAATTCGATCGTGTACCAGATAAGCCGCGGCGGAGGCCCTGACGGCGCGATCTCCGCTTCGTCCTTGCGAGCGCAGCGAAGCAACCCAGGGCAGCGCGCTTTGCCCGGATGTAGCCGTGTCCCTGGATTGCTTCGCTGCGCTCGCGAGGACGGAATGGGCACTTCCCGCGCCGGACGCGGCTGCCGCAGATCCCCCCTCAGAGCAGCCCGTCGAGAGACCCCACCACCGTCGTGGGCGCCAGATCGGCGTACTCGTCGGGCAGGCCCCTGCGGTTGACCCAGGCGGTCCGGAACCCGAAGGCCCCCGCCCCCGCCACGTCCCAGCGGTTCGACGAGCAGAACAGCACGTCGCCCTGCCCCACCGCCAGCCGGGTCAGGGCGATCCGGTAGGCGTCGGGATGGGTCTTGAACACCTGCGCGTCGTCCACCGAGAGGACCGCGTCGAGGTGGTCGGCCAGCCCCGCGGAGGCCACCGCCCGGTCGACCATGGCGGCGTTGCCGTTGGTGAGGACGGCGGTGCGGATGCCGCGCTTGCGCAGGGCCGCCAGCACGCCCGGGACCTCCGGGTAGGCCTCGAGGTCGCGGTAGGCGTCGAGGAGCCGCTCGCGCAGGCCGGGATCGACGTTCGGGTGGACCGCCAGGGCGTAGTCCAGCGCCCGCACGGTGAGGTCCCAGAAGGCGGCGTACTGGCCCATCAGCGACAGGGTCCAGCTGTACTCGAGCTGCTTGTTGCGCCAGACCTCGGAGAGGTGGTCGGCGTCCGGCCCCACCGCCTCGGCGTAGCGCTGGACCGCGGCGTTCACGTCGAACAGCGTGCCGTAGGCGTCGAACACCGCGGCCTTCACACCCGCGAGGGGATTCGGTGCGTCGGTCATGGCGGTCCTCACTGGGTGCTCTCGCCCGATCTGGGGCCGGACCCGCGCGGCGGCGAGTCCGGCCGGGTCACTCAGGCCCGGCGCAGGCGCAGGCCGAACAGGTGCAGCAGGCCCGCCAGCAGGCCGCCGTAGACCAGGGCCCCGACGAGCCCCAGCACTGCCAGGACGACGAGGTCGCGCCCGTGCGGGAGGGCCGGCACCAGCGCCTGGACGAGCCCCTGGCCGTAGACGGCGACCGCCGCCAGCCCGAGGCAGGCCAGCGCCACCCCCGCGACGGTGAGGCCGAGCGTGCGCCCCGGCGCCGTCCAGTCCCGGCGCCTGGCCAGGACGAGCAGCAGCAGCAGGTTCACCCACTGGGCGACCGCGGTGGCGAGCGCCAGGCCGGTGACGCCGTAGGGGCCGGTGAGCCACAGCTTCAGAGCGACGTTGACGCCGATCGCGGTCAGCGAGGCCCAGAGCGGCGTCCTGGTGTCCTGGCGGGCGTAGAAGCTCGCCACGGCGCTGCGCACCAGCACGACGGCCGGCAGGGCGAGGCCGTAGGCGGCCAGCACCGAGGCCGCCCGCGCCGCGTCCTCGGCGCTGAAGGCGCCCCGCTGGAACAGGGCTGCCATGATCAGGCCCGGGATGGTCAGGAACGCCACAGTGAACGGCGCCGAGAGGGCCAAGGAGAAGCCCGCGGCCCGGTTCTGGGCCGCGTGGGCGCCCGCCACGTCGCCGGCCGCGATCCGGCGGCTCATCTCCGGCAGCAGCACGGTGCCGGCCGCGATGGCGATGACGCCGAAGGGCAGCTGGTAGAGCCGGTCGGCGTAGTAGAGCGCCGAGACCGCCCCGGTGGGCAGCCAGCTCGCGATGATCGTGTCGGCGAAGGCCGCGATCTGGAAGCCGGCGGAGCCGACCACCGCCGGCCCGAGCACGACGAAGAAGCGCTTCAGCGCGGGATCGAGGCGCGGCACCGCGAGGTCCGGCATCACGCGGACCCGGCGGCAGCCCCACCACAGCAGGCCGAACTGGAGCACGCCCGAGACGGCGACGCCCCAGGCGGCGGCGTAGGCCGCGTTCGGGAACAGGAAACTCACGCTCAAGGCCGCCAGCATGGCGAGGTTGAGCAGGACCGGGGCGCCCGCCGCCACGGCGAAGTGCCGGTGGGCGTTCAGGATGCCCGACAGCAGCGTCACCAGCGTCATGAACAGCAGGTACGGGAAGGTGATGCGGGTCAGCGCCACCGCGAGCTGGAAGCGCTCGCCGTCCTCCGCGAAGCCCGGCGCCAGGGCGTGGACCACCCAGGGCATGGCCGGCAGGGCGAGGTTGAGCAGCACGAGCTGCACGATCAGCATCAGGGTGAAGACGCGGTCGGCGAAGCGGTGCGCCGCCCCGGGCTCGCCGGCCTCCGCGAGACCGGCATAGGCCGGCACGAAGGCGGTGTTGAACGCGCCCTCGCCGAAGATCGCCCGGAAATGGTTCGGGAGCCGGAAGGCGACCACGAAAGCGTCGGCCACGGGCCCGGCGCCCATGACGGCGGCCATCACCACGTCGCGGGCGAAGCCGGTGACGCGCGAGACCAGGGTCCAGCCGCCGACGGACAGGATGGAGCGGATCATGGGTGGGGCCGTCCGAACGGCCGCCATCCCCTCTCTCCAACGCGATTTACTCGGGTTCGGGACACGGCGCCGGCGACGGTGCGCGACCTGCCCCCTCTCCCGAGCGGGAGAGGTTTGGCGTGAGGGAGGAGAATGGGCAGGACGAAGCACGACTTCGGTCGGCGTCCAAGCCGCGCTTCATCCGGATCGTTCGCGTCCCTCACCCTGTCCCTCTCCCGCTCGGGAGAGGGGACCCGCGCCCCGTCCGGCAACAGGATGAAGCGGCCGCGACCAGAAACCTGTGTCTCTCGCAGCCGGCAGAGGGGGGAAGGCGTGATGGGGCAAGCGTCGCGCAACAAAGGAATGGCCGGACCCTTCCGCACCGGGTCATCCGGCGTCGGGCGCATCAAGAGCCGGTTTCGTGCGCCACCTCAAGGGTGCCGCGGACACAGGGTCCGCGGCACCGGCGATGCGCCTCAGCGGGTCGCCTCGGCGTACATCTTCTCCACGTGCTCCCAGTTCACGAGGTTCTCGATGAACGCCTTCAGGTAGTCGGGCCGGCGGTTGCGGTAGTCGATGTAGTAGGAGTGCTCCCACACGTCGACGCCGAGGATCGGCTTGGCGCCGTGGACCAGCGGGTTCTCGCCGTTCGGGGTCTTCATGATCGCGAGCTTGCCGTCCTTGACGGCGAGCCACGCCCAGCCCGAGCCGAACTGGCCGACGCCCGCCTGGATGAAGTCCGCCTTGAACTTCTCGGCGCCGCCGAGATCCTCGTCGATCTTCTTGGCGAGGGCGCCCGGGATCGCGCCGCCGCCGTTCGGCTTCATCCACTGCCAGAAGTGGATGTGGTTGTAGTGCTGGCCGGCGTTGTTGAAGAGCGGCTGATTCGTGTTGTAGGCGGCCTTGACGATCTCCTCGACGCTCTTGCCCTGGAGATCCGTGCCCTCAAGCAGCTTGTTGCCCGTGTCGACGTAGGCCTTGTGGTGCTTGTCGTGGTGGAACTCGAGGGTCTCCTTCGACATGTACGGCCCCAGCGCGTCGTAGGCGTAGGGCAGTTCCGGCAGGGTGAAGGTCATCGCGTCTATCTCCGCTAAGCAGGGGGCGGCCTCGTCCCCGGCGGGGGCTCCCGAGTCGAGAGCCCGCTAGGTAAGTCGGTGGCCGCGGGACGGCAACGCCGTTCCGCCACGGCGGCGCGGGAAGTGGCGCAAGAAGCTCCGCCGATCGCGGATCCGGGCGCGGATTCCCCGGCCGCGGGTCGGCCGGCCCGGGCATAGCCGGCGCAGATCAGGACTATTCCGGTTTCCCAGACATCTCGGCCCCGAGTTTTGCAATATGACGGCTAGGCCTTACTGTGCGGCACGCCTTGAGCGCCGGCCGTCAGCCGGCCCGTGTCAGAGAGTAACATGATCGCTGCGCTGTTCGCGCTCGCCGCCGCCATGATCATCGGGGGCTGCGCCGCCGTGATCCAGGGCTTCCCGTACGTGCGTCTGGAGAGCGGACTCGCGATGGTGATCGCGGGGTCGGTCGCGGCCTCGTCGGGCGCGGTGCTGCTCGGCCTCGGCGTCGTGGCGCTCGGCTTCCGGCGGGTGGAGCGGGCGTTCGGTCGCGCCCCGGCGGCCGGCGAGCGGCCGGCGCCCGCCGCGGCACCGGCACCGGCCCCCGTCGACGAGGCCCGGACCCGGCTGCCGCCGGTCCTGCCGGCGGCGCCCGCCTTCATCGTGCCGTCGGTGGTCGAGCCGTCCTTCGATCCCGAGCGGCCCCGGATCGAGCCGAGCCTGGAGCTCCGGGCCGACGAGGCCCGCGCCCCCTTCCCGGACCTCGGCGCCGTCGAGGGCCCGAAGCCGGCTCCGGCCGAGCCGGCGCCCCTGGCCCCGCCCGTCCGCGTTCCGGAGGCGGACCGCCGGCCCGAGCCGGACGCGCCGACCGAGCGCGCGATCGCGCCCGAGGACGACCTGTTCGCCGCCCCCGAGCCGTCGCCCCCGCGGGAGGAGCCCGAGAAGGCGGCCGCGGAGGAGCTACCGGCCCTGCGCCCGAGCCTCGACACGCCCCCCGAGCCCGAGCCGGCCCCGCAGGCCACTCCGCGCACCGTGGTGGGGCGCTACGCCTCGGGCGGCAACACCTACGTGATGTTCGAGGACGGCTCGATCGAGGCGGAGACGCCGCAGGGCCGTTTCACCTTCGCGTCCCTCGACGAGCTGAAGGCCTTCGTGGACGGCGGCGGCGAGTCCGGGACCCGCGGCGCGGCCTGACCTTCCGCCAGGGCGGGCGCGGCGTCAGACCAGCGGGTTGAGGCTGTCGTTGCGCGGCGGGATCGGGGCCCGCATGGTCAGGGAGAACCCCCCGGGGGCGTAGTCGGTCGCCACCTCGGCCTGGACCTGGGTGATCAGGACGCGCTGGAGCAGGCGTGAGCCGAAGCCCTGGCGGCTCGGCGGCGCGACCGGCGGCCCGCCGGTCTCGCGCCACGAGAACCGGAGGATCCCGGCCGGGCCGCCGGGCTCCAGCGACCATTCCACCGCCACCCGGCCGGTGCGGTTCGACAGGGCCCCGTACTTCGCCGCGTTGGTGGTGAGCTCGTGGATCGCCATGCCGATCGGCACCGCGATCTCGGAGGGCAGGTCGATCGCCGGCCCGTCGAGGCTGATGCGGCCCTCGGCGGCGCCGTCCGGCGCCACCTCCGCGTAGGGCCTCAGCTCGTTGCGCAGGAGGTTGGCCAGCGACGCCGTCTGCCACGTGTCCTCGGTGAGCACCGAGTGCGTGTGCGCCAGGGATTTGATCCGCCCGACGAACGCCTCGTAGAAGCTCTCGATGCTCGACGCCGTCCGCGCGGTGGAGCCCACGATGGCCTGGACGGTGGCCAGCGTGTTCTTCACCCGGTGGTGCAGCTCGCGGATCAGCAGGCTCTGGCGCTCCTCCGCGACCCGGCGGTCGGTCACGTCCGCGACGACGCCGATCAGGCGGCGCGGCAGGCGGCTGGGGGCGTCGCGCTCGAACCGGCCGGCCATGTCGATCGTGCGCCACACGCCGTCGGACTTCCGGCGGATGCGGCCGCTGATGTGCAGGTCCCCGTCCTCCCGCAGCGCCTGGGAGATCGCCCGGCGGACCGCGGGGCGGTCGTCCGGGTGGAGGATGTCGTTGAGAAACTCGGTCTTGCCGATCGTCCCGTCCTCGGGCGCGTGCCCGAAGATCTCGTACATGTGCTCGTTCTCCCAGATCGCCTGGTCCTCGAGCATGTGCCACTCGAAGATGCCGAGCCGGGCGACCGTGGTGGCGACCCGCAGGCGCTGGTCGCGGGACAGGATCTCGTCCCGGGCCTCGACCCGCGTGGTGATGTCCTGGAGGACGCCGGCCATGCCGGTCGGCGTGCCGTCGGGGCCCGGCACGGCCTGCCCCCGCACCCGCAGGATCACGGTCCGCCCGGCCACCGAAGTGGCCGTGTCGAACTGGTAGGGCTCGTCGGTCCCGTCGGATTGGGCGATCAGCGCGCTCAGGCGCGCGAGCTCCGCCGGCGACAGGCCGGTCTTCAACTCCTCCCACGAGACGGAGCGGCCCGGCGGGCGCCCGAGGATGCGGGCGGCGCGGCGCGACAGGGTGAGGAGGCCGGTCGCGCGGTCCCAGCGCCACTCCCCGAGCCCGGCGGCCGCCAGGGCCTCGCGGTTCGCCTCGGAATGGGCCGCCGCGTCCACGTCGACCGTCTCGACCACCAGGGTCCGGCCCGCGCGCCGGACCCGCACGTCGAAGGGCGTGCCGTCCGCCCGGCGCCAGACCTGGAGACCGTCCCGGAGCGCCTCCGGTCCCTCGTTCAGGAGTTCGGCGGCCGCGCGCCCGGGCAGGGTGCCGGGCGGCCAGCCGACGAGATCGTGCAGGGCCCGGTTGGCGGCGACGATCCCCGTCTCGTCCGCCGACAGCACGGCGAGGCCGATCGCGGCCTCGTCGAAGCCGGCGCGAGACGGATCCTCCGCCGGGTCCTGCCCCACCCTCTCATTCACTCGGAAGAATCCTCGAACGTGCCGTGGCACGCTTCCGCCGGAGATGGCCCCCTCCCGCCACGATCCGGGACCGCGGCGGGCCCTGAGGATGGCGCCCGAGCGTGACTGTGGCAAGGCGTTCCGCTCCGCCTGCGGCGACCGGGCACCCGCACGATCCGCCCGCGAGGGCCTTCAGCGGGGGCGGCGGACGAATTCCAGGTAGGTGGGCCGGCGGCCCGCTTCCAGCGCCTTGGCCTCGTAGCGCGTGCCGGGCCAGCCCGGGAAAGGCCGCGTCCAGTCCCGCGCGTCCCGCGCCGTCCAGGCGAGGACCGGGCACCGTGCGGCGCGGACGAGCGTCCAGCCGGCATAGTCGTCGATGTCGCTGGCGAAGCGGAACAGTCCGCCGTCCTTCAGGACGCGGCCGATCTCGGCGAGCGAGGCGTCGGAGACGAACCGGCGCTTGCGCTGCCGCCGCTTGGGCCAGGGATCGGGATAGAGCAGGTAGACCCGGTCGAGGCAGGCGTCCGGCAGGCGCGCCAACAGGGCTGTCACGTCCTCGTCGCGGATGCGGACGTTGCGCAGCGCCCGCGCCTCGATCGCCGCCAGCAGCTTGACCACGCCGTTGACGAAGGGCTCGGCGCCGATGATGCCGACGGCCGGCTGCGCGGCGGCCTGGGCGGCGAGGTGCTCGCCGCCGCCGAAGCCGATCTCCAGCCAGAGCGCCTCGGGCGGCGCCGGCATAGCCGGGAACAGCGTGCGCGGATCGAGGATCGCGTCACCCGGCGGCAGGTCGACCCGCAGGGCCGGCAGCAGCTCGGCGAGCCGGCGCTCCTGCTGGCCGCGCAGGCGCTTGCCCTTGCGCCGCCCGAAGAAGGCGCGCTCCGGCTCCTCGGCCGTGTGATCGGGGCGTCCAGGAGTGTCGGTGTCCACCGGCTCGGTCTACCTCGGAGATGAGACGCGGCCCGATCCCCGACACGTCCCGGGTCCCGACCGGACACGGGGAGCGTCGGCGGGGTGCCATTCAGGACACCGCGCCCGACACGCCGCGACATGATGTGTTGGCGCGGCACCCGCGTGCGGGTGCCGTCGCGTCGGACGCGGCGCGTCGCCCGGCGCCGGTTTCCGGATCGCGTGCCGCCGGTGACGTCGGCGTTCGGGACCGGACGGTGCTCGGCGCACCGCCCGCCCCGCGTTCACGTCGCCCCGGCGCGCCGCCGATCTCCGCTCCGGCCCCGGGCCGTCGGCCCGGGGTCGAGCTGAGGCCGCCCTCAGGCCAGCGCCGACTTCAGCTTGCCGGCGAGGTCGGTGCGCTCCCACGAGAAGCCGCCGTCGGCCTCCGGAGCGCGGCCGAAATGGCCGTAGGCCGAGGTGCGCGCGTAGATCGGCTTGTTCAGGCTGAGCGCCGTGCGGATGCCGCGGGGCGACAGGTCCATGGCGTCCATCAGCACGGCCTCGAGCTTGGCCTCGTCCACCGTGCCGGTGCCGTGCAGGTCCACGTAGATCGAGAGCGGCTTCGAGACGCCGATCGCGTAGGCGAGCTGGATCGTGGCGCGGCTGGCGAGGCCCGCGGCCACCACGTTCTTGGCGAGGTAGCGCGCCGCGTAGGCCGCCGAGCGGTCGACCTTCGTCGGGTCCTTGCCGGAGAACGCGCCGCCGCCGTGCGGGGCCGCGCCGCCGTAGGTGTCGACGATGATCTTGCGGCCGGTGAGGCCGGCGTCGCCGTCCGGGCCGCCGATCACGAACTTGCCGGTCGGGTTCACGTGCCAGACCGTGCCCTCGTTGACCCAGCCCTGCGGCAGCGCCTTCAGGATGTAGGGCTCGACGATGGCGCGCACGTCCGCTGAATCGAGGGACTCGTCGAGATGCTGGGTCGACAGCACGATCTGGGTGACCTCGACCGGGCGGCCGTTCTCGTAGCGGACCGTGACCTGGCTCTTGGCGTCGGGGCCGAGCTTGGCGGCGTCGCCCTGCTTCGCCTTGCGGGCGTCGGCGAGGTCCTTGAGGATCTTGTGGGCGTAGAAGATCGGGGCCGGCATCAGCTCGGGCGTCTCGTCGGCGGCGTAGCCGAACATGATGCCCTGGTCGCCCGCGCCCTCGTCCTTGTTGCCGGCCGCGTCCACGCCCTGGGCGATGTCGGCCGACTGGGCGTGCAGGTGGATCGCGACGTCGTTGTTCTTCCAGTGGAAGCCCGACTGCTCGTAGCCGATGTCCTTCACGGCCTCGCGGGTCAGGGCCTCGAGGTCCTTGAAGGTCACCGAGTCGGGCCCGCGCACCTCGCCGGCGATGACGATGCGGTTGGTCGTGGCGAGCGTCTCGACGCCGAGCCGCGCCTCCGGCATCGCCGTGAGGTAGGCATCGACCACGGTGTCCGAGATCCTGTCGCAGACCTTGTCGGGGTGCCCCTCGGACACGGACTCGCTGGTGAACAGGTAGTTGGAACGCGGCATCGGACGGCCTCGGCTGCAGAGGTACGCCGTCGCGATCGCGGCGTTTGACCCTTCATGGGGCCGGGGTTCTCGCACCCGACCGGGAGTCGGTCAAGATGGAGGAACGAACGGATCCGCTATAACGGACGAAGCGACCGGAAGAACGATCAATCCGACCCTCGGGGTCGGCCCCGGCTCAGCCGCCGAGCTTGCTCTCGAGCGCCCGGATGGCGTCGGCCACGTCGCGGCGCGCCTCTTCGGAGAAGTTCTCGGTGATGTGCCGGCCCACGACTTCCGCCAGGCCCTTCAGCCCGGCTTCCGACAGGGTCGACTGCTCGCGCTCGCTGAAGCCCGGCGCAATGAAGTCATCGTTCCGGGGCATACCTTTGAAGAAGTAATCCATCGGCACGCCGGTCATCCGCGAGAAGATGTCGAGATGGACGGCGCTGATCCGGTTGGTGCCCTTCTCGTATTTCTGGAGCTGAGCTGCAGACATACCGAAGCTCTGCGCGACGCGGCGCTGTGTGAGCGATGCCTTACGGCGCTGCTCGGCGATGCGTTGCCCGACATAGACGTCGCGCTGATCGGTCTTCTGGCCCGCCATGAAGTGCTCGTCCACCCCCTGCCATGAATCCTGGCGGCAAAGCTTAGCGCGGCCCTCGGTACTTGTCACCGGCAGGCGGCCGACGTGGTGGACGATTTGCTCACGGCTCTTAGACCGCGAGATCTGCGAGATAAGACAACTTGGTGTCCCCGGCAGGGCTCGAACCTGCGACCCCAGGTTTCATACCACTTCGGCTTTCGCCGCCGCGTCCCGAAGGACCGCGTTCGTGGCCTGGACTATCCCTTCACCGTGGGCTGGACTGCATCCAGCCGGTAGGTGCCGCCCGTCTAGTCTCTACACCTTCCCGCAGAGCGCCGGGGCGCCGCGCGGGCTTGGCTCGGGATCGGCAGAGCATCGGACGGCGGCGCGTCGATGCCGGAAGCTTTCCCCGACTTTGAGCGGATCCGTCGCGCGGTTTCCCGGCGCGACGCCCAATTGAACCTTCTAGGAAACCTGTGCTCTGTCCAGCTGAGCTACGGAGACGACCGCGCGCTCCATAGCATTCTCGCCGGCCGAGGCCAACCGCGCCCGGGGGAGAGGCGCGGTGTCGGGACCTTGCGATCTGGGGGGATCGATGCGCGGGGGCGCGGCGGTCATGCTGGCAGCCTCCCTGGCGGCGGCGCTCGCCGGGGTGCCGACCTGTCCGGCCCGCGCCGCGCCGCGCGCCGGTCTCACCGACTGCGCGGCCGGGCCGGCGCGCGACGAGGTCGTGGCGGGGGTCGGACCCCGCGGGGAGATCCAGCTGGCCTCGGGCCTGCGCGCGGTGCTGGACTCGCTGCGCTGGCCGGACGCGCCGGAGGCCGCGTCCGCCGCGCAGGCCTGGCTCGACGCCCGGCGGGGCGCGCGGGTCACGGTGGTTCCCCGCGGGCAGCCCGACCGGTGGGAGCGCGTGCGGGCCGATCTCCTGGTCGCGGAGGACGACATAACGGAGGGCGCGGATCTGGCGGGCGGCCTCATCGGGGCCGGGCTGGCGTACGCGGACGCGGGCGAGGCCGATTCGCTCTGCCGGCCCGGCCTGCGCCTCGTGGAGGCGGCCGCCCGCGCGCGCGGGCTCGGTCTCTGGGGCGCCGCGCTCCCGGCGGCGCGGGACGGTCCGGCGCTCCGGGCGAGGGCCGGGCATTTCGTCGTCGCGGAGGGCCGAATCCGCCATGTCGGCGAGCGCGGCGCGCGCACCTATCTCGATTTCGCGGCCCGCGGCACGGACGGCCTCACGGTGACGGTACCGAAACGCACTTGGCGAATGATGCGCGCCCGTGGTTTGAGTGCGGCCTCGCTCGAGGGCCGGCGCGTGCGGGTGCGCGGCCTCCTGGAGGTCCGGCGCGGCCCGACCCTGGAGGTCGCCCCCGACGGGCTCGAGACGCTCGAGGAGACGGACCGGCCGGAGGCCGATTCGGACGGGGAACGGGGATTGCGGCGCTGATCGCGATGGGCGGGATCACGGGGCACATCATCGCGGGGCGGGCCCGCGCGGCGGGCCGACGCCCACTCGGCGCGGCGGCGCTGGGCGGCCTGGCCCTGCTGCTCGGCGCCTGCGTCGCCGACCAGACCGAGGCGACCGTGCGGCCGGCCGTGGTGCGGGTGCCCGCGGAGGCGCCGCGCACCACCGGCCGCGAGCGCGCCGCCGATGCCGACCACCTCAAGCTCGTGGCCTCCTTCGGGGGCGAGGCCCGGGCCCCCAACGTCACGCGGATGCTCACGGAGGTGACCGACCGCCTCGTGAAGGCGAGCGACCGGCCCGACCAGGCCTACACGGTGACGCTCCTCGACTCGCCGGTGGTCAACGCCTTCGCGCTGCCGAACGGGCGGCTCTACGTCACCCGCGGCCTCGTGGCCCTGGCGAGCGACACCTCCGAGGTGGCCGCCGTGCTGGCGCACGAGATGGCCCACGTGACCCTCAACCACGCCACGGCCCGCAGCGAGCTCGAGCTGCGCTCGGCGCTCGTCAGCCGGGTGGTGGCCGACGTGCTGAACGACCCCGACACGGGAGCGCAGCTGCAGAGCCAGTCGCGCTTCGCCCTCGCCCGGTTCTCCCGCGAGCAGGAGCTGGAGGCGGACGCCACCGGCGTGCGCACCCTCGCCAAGGCCGGCTACGACCCGTTCGCGGCCGGGCGCTTCCTCGCCGCGCTCAACCGCTCCACGGGGCTGAAGGCCGGCAGCGCCGCCGCGCCCGACATGCTGGCGACCCATCCGGGCACGGCCGAGCGCATCACCCAGGTCACCCGGGCGGCCCGCCGCATCGGCGCGCCGGGCATCGGCACCGACGACCGCGCCGCCTACCTCGCGGCGGTGGACGGGCTCGCCTACGGCGACAACCCGCGCGACGGCGCGGTGCGCGGGCACCGCTTCATCCATCCCGGCCTCGGCATCGCCTTCGAGGTGCCGGAGGGCTTCACCCTGGAGAACACCCGCTCGGCGGTGCTCGGGACCACCCCGGACGGCGGCCGGCGCCTGCTGTTCGACCAGATCGAGGCCAAGGACGGCCAGTCCCTCGAGGCGGTGCTCAAGGCGAGCTGGAACGACGCCTTCGACCCGGCCGGCTTCGAGACCCGGGACGTCGCGGGCCACCCCGCGGCCTTCGCGCTGTCGCGGGGGAAGGAGTGGACCTTCCGCCTCGCGGCGATCCGGATCGGCGACTCGACCTACCGGATGATCATGGCCGCCAAGGGCGCCACCGACCCCGACCCGGCCTTCCGCCGCTGGACCGCGACCCTCGTCGCCGTGTCGCCCGACGAGGCGGTCCTGCGCCCCCTGCGGCTGCAGGTGGTGCAGGCGACCTCGACCAGCGCCGAGGACCTCGCCCGCCGCATGACGGTGCCCGACCGGGCGCTCGACCGGTTCCTCCTCCTCAACGGGCTGGAGCGGGGCGCCGCGCTGGTGCCGGGACGCGGCTACAAGATCGTCGTGGAATAGCCGCCCTGCGCGGCCGCGCCTTGTGCCGGCGCGGGGCCCGGACATCCTGCCCGGGTCGTTCAGGGAGAGCGCGGTGATTCGATTCTTCTACAATCTCAGCCCCAACCCCATGAAGGTCGCCCTCTGCCTCGAGGAGATGGGGCTGCCCTACGAGCCGGTGCCGGTCGACACCCGCAGGGGCGAGCAGTTCGACCCCGCCTACACGGCCGTCAATCCGAACGGGAAGGTGCCGGCGATCGTCGACGGCGACGTCACCGTGTTCGATTCGAACGCGATCCTCATGTACCTGGCGGGCAAGACTGGCCGGTTCCTGCCGGAGGGCGAGCCGGTCCGCGGCGAGATGCTGTCCTGGCTGATGTTCGTGGCGACCGGCATCGGGCCGTTCTCCGGCCAGTGCGTGCATTTCCGCCACTTCGCGCAGGACGGGGGCGCCTACGCCACCGAGCGCTACGCCTTCGAGGCGCGCCGGCACTGGGGCATCCTCGACCAGCGCCTCGCCGACCGCACCTACGTGCTGGGCGACACCTACACGATCGTCGACATGGCGGTCTGGGGCTGGGCCCGGATGGTGCCCTTCGTCCTCGGCGAGGGCGCCTTCGGGGACCTGCCCAACGTCAAGCGCCACCTCGACGCGCTCAACGCGCGGCCGGCCGCCCGGGCCGCCGAGGCGCTGAAGGGCCGTCACGCCTTCAAGGCGGAGATGGACGCCGAGGCGCGGGGCTTCATGTTCCGCGCCGTGAAGGGCGCCGCCTGACGCCCTGCAGGACCGGTCCCGCGCCTCAGGGCGCGGGGGCGGTCACCGTGAGCATCGGCAGGGTGACGGAGAGCGTTCCAGCCGGCACGCGCGCGGTGCCGAGCGTGAGGCAGGCGCCGAGTCCGAGACAGAGAGCGAGACCGAGCATCGAGGTCTCGAAGCCGCGATAAACCCATTCCATGACGGTCCCCTTTCGCGAGGCAACCGCAGGATGCGCGCATCGCGTTAAGGGATCGGTGCGCCAGCGCGCACGATCTCACAGTCCGGAGGCGACGAGGGCCGCGCCCGCCGCGATCAGCGCGACGCCGGCCCAGGCGGCGAGGCTGAGGGTCTCGCCGAGCAGGGTGGCGCCGAGGATCGCCACCAGCACGACGCTGAGCTTGTCGAGCGGCGCGACCCGGGCGGCGTCCCCCAGCGACAGGGCGCGGAAGTAGCAGAGCCACGACGCCCCGGTGGCGAGCCCCGACAGGATGAGGAAGACGAGGCTCCGGCCGGAGATCTGCGCGAGGCCGCCGGCCTGCCCGGTCGTCACCACGATCGCGCCCGCGAAGACCAGGATCACCGCGGTGCGCACGAAGGTCGCGACGTCGGACGGCACGCCCGCGACCCCGACCTTGGCGAGGATCGCGGTCAGCGCCGCGAAGCCGGCGGCGGCGAGCGCCCAGAAGCGCCAGGATTCCAGCAGGGGGCTCACGGTAATTCCCACGCCGCCCCTATTCGCAGGGCTTGGACGCATCCTCGTCCTTGCGAGCGCAGCGAAGCAACCCGGACAGCGCCACGCTCAACGATGTCGCGCCGCCCTGGGTCGCGTCGCTGCGCTCGCGATGACGCCGCGGTCCAGCGTGACTCGCGCGACTCCTTGCCGAACCGTCAATGTTTCCCGTGAAACATCCGCTGTTCACAGGAGCTTGTCGACGGTGATCGGCAGGTCGCGCACCCGCCTGCCGGTGGCGTGGAAGACCGCGTTGGCGATCGCCGCCGCCGTGCCGACGATGCCGATCTCGCCGAGCCCCTTCACGCCCAGGGGGTTGGCCTTGTCCTCCTCCTCCACGAAGATCACGTCGATGTCGTAGATGTCGGCGTGAACCGGCACGTGGTACTCGCCGAGATTGTGGTTCATGAACCGGCCGATGCGGTGGTCGAGCATCGACTCCTCCTCGAGCGCCGAGCCGATGCCCATCACCACGCCGCCGAGGATCTGGCTGCGCGCCGTCTTCGGGTTCAGCACCTTGCCGGCCGCGATCGCCGAGACGATGCGGGTGACCCGGACCTGACCCAGTTCCTCGTCGACCTTCACCTCGGCGAAGATCGCCGAGTGGGTGTAGGCCTCATATTTCTGATTGAAGTCCTTGTCGGGCCCGGCCTCCTCGACGGCCTCGACCTTGTCGACGCCGGCCGCCTGGAGCACCTCGACGAGCGACACGCCGCGGCCCGGATCGCCGGCAACGGATATGCGGCCGTCCGAGAACACCGCCCGCTCGAAGTCGACGTTGGCGAGCGGCGAGTTCTCCATGGCTCGGGCGAGCTTGAACACCTGCGCGCCGACGTTGCGGCAGGCCTTCATCACGGCGGTGCCCGAGGAGGCGGCGGTCCACGAGCCGCCGGCGACCGGGGCCTCCGGCAGCCGGGTGTCACCGAGCTTGGTGGTGACCGCGTCCATCGGCAGGCCGAGGGTGTCGGCCGCGATCTGCGTCAGGATCGTGTAGGTGCCGGTGCCGATGTCGCCGGTGGAGTTGCCGACCGTCAGGCGGCCGTCCGGCGTCAGTGTCGCGATGGCGCTCGACTGCATCATCATCGATTCCCAGATGCCGGTGGCCACGCCCCAGCCGACGAGTTCCCGGCCCTCGCGCATGGAGCGGGGCTCGGCCGAGCGCCTCGCCCAGCCGAACCGCTCGGCGCCCTGCCGGAAGCAGCTCTTCAGCTCCTTCGAGCCGAAGGGCTTGCCCTCGGCGGTGGCGTCGGACTCGGCGTAGTTCTTCAGCCGCAGGTCGATCGGGTCGAGCCCGGTCGCGTAGGCGAGCTCGTCCATCGCGGTCTCGATGGCGAAGACGCCGGTCACCGCGCCGGGGGCGCGCATGTCGCCGGGCGTCGGTGTGTCGAGCTTCACCAGCCGATAGCCGAGGGCGACGTTGTCGCAGCGGTAGAGGACGCCCGACCAGTTGACGACAACCTCCTGGTAATCCTCGTACTGCGAGGTGCCCTGGACGGCGTCGTGGCGCAGGGCCGTCAGCGTCCCGTCCGCCTCGGCGCCGAGCGCGATCGTCTGCAGCGCCTCCGACCGGTAGGTGAAGCTCCACAGCTGGTCGCGGGTCAGGGTCACCCGCACCGAGCGCTTCAGCTCCTGGGCGGCCAGCATCGCCAGGAACAGCTGGTACTGCGGGCGCAGGCCCGAGCCGAAGCCGCCGCCGAGATAGGGGTTGAGCACCCGCACCTGATCGGGTTTCAGGCCGAAGACGTTGGTGAGATACTGGTGGCTGTTCGAGACGCCCTGGATCTTGTCGTAGACCGTGTAGGTGCCGTCCTGCTCGACCACCACGGTGGAGGCGTGCGGCTCCATCGGGTTGTGGTGCTCGTCGGCGAGGCTGTAGGCGCCCTGCACGCGGACCGGCGCGCTGCCGAACGCCTTGTCGGCGTCGCCCCAGGGCTCCGGCGGCGGCTTGATCCCCGTGCGCTTGTAGGGCGGGTCGTAGGCGGTGCCGCGCAGGGCCTCCAGGTCGGTCCCGGGCTCCTCCATCGCGTAGCTCACGCGGACGAGGGACGCGGCGTAGCGCGCGGTTTCGAAATCCTCCGCCACCACCAGGGCGACCGGCTGGCCGCTGAATACGATCAGGTCGTCGTAGAGGGCGCGGAACGGCGAGCCGGGGGGCGCCACTTGGTCCTGGAAGTTCTTGTCGCGCCACGCGGTGCGCGGCCGGTTCTCGTGGGTGAGCACCTTGAGGACGCCCGGCACCGCCTCGGCCTCGGCGGAATCGATGGCGGTGATCCGGCCCTTGGCGATCGAACTCGACACGACCATGCCGTAGGCGAGGTCGGGCGCGGCGAACTCGCCCGCGTACTTGGCGAGCCCGGTGACCTTGGCGGGCCCGTCGATGCGGCTGCGCGGGCTGCCGACGAAGGTGTCGCGGCCGGTGGAGCTGAAGGTCTGGGGGCTGGAGGTGTGGGGGCTTGAGGTGTGGGGGCTTGAGGTGTGGGTCATGGCGGGCCCTACTGGATGCGCTTGTCGCTGAGCGACTGGGGCGTGCCGGCGGCGGCCTGCTCGAGGCCGCGCACGATGGCGCGCCGGGCGAGATCGATCTTGAAGCCGTTCTCCGACTGGGGCTTGGCCTCCGCGACGATCAGGTCGGCCGCCGCCTGGAAGCTCTCGCGCGTTGCGGGCCTGCCCTCCAGCAGGGCCTCCGCCTCGCGGTTGCGCCAGGGCTTGTGGGCGACGCCGCCGAGCGCCAGCCGCGCGGTCTTCACCGTGTCCCCGTCGAGTTCCAGGGCCGCCGCCACCGAGACCAGCGCGAACGCGTAGGACAGCCGGTCGCGCAGCTTCAGGTAGGTGTAGTGCTGCGGGAAGCGGCTCTCCGGCAGGTCCACCGACACGATGATCTCGCCGGGGGCGAGGTTCGTGTCCGTCTCGGGGGAATCCCCGGGCAGGCGGTGGAACTCGGAGAACGGGATCGACCGGTCGCCCTGCGGCCCGCTCACCTGCACGGTGGCCTCCAGGGCGGCCAGCGCGATGCACATGTCGGAGGGGTGGGTGGCGATGCAGTGCTCGCTCGTCCCGAAGATCGCGTGGATGCGGTTCATCCCGCCGATCGCCGGGCAGCCGGAGCCCGGCGCGCGCTTGTTGCAGGGCGTGGCCACGTCGTAGAAATAGTAGCAGCGGGTCCGCTGGAGCAGGTTGCCGCCCGTGGAGGCGGCGTTGCGCAGCTGCGCCGAGGCGCCGGCCAGGATGGCGTTGCGCAGGAGCGGGTACCGGGCCGCGACCTGATCGTCGTACGCCACCTTGGCGTTGGTCACGAGCGCCCCGATCCGCAGGCCGTCCCCGTGCGCCTCGATCCGGTCGAGGGGCAGGCGGGTAATGTCGATCAGCCGGCCCGGCTTCTCGACCTCGTACTTCATCAGGTCGATCAGGTTGGTGCCGCCGGCGATGAAGCGCGCGCCCGACCCGAAGGCCTGCACCGCCTCCGCCACCGTGCCGGCGCGGACGTAGTCGAAGCGGTTCATCGGGCGCCTCCCTGCATGACGTCCTCGATGGCGTCGACGATGTTGGTGTAGGCGCCGCAGCGGCAGATGTTGCCGCTCATCGCCTCGCGGATCTCGTCGCGGGTGTGGGCGTGGCCCTCGTTCATAAGGCCGACCGACGAGCAGAGCTGGCCCGGCGTGCAGTAGCCGCACTGGAAGGCGTCGTGCTCGATGAACGCCTCCTGGATCGGGTGGAGGGCGTTGCTGCCCGCCCGGTCGCCGAGAGCGGCCAGCCCCTCGACCGTGGTGATCTCGGCGCCGTCCTTCATCACCGCCAGGGTCAGGCAGGAATTCACCCGGGTGCCGTTGACCAGCACCGTGCAGGCCCCGCACTGGCCGTGGTCGCAGCCCTTCTTGGTGCCGGTGAGGTCGAGCCGCTCGCGCAGGAGGTCGAGGAGCGTGGTCCACGGCGCGACCTGCAGTTCGCGCCGCTGCCCGTTGATCGTCAGCGTGATGCCGATCGGCGTGTCCGCCGACACCGGCGGCTGGGTCTCGAGGCGCATGTTGTCGTCCACGGTCTGGGCCGGCCGGGGCCGGGCGGGAACGGATCGGTCCGGGGCAGCGACCGGCAGCGACGCGCGGGCCGCGGCCTGAGCTTTCGGTCGATAACCATTCCAATCTGCGCCTGTTCCGGAGCGCGCCGTCTCAACCCGTGAGCGAGGGTGGCGCGCGGGCGGCTCAAATTCCGCCCGCCGCATCGTCCGACGTTGCCGCCGCGGCCCCGCCTCGGCTAACCCTCCTCCCCGCAGAGTCCACGCCGCACCCCGGAGCCCCCGATGGCCGCGCTCGACGCGATCCTCAACGACATCGACACGGACCTGGAGAACGCCCTGGAGCGGCTGTTCGCCTTCCTGCGGATCCCGTCGATCTCCACCGATCCCGCCTATGCCGGGCATTGCCGCGAGGCCGCCGCCTGGCTCGCCCAGGACCTGACCGCGCTGGGCTTCGAGACCTCCGTGGAGGAGACCTCGCTCCACCCGGTGGTCCTGGCTCACAGGCCGAAGCCCGGAGCGCCGCACGTCCTGTTCTACGGCCATTACGACGTGCAGCCGGTCGATCCCCTGGACCTGTGGAAGACGCCGCCCTTCGAGCCGCACATCGCCGAGGACGGCCAGGGCGGCAAGAAGATCGTCGGGCGCGGCGCCTCCGACGACAAGGGTCAGGTGATGACCTTCGTGGAGGCCTGCCGGGCCTATATCGCCATGCACGGCGAGTTGCCTTGCGGCGTCACGATCCTGATCGAGGGCGCGGAGGAGAGCGGCTCGCAGGGGCTGCCCGAATGGGTCGCGGCCAACCGCGAAAGGCTCGGCTGCGACGTGGTGCTGGTCTGCGACACCGGCATGTGGGACCGGAAGACCCCGGCCATCACGTCGTCGCTGCGCGGGCTCGCCTATTTCGAGGTGAAGGTCACCTGCGCCGACCGCGACCTGCATTCGGGCTTCTTCGGCGGCGCGGCGCGCAACCCGATCCACGTTCTGTCGAAGATCATCGCCGACCTGCACGACGCCGACGGGCGGGTGACGATCCCGGGCTTCTACGAGGGCGTGCACGAGCGCCCGCCGGAGGTGCTGGAGCAGTGGCGCGGCCTCGGCCTGACGCCGGAGACGCTGCTCGGACCGATCGGCCTCAAGGAGCCCGCGGGCGAGCGCGGGCGGATGCCGATCGAGCTGGTGCAGTCCCGCCCCTCCTGCGACGCCAACGGCATCATCGGCGGCTATACCGGCGAGGGCACCAAGACGGTGATCGCCTCCACCGCCTCGGCCAAGGTCTCGTTCCGCCTCGTGGACGACCAGGACCCGAAGCGGCTCGCCGAGAGCTTCGAGGCCTTCGTGCGCGCGCGGGTGCCGGCCGACTGCCAGGTCGAGGTCATCACCTACAAGGGCTCGCGGGCGATCAGCCTGCCCTTCGACATGCCGCAGCTCGGGGCCGCCAAGGCGGCGCTGCAGGACGAGTGGGGCGTGCCGGCCGTGACCGTGGGCGCGGGCGGCTCGATTCCGATCGTCGGCGACTTCAAGCGGATCCTGGGGCGCGACACCCTGCTGATCGGCTTCGGCCTAGACGACGACCGGATCCACTCGCCGAACGAGAAGTACGACCTGACGAGCTTCCACAAGGGCACGCGCTCCTGGGCGCGGATCCTCGCGGCCCTCGGCCAGGGCTGATCCCGGCGGAGCGCTGATCTCAGCGGGCGGGCGCCGCCCGCATCTTCCCGTCGATCCAGGCCCAGAGCGCCCGGACCTCCTCGGCGGCCTGGCTGCCGGGGGCGAATTCCGTGACGCCGAGCCCGGTCGCCAGGGCGTCCTGGTGGTCGACCCGGTGGATGATCCCGGGCTCGGCCAGGACGCCCAGGGCGCGCAGCTGCGCCGCGTAGGCGCTGGTGCGCGGCGAGGGCGGCGGCGGGCACTGGTTCAGCACCAGGGCCAGCCGCTCCCGCAGGCCGAGGCCGACCAGCGCCTGGAGCGTCGGCCGGGCGGCCACGATGTCGAGCCGGGAGGGACGGACCGGCATCAGGACGAAATCGGCGTCCTTCAGGGCCGGCGCGAGGCCGGACGCGCTGCCGGCGGTGTCGAGGACGGCGAGGGTCGTGCCCTGCTCGGCGAGGATGCCGAGGATCTCCGAGAGCTGGCCCATCTCCCAGGGCTGGACCCGGTCGACCGCGACGGCGTCGCGCGCGCGGTCGCTCCTGCCGTCGTTCTTGCGCAGGGCCCCCCAGCCGGCCAGCGAGCCCTGCGGGTCGAGATCGAGGGCGGTCACCTGCTCGCCCGCTTCCGCGGCGGCGACCGCCAGGGAGGCCGCCAGGGTGGTCTTGCCCGTCCCGCCCTTCTGCACCGCCAGGGCGAGGACCCGCAGCGGCCCGGCGGCGGGCCGGGGCGCGGTCTCCGGCGCCGGTTCGGATCCTTCGGGATCCATGCGTGTCCCACCTCTCCACAACTGTCAGCCGGGCCGCGGCCCGGGCGGCGCCGAATCGAACGCCCGGCACGACCGTGCTTAGCGTGACGGCGTGGGCCGGAGCCAGCGCCGCGCCCCGGCACCTGTGGACCGCCCCGAGGCGGCTCCCTGTCACCGGGCCCGGGGACCGGTCCCGGACTTCCGCCGCGAGGCCGCCGCGATACCGCATCGCGGGATCGTGCGCCGGGCCCGCGCGTTGGGCCGGCATCCCCACAGGTTGAGCGGCGCGCCAAGTCCCTCGCCCCGACAAGCTCCGCGACAGGATCCCCATGCGCCTCGACCGCCGCTGCCTGCTCGGAACGGGTATCGTGGCCCTCGCCGCCCCCGCGGCGCGCGCCGCGGCGCCGTCGCCCCCGACGAGCCGGCCCGTGGGGACGCTGGAACTCGCCGTCGCGGCGGACGCGCCCTCGACCCCCACGGGGCTCGCCATCGCCCGGGGCGGCCGGATCTTCGTGATGATGCCGCGCTTCACCGGCGCGGAGCCGATCACCCTCGGCGAGGTGCTGCCCGACGGGTCGGTGAAGCCCTACCCGGACGCGGCGACCAACCGCCCGGATCCGGGGGCGCCGCAGGCGTCGCTGTTCCACGTCCCCAACGGCGTCTTCGACCGCGACGACACCCTCTGGGTGCTCGATGCCGGCCTGCCGCAGGGCAAAGGGCGGCCGGTGCCGGGCGGCGCGAAGATCCTGGCGATCGATATCGGCCGGAACAGCGTCCGCCGGACGATCCCCCTCGACGCGGGGATCGGTCCGGATTCCTCCCTGAACGACCTGCGGGTCGACGTGCGCGACGGCCGCGCGCTGGCCTACGTCACCGACCAGGGCCAGTCCGGCGCGGGTGCGATCCTGGCGGTCGACCTCGACAGCGGGCGGGTAATGCGGCGCCTCGCGGACCACGTCAGCACGCGGTCCGAGGAGGGCCTGGTCAAGTTCGTGGAGCGCCGCCCCGTGATGGAGCGGAAGGGCGACGCGCCCGAGAAGAGCCCGAAGGGCGGCGCCAACGGCGTCGCGATCAGCCCGGACGGCCGCCGCCTCTACTACGCGCCGCTGATGAGCCGGCGGCTCTACGCGGTCGAGACCGCGGCCCTGCGCGATCCGGACGTCGCGGACGCGGCCGTGGCCGCCGCGGTCCGGGATCTCGGCGAGAAGGGCATGACCGGAGGGCTGACCACCGACTCCCAGGACCGGGTCTATCTCAGCCTGCAGGAGCACAACGCGGTCGGCCGGCGCCTGCCGGACGGCACCGTCGAGGTGCTGGCCGCCGACGACCGGCTGGTCTGGGCCGACACGTTCTGGATCACCCCGGACCGTTGGCTCTATATCTCGGCGGCCCAGGTCAACCGGCGGCCGGAATTCAACCGCGGCCGGGACCTGCAGCAGCCGCCCTACGCGATCCTGCGCATGCGCATCGACGCCGACCCAGTCCTGTAGCGGATCATGACGGACCTCTCGCACGACCCGGACTTCTTCGCCCTGCTCACCGGCAGCTACGCGCGGCGCCTCGGCGAGCCTCTGGTGCCGGCGGATGCGGACGCGGACTGGCTCTACGCGGCGGCCCCGTTCGCGGTGCTCGCCCATGACGGGGGCGCGGATCCGCGCTTCGTCTACGCCAACCGGACCGCGCAGGCCTGCTTCGGCTACGCGTGGGACGAGCTCGTCGGCCTGCCCTCGCGGCTCTCGGCCGAGGCTCCCGAGCGGGCCGAGCGGCAGCGGCTCCTCGACGCGGTCACCCGGGACGGCTTCAGCCGCGGCTATCGCGGCCTGCGGATCGCCAAGGACGGCCGGCGCTTCTGGATCGACGAGGCGGTGGTCTGGCAGCTCGACCGCGACGGCGCGACGGTGGGGCAGGCCGCGACCTTCGCCCAGTGGCGCGACGCGTGATGGCCGGGCCGTGCCGACGCGGGCGGCCGCCGCCCGGTCAGCCGTCCTCCTCGATGCTGACCTGGGCGATCTGCACGGCGCCGCCGTTCCAGTGGGCCGCCACGACGTGGCCCAGCGCGACCGCGAGGACGCAGAGCACCACCGAGGCGAACACGTTGACCATGGCCCGGACCACCGCGCCGTTCCGCATGAGGTCGAGGGTCTGGAGGCTGAACGACGAGAAGGTCGTGTAGCCGCCGCACAGCCCGATCATCACGAACAGGCGGACGTTCTCGGAGACCGGGAAGCGCCCATGCGCCAGGGTCAGCGTGCCGAACAGGCCGATGATGAACGAGCCCGTCACGTTGATGAGGATCGTGCCCCAGGGCAGGTCGCGGCTGATGGGCAGCGCCAGCACCGAGACGACGTAGCGGGCCAGGGTGCCGAGGGCACCGCCGATCATGACCAGGATGCAGGTGGTGAAGGACATGCGCGCTCCAGTGCGTCGGGCGGGCATGAGAAACCCGCCGTCGCGGCGGGTGCTTGCAAGACGCACTCCCACCGCCGGTTTCGCGGTAGGAGTCATCAGCCCTGACGGGCGGTTTCGGGGAACTCCATCCCCATCGGGGACGGCCCATAGCGCCTGCGCAGGCCGAGCGCAACGGCAGGCCGGGGCAGCCGCCCAGGCCCGCTTGTCAGGCCCGCCCTTCCTGCACGGCGTGGCAGGCGACGCCGTCGAGGAGCGCCGGCACCTCGGTCCGGCAGCGGTCGTTGGCGAGCGGGCAGCGCGGGTTGAAGGTGCAGCCGGGCGGCGGGTCGATCGGGTTCGGGATCTCGCCGGAGACCGGCACCCGGGCGCGGCCGACATGGGCGAGGTCGGGCACCGCGTCGAGGAGCATCCGCGTGTAGGGATGGCGCGGCGTCGCGAACAGGTCCCTGGCGGACGCGACCTCCACGAGGCGGCCGAGATACATCACGCCCACCCGGGTCGCCATGTGGCGGACCACGGCGAGGTTGTGGGAGATGAACAGGTAGGTGAGCCCCAGCCGGTCCTGCAGGTCGCGCATCAGGTTGAGGATCTGGGCCTGCACCGAGACGTCGAGCGCCGAGGTCGGCTCGTCGCCCACCAGGAACTCGGCCTGGCTCGCCAACGCCCGGGCGATCGCCACCCGCTGGCGCTGCCCGCCTGAGAATTCGTGCGGGTATTTTCGAGCGTCGTCCGCGTGGAGACCGACGAGGCCGAGGAGTTCGCCGACCCGGGCGCGGATCGCCCCCTCCCCCTGGATCAGGTCGAAGGCCCGGATCGGCTCGGCGATGATCTTCCCCACCCGCCAGCGCGGGTTCATGGACGCGTAGGGGTCCTGGAAGATCATCTGGATGCGCGCGCGCAGGCGCCGCCGCGCCGCGGCCTGGCGCGGGTCGGTCATCGAGACGCCGGTGATCCGCACCTCGCCGGCGGTGGGCGGCAGCAGGCCGACCACCATCCGGGCCACCGTCGACTTGCCGGAGCCGGATTCGCCGACGATCGCGAAGGTCTCGCCCTTCTCGATCGCGAAGCCGACCCGGTCGACCGCCGTGAGGAATTTCCGGGGTTCGCGCTCGATCACCCGGTTGAGCCAGGGCTTCGAGACGTCGAACCGGCGGCGCAGGTCGGTGACTTCGACGTAGGCGCTCACGCTGCGCGCTCCGCTGCATCGTACAGGTGACAGGCCACTCGGCTCGCATCGACCGGGATCGGCTCCGGGCGCTCGACGCGGCATCTCGAAAAAACCTTCGGGCAGCGCGGGTTGAAGGCGCAGCCCTTCGGGATGGCGGTGAGCCGCGGCATCGATCCGGGAATCTGGCTGAGCCGGTCGGCCTCCTGCGACAGGGTCGGGATCGCGCCCATCAGGCCGACCGCGTAGGGGTGGTGGGGCTTGGCGATCACCGAGGCGACCGGGCCGATCTCGGCCACCCGCCCGGCATACATCACCGCCACCCGGTCGGCGGCCTCGGCGATGACGCCCATGTCGTGGGTCACCAGCATCACCGCGGTGCCGTGCTCGCGGCACAGGCGCTTGAGCAGCGTGATGATCTGGGCCTGGACCGAGACGTCGAGGGCAGTCGTCGGCTCGTCGGCGATGATCAGCTCGGGCTCGGCCGCGAGCGCGAGGGCGATCACCACCCGCTGGCGCATGCCGCCGGAGAATTCGTGCGGGTAGCCGTCGATGCGCCGCTCGGGCGCCGGGATGCCGACCTCGGCGAGCAGGTCGATGGCGCGGGTGCGGGCGGCCTTCGCGGACAGGTCGGTGTGGGTGCGCAGGGTCTCGACGATCTGGTCGCCGACCCGGAACAGCGGGTCGAGCGAGGTCAGCGGATCCTGGAAGATCATGCCGATGCGCTTGCCGCGCACCCGCCGCATCGCCTCGGGGGAGAGGTTGTCGATGCGCTCGCCGCGCAGGCGGATCTCGCCGCCGGCGATCCGGCCGGGCCGGTCGATCAGCCCGATCACCGCCGAGCCGGTCACCGACTTGCCGGCCCCGGACTCGCCGACCACGCCCAGGATCTCGCCGCGGCCGATGTCGAACGAGACCCGGTCGATGGCGGTGAGCGACCCGCGGCGGGTGTCGAAGGCGACCGTGAGGTCGCGCACGGAGAGGATGGTGTCGGTCATGGCGTGCGGGCTCCGGTGGCAACCGGGCGTCGAACGGGCGCCCCCGTCCCTGCGAGCACAGCGAAGCAATCCAGCGGCGCCGCGCTCACCGGGGTCGCGCTGCCCTGGGTCGCTTCGCTGCGCCCGCGATGACGATGCCCGATCATTGCAGCTTCGGATTGAGCGCGTCGCGCAGCCAATCCCCCAGGAGGTTGATGGCGATGACGAGCCCGGCGAGCGCCAGCCCCGGGAAGGCGACGATCCACCACTCGCCGGAGAACAGGAACCGGTTGCCGGTGCGGATCAGCGTGCCGAGCGACGGCATGGTCTCGGGCAGGCCCGTGCCGAGGAACGACAGCGTCGCCTCGGTGATGATCGCGAGCGCGAGGTTGATCGTCGCGATCACGAAGACCGGGCCTGTGACGTTCGGCAGGACGTGGCGGACCATGATCACCGGCGGCGACAGGCCGATCAGCCGCGCCGCCTGGACGTAGTCCTTGCCCTTCTCGACCATCACGGAGGAGCGCACGGTCCGGGCGTACTGCACCCAGAAGGACAGGCCGATCGAGACCACGATCAGCCCGATCAGCGGCCCGACGTCGAGGGCGCTGCCGAAGCTCGCCTTGGCGACGCCGTCCACCACCAGGGCGATCAGGATCGCCGGGAAGGTGAGTTGCACGTCGGCGACCCGCATGATCAGCGTGTCGAGGAAGCCGCCGGCGTAGCCGGCGATCAGGCCGAGCGCGATGCCGAGGATCCCGGAGGTCAGCACCCCGAGCACGCCGACGATCAGCGACAGGCGCAGGCCGTACAGCACCGCCGAGAGCACGTCCCGGCCCTGGTCGTCGGTGCCGAGATAGTAGGGCGCCTGTCCGTCCGCCTGCCAGATCGGCGGCAGGTTGGAGTTGATCAGGTCGAGCTGGGCCGGGTCGTAGGGGTTCTGCGGGGCGATCCACGGGGACGCGAAGGCGAGCCCGACCATCAGCAGCGTGGCGATCAGCGCCGCCACAGCGGTTTTCGAGCGCAGGAAGTTCGCCAGCAGGTCGGAGTCGCGCCAGCGCGCGAGCCGCGAGGGCTTCGCCTCCGGCAGCGGGACCGGCGGGGCGTCGCCCGCGTCGAGGTCGTACCCGCTCATCGGCCGCCCCTCACGCCATGTCCAGTTGAACGCTTCGGTGCGGCAGCCGCCGTCTTTGCGAGCGCAGCGAAGCAATCCAGCAGAGCCACGCCGACCGGACGCGCGCTGCCCTGGGTCGCTTCGCTTCGCTCGCGATGACGGGGTGGCCAGGCGGAGGAGTCCATCATGTCCGACCTCACGCCGTCCGCCCGGCGGGCAGCCGCAGGCGCGGGTCCACCACCGTGTAGAGGATGTCGACCACGAGGTTGATGGTCACGAAGATCAGGGCGACGAGCAGCAGGTACGCGGACATGATCGGGATATCGACGTTCTGCACGGCCTGGACGAAGAGCAGGCCCATGCCGGGCCACTGGAACACCGTCTCGGTGATGATCGAGAAGGCGATGACCGAGCCGAGCTGCAGCCCCGCGATGGTGATCACCGGCACCAGCGTGTTCTTCAGCGCGTGCCGCAGGTGGACGGCGCGCGTGGTGAGCCCCCGCGCCCGGGCGAAGCGGATGTAGTCGGTGCGCAGCACCTCCAGCATCTCGGCGCGGACCAGCCGCATGATCAGCGTCATCTGGAACAGGCCGAGCGTCACCGAGGGCAGGATCAGCGCCTTGAGCCCGGAGGCGGTCAGGAATCCGGTGGTCCACCAGCCGAGCCGCACGGTGTCGCCGCGCCCGTAGGAGGGCAGCCAGCCGAGCGTCACCGAGAACAGGTAGATCAGCAGGATGCCGATCAGGAAGGTCGGCAGGCTGATCCCGATCAGCGAGACCGCCTGGAACAGCCCGGCGAGCCAGGAGTCGCGGCGCAGCGCGCAGTACACGCCCATCAGGATCCCCACCACGAGGGCGAAGACCGTGGCGCAGAAGGCGAGCTCCAGCGTCGCCGGCATGCGCTCGGCCAAGAGCTGCGAGACCGGCTGCCGGAACTGGTACGAGATGCCGAACCGGCCCCGCACCACGTTGCCGGCGTAGCGGACGAACTGGACCAGAACCGGGTCGTCGAGGCCGAGATCCGTCCGGATCTGGGCCCGCTCGGCCACGGTGGTGTCGGGGCCGACGATCTGGTTCACGGGGTCGCCCGCGAACCGGAACATCGCGAAGGCGATGAGCCCGACGACCGCGAGGACCGCGGCCGCCTGGATCACCCGCCGCAGCAGGAAGGCGAGCACGCCGCGGCCCCTACTGCGGGTCCTTCGACACCCAGTAGAGCAGGAGCAGGTTGTCGGCGCGCTGGGTCAGGTGGACCTTCTTGGAGACGCCCCAGGCCAGAGCCTGCTGGTGCAGCGGGATGTAGCCCCAGTCGGTGTTGAGGACGTCGAAGCCCTCCTTGATCAGGGCGTCGCGCTTGGTCTTGTCGGTCTCGCCCTCGACCTTGTCGGCGATCGCGTCGATCTTCGGGTCGCAGTAGCCGGCGAGGTTCCAGCTGCCCCGGCCCGACTTGTCGCCGGGCTTCCGGCAGCCGACGATCTCGTAGAGGATGTTGTGGCTGTCGAGCGAGGACGGGGTCCAGCCGAGCAGGTAGAACGAGGTGTCGTAGGCCGGTGCCAGCACCTTGGCGAAGTACTTGGCCTTCGGCTGGGCGTTGAGGTTCACCTTGACGTTGATGCGGGCCAGCATCGAGACCACCGCCTGACAGATCGCCTCGTCGTTGACGTAGCGGTCGTTGGGGCAGTCCATGGTCAGCGAGAACCCGTCCGGGTAGCCCGCCTGGGCCATCAGCTCCTTGGCCTTCTTGAGGTCGGTGGCCGGGCGCTTGAACTCGGCGCCGCGGTCGTAGAGGGCCGGGGCGATCATCAGCGCGGAGGGCACCGCCTGCCCGCGCATGACGCGCTTGGCGATCGTGTCCTCGTCGATGGCGAGGTAGAAGGCCTCGCGCACCTTGATGTCCTTGAACGGGTTCTTGCCCTTGACGCTCGAGTCCTTCAGCTCGTCCCGGTCCTGGTCCATGCCGAGGAAGATCGTGCGCAGCTCGGGCCCGGCCATCACGGTGGCGGTGCCGCTGGCGTTGACCCGCTGCTGGTCCTGCAGCGGCACCGGGTCGATCCAGTCGACCTCGCCGGAGAGCAGCGCGGCGACGCGGGTCGCCGGGTTGGCGATGGTGGTGAGGATCGCCTCGTCGAGGTTCGACTCGACCTTGCCCCAGTAGCCGTCGAACTTCTTGAACACCGTCCTCACGCCGGGCTGGTGCTCGGTGATCACGAACGGGCCGGTGCCGTTCTCGTGCAGGGTGGCGTAGCTCGGGCTGGTGGCGCTGGGCGGCGTCGGCTGGACGACGCCGTTCTTCTCGGACCACGCCTTCGACATGATCACCCAGGTCGGGAACTGGGCGATGGCGATGGGGTTCGGCTTCTTCAGCACCATGTCGACGGTGTAGTCGTCGACCTTCACGAACTCGGCGTCGGCGGGCACGTTGGTGGTGAAGTTCGAGCCCGGGGCGCGGACGCGCTGGGCGGAGAAGATCACGTCGTCGGCGGTGAACGGCGAGCCGTCGTGGAACTTGACGTTCTTGCGCAGGTGGAAGCGCCAGCGGGTCGGCTCGGGCGTCTCCCAGGATTCGGCCAGCCCGGGGGCGAATTTCAGGTTCTTGTCGAGGGTGACGAGGGACTCGTAGGCCGCCTGCTGCATCCCTTCCGTGAAACTCTCCTTGAGGGAGTACGGGTCGAGGGATTTCAGGTCACCCTGGAAGGCGAAGCGGAAGACGTTGGCGGCCTGCGCGGGCAGCGCGGCGAACGCGAACGTCGCGACCGTGCTCGCGGCCACGCCGCGGGCGAGGGTCTTCAGGGCTGAGCGGGACAAGCGGATCTCCGAGACCGTGAATGCGCCACCGGCCGGCTGCCCCGGCGGCGTCCACCGCGGCGTCAGCAAGCATCGGACCATCTGTATACAAGACGAGGGCCGAGCCTGTCGCGGCTGAGTGACATTACTCGCGTTCCAAAGCGCGTTTTCCCCGGTTCCGATCGCCAGCTTCGACACGCCCCGTCTTTGCGAGCGCAGCGAAGCCATCCAGGGCGGCGCCACGCCTCGCGACGTCGCGCTGCCCTGGGTCACGTCGCTCCGCTCGTGATGACGGAGCGCGCGGGCGACGCCGGCCTACTCGGCCGCCACCCGCGCGGGCTCGCGCCGCGTCTCCGCCTCGGCCGCCTCGCCCTCCGCCACCGCCTTGCGCCGGAACAGGCGCATGACGACGACGAAGAAGACCGGCACGAAGAACACCGCCAGCACGGTCGCGGTGATCATGCCGCCCATCACGCCGGTGCCGATCGCCTGCTGGCTCTTCGAGGCGGCGCCGGTGGCGATGGCCAGGGGCACCACGCCGAAGATGAAGGCCAACGAGGTCATCACGATCGGCCGGAACCGGAGCGTCGCCGCCTCGACCGCGGCCCGCACCACGGAGGTGCCGGGCTTCCACAGGTCCTTGGCGAACTCCACGATCAGGATCGCGTTCTTGGCCGAGAGGCCGATGATCGTGATCAACCCGATCTTGAAGTACACGTCGTTGGGCATGCCGCGCAGGTACACGGCCGCCACCGCGCCGATGACGCCGAGCGGGATCACCAGCATCACCGAGACCGGGATCGCCCAGCTCTCGTAGAGCGCGGCAAGGCACAGGAACACGATCAGCACCGACAGGGCCAGCAGCAGGCTCGCCTGGCTGCCCGCCTGCTTCTCCTGGTAGGACTGGCCCGTCCAGGCATAGCCGAAGCCCTTGGGCAGCTGCAGCATCAGCCGCTCCATCTCGGCGATGGCGTCGCCCGACGTGTAGCCGGGGTTCGGCTCGCCGGTGAAGCGCACCGACTGGTAGCCGTTGAAGCCGACGATCTGGCTCGGCCCCATGCTCCATTTCAGCTCCGCGAAGGACGACATCGGCACCATCGTGTTGGTGGCGTTCTTCACCGCGTAGTTGAGGATGTCCGCCGCGCTCATGCGCTGCAGCTGCTCGGCCTGCACGTAGACGCGCTGCATCTTGCCCCGGTTGGGGAAGTCGTTCGGGTAGACCGAGCCGAGGTTGAGCTGGATCGTGGCGTTGATGTCCTCGAACTTCACGCCGAGCGCGGCCGCCTTCTCGCGGTCGATCACCAGCTCCGCCTGCGGGGTCGGCGGCAGGCCCTCGATCTTCACCTTCTGGAGGATCGGGCTCTGCTGCGCGAGCTTCAGGAGCTGCTCCTGGGCCGACAGCAGGGCCGCGTAGCCGCGGTTGGCCCGGTCCTGCAGGCGGAACGAGAAGCCCGCCGCGTTGCCGAGGTTGTCGACCGGCGGCGGCTCCTGGGCGTCCACCGTGGCGTCGCGGTAGCTGGCGAGCGCCGCGTTGGTGCCGGCCACCAGCGCGGCGGCCGAGTTCTTGGCGTCGCGCTCCGACCAGGGCTTCAGGGTCACGAAGGCCTGACTGGTGCTCGGGGCCTGGCCCGAGAACGAGAAGCCGTTGAGCATCGTCACGGTGGCGACGCCGGGCTGCGCCAGCAGGTGCTCCTCGACCTTGCGGACCGCCTCCTGGGTGCGGTTGTAGGAGGCGCCGGGCGGCGTCTGGATGTCGACCGTGAAGAAGCCCTGGTCCTCCACCGGCAGGAAGCCCTCCGGCAACTGCACGAAGGCGTAGGCCGTGCCCGCCACGAGCGCGAGGTAGACCAGCATCACCCGGCCGGACTTCCGGATGAACGCCGCGGTGCCGCGGCCGTAGCGGGCGGTCTCGCGATCGACGAAGCGGTTGAACATCCCGAACACGCCGCCCTTGGCGTGGCCGTGCCCCTTCTCGATCGGCTTCAGGAAGGTCGCGCAGAGCGCCGGCGTCAGCGACAGGGCGAGCAGCGCCGAGAAGGCGATGGAGGTCACCATCGCGATCGAGAACTGCCGGTAGATGATGCCGACCGAGCCGGGGAAGAACGCCATCGGGATGAACACGGCGATCAGCACCAGGGTAATGCCGATGATCGCCCCGGTGATCTGCCCCATGGCCTTCTTGGTGGCCTCCTTGGGCGGCAGACCCTCCTCGTTCATGATCCGCTCGACGTTCTCCACCACCACGATGGCGTCGTCGACCAGGATGCCGATGGCCAGCACCATGCCGAACATGGTGAGCACGTTCACCGAGAAGCCCGAGATCCACATCACCGTGACCGTGCCCATGAGGGCGATCGGCACCACGATGGTGGGGATCAGGGTGTAGCGGATGTTCTGCAGGAACAGGAACATCACGAGGAAGACCAGCACCACCGCCTCGACCAGCGTGTGCAGCACCTTCTCGATGGAGGCCTCCACCGCCGGGGTGATGTCGTACGGGATGTCCCACTTCAGGTCCGGCGGGAAGAACTGGGACAGCTCCACCATCTTGGCGCGGATGGCCTTGGCGGTCTCCAGCGCGTTGCCGTCGGGGGCCAGCGTCACCGAGATGCCGGCGGCCGGGCCGCCGTTCAGGCGCGTGGAGAACTGGTAGGCGTCGCCGCCGAGCTCGATCCGGGCGACGTCGCGCAGGCGCACGTTCGAGCCGTCGGAATTGGCCCGCAGCACGACGGCGCCGAAATCCTCGATCGTGCCGAGCTGCCCCTTCACGATGATCGGCACGGTGAGCGACTGCCGGGTCGGGCTCGGCTGCGCGCCGACCGAGCCGGACGCGACCTGGACGTTCTGGTTGCGGATCGCGTCGGTGACGTCCGAGGCGCTGAGCGAGAGGCCGCGCAGCTTGTCGGGATCGACCCAGACGCGCAGCGACCGCTCCGTGGAGTAGAGCGTCGCGCGGCCGACGCCGGGGATGCGGCGGATCTCGTTGATCACGTTGCGGATCAGGAAGTCGCCGAGACCCACCTCGTCCATCGACCCGTCCTTGGAGACGAGGGTGATGATGTTGAGGGTCGCGGCCGAGGCCTCCTCGACCAGGATGCCCTGCTGGCGCACCTCGGCCGGCAGGCGCGCTTCCACGCGCTTCAGCCGGTTCTGCACCTCGACCGAGGCGAGCGACGGGTCGGTGCCCGGCTGGAAGGTGGCGGTGATGTTGACCGAGCCGAACGAGTCGGTGGTCGACTCGAAGCTCATGATGTTGGCGGCGCCGTTGAGCTCATCCTCGATGAGCCGGGTCGTGCCGATGTAGAGGCTCTCCACCGACGCCCCCGGATAGGCCGTGGACAGGGCGATGGAGGGCGGAGCGATCACCGGATACTGCGCCACCGGCAGGTTCGGGATCGCCAGGGCGCCGCCCAGGCAGATGAACAGGGCCACCACCCAGGCGAAGACCGGGCGGTCGATGAAGAAGCGTGCCATGATCGGGCTCTCCCCGGCTCAGTGGCGCTGCTGGACGGCGGCGGCCCGCGGCGCGACCTCCGCCTTGTCGCCGGGCGCGTCGGGCGCCTCGTCGGTGTCGTGCTTCGGGCCGGTCTCGCCGTGCACCGGGGTCTGGTCGAGGGGCTTCACCTTGGCGCCGACGGTGATCTTCTGGAACCCGTCGATCACGACGCGCTCGCCGGCCTTCAGCCCCGAGCGGATCAGCCAGTTCTGCCCGACCACCGGCCCGACCTCGACGGGCTGGCGCATGACGGTCTCGTCGCCGCGCACCACCCAGACCTCGGCGCGGCCGTCGTCGGTGCGCTGGATCGCCTGCTGCGGCACCGCGATCGCGTCGGAATCGATGCCCTGCTTGATCCGCGCCCGGACGTACATGCCCGGGAAGAGTTCGTCGTGCGGGTTGGGGAACTGCACACGCAGGGTCACCTGCCCGGTGCTCGGGTCGGCGGTGACGTCCGAGAACAGCAGCCGGCCGGCCAGCGGGTAGAGCGAATTGTCGTCCATGATCAGGTGGACGTTGGCGGTGTTGTCCTCCAGCCGCGCCAGCTCGCCGCTGGCGAGATCCCGGCGCAGGCGGTTCAGTTCGCCGACCGACTGGGTGATGTCGACGTAGATCGGGTCGAGCTGCTGGATCGTGGCGAGCGCTCCCATGGCGCCCGGCTCGATCAGCGTGCCCTCGGTGAGCAGCGCCCGACCGATGCGGCCGGTGATCGGCGCGCGCACGTCGGTCCAATCGAGGTTGAGCTGCGCCTTCTGGCGGCTCGCCTTGGCGCCGGCGACCTCGGCCTCCGCCTGCTTCTTGGCCGCGAAGGCCGCGTCGAACTGCGCCTGGCTGGCCGTGGCGCGGGAGAGCAGCTGCTCCAGCCGGTCGGCCTGCTGGCGGGCGAGCACCAGGGCTGCCTCCTGGCGGGCGAGGGCCGCCTCGGCGCTGGCGAGTTCGACCTCGTAGGGCGCCGGGTCGATCTTGTAGAGGATGTCCCCTTCCTTGACCATGCTGCCCTGCTCGAACAGCCGCTTGACCACGAGGCCGGACACCCGGGCGCGGACCTCGGCAATGCGCATCGGCGCGACGCGGCCCGGCAGGTCGCGCAGGTACGGGATCGCCTGGGGCTCCACCTTGACGAACCCGACTTCCGGCACCGGCGGGGTCGGGGCGGCGACCTGCTTCGGGTTGCAGGCGGCGACGCCCAGCAGGAGCAGGGCCGCGGGCAGGAGGGCAGTCGCGCGGGTCGAGGCGCGGGCGGACGACAGGGTTCTGGTGGACAAAGTGCGGGTCACGATTACCGACGCTCCTGAAAGCATGCGTCTGCTGAGGCTGGCGCGGAGCATGGGCCCGCGCATCGTCGAGTCAGATCCCGGGACCGGTCACGAAGCCGGTCGGACGAAGATCGAAACAGGCGCGCCTTCGTGCCGGCCGCGAGACCGGCGCGCGCGTCAGGCCCGACGTGGAGGCCGGTGCGGCGAACCGTCCGGCGCGGAGGCCGGCACGCTGTCGGACCTGTAATCGAACGACGCGGAGACCGTGTGGCGGGGGCGCGGCGCGTCGACCGGCGGACGCGGCAGCCCGAGTTCGGTGAGGATCTCGCTGTCGGCGGCGCAGAGATCGGTGCGGCCGAACACCGACCGCTTGGTCTCGGGCTGCGCATCGGGCGCGCCGGACAGGATTGTCAGGCGCGGGCTCGCGACGGCGCAGGCCGGGCCCGCCGCCCGCGCGGTCTCGGCCCGCGCGGGCACGGCCGCCAGCGCGGCCGTCGCGAGGACGAGCAGCACCAGCGCGGCGAGGCCCCGGGCGAGGCGGTCCGGCAGGCCCGCGACGCGGCGGGCCAGAAGGGCGGCGGATCGGATCACGGATCCGAGATAAGCATAGCTGTCGCCGCGCGCAATCACCCACAGCGTCGCGCCACCCGCCCAGTGTTGCGCGCAGCACACATCTACGCCCGGAAGTGTCCAAGCCGGCGGCCTGGCCTCAACCTTGCCGTGAAGTCCGGGCCGGCTCGCCCGATGCGCGCAGGGGTTTCGCGCCGGCCCGATCCGGGAGCGACCGAGGTCTGCCAAGGTCCGCGAAGGTCCGCGAGAACCCGCGCCGCGACGAACGGAGGACGGAAGACCATGTCGAGACGGATCGCGCTACTCGGGCTCGCGGGCCTGCTGCTCGGGAGCGCCCCGGCGGCGGCCGCCAACCCGCTGGACAGGGGGCCGATCGCGGACTTCCTGAACATCTTCCGCAGCCAGGCGATCCCGCGCGAGACGGTGGCGTGGACCGGCAAGGAGAAGCCCGGCACCATCGTGGTCTCGACCCGCCAGCGCCGGCTCTACTACGTGCTCGGCGGCGGCGCGGCGGTCCGCTACGGCGTGGGCGTCGGGCGGCAGGGCTTCTCGTGGTCCGGTACCAAGACCGTCACCATGAAGAAGGAATGGCCGGACTGGCGCCCGCCGCAGCAGATGCTGGCCCGCCGCCCCGACCTGCCGCGCTACATGGCCGGCGGCCAGGACAACCCGCTGGGCGCCCGCGCCCTCTATCTCGGCTCCTCGCTCTACCGCATCCACGGCTCGAACGAGCCCGAGACGATGGGCGCGGCGGTCTCGTCCGGCTGCATCCGCATGACCAACAAGGACGTGGTCGACCTCTACGACCGGGTCCGCGTCGGCACCAAGGTCGTCGTGCGCGACTGACCGGGCGGGTGGCGGCGACGGCCGCCGCCCTCCCCCTGCGTCTCAGGGCAGCCTCGAGCCGCGCCCGCGTCGACAGGCGCGGCGGGCCGGTGATAGGAGCCGCGCCGTCGGGCAGAGCCGGATCGCCCGACCTTGACGAGGGACAGCATGAACGAGCGCATCATCCTGCGGGCCGGTGAGGCCCTGGTCGCGGGCGGACCGCCCAACACCGCCTCCGAGCCCGAGGTCATCATCGGCGAGCTCGACGGGCCGGTCGGCACCGCCCTGGCCACGCTGACCGGCGATCAGGTCGTCGGCCACAGCCGCGTCTTCGCCCTGCTCAACACCGACATCATGGTCCGCCCGGTCACCCTGTGCGTGTCCAAGGTCAGCGTCACCGAGAGCAAGTACACCTCGATCCTGATGGGCACCGTCCAGTTCGCCATCGCCAACGGCGTCCTCGACGCCGTGCGCGCCGGCTACATCCCGAAGCACAAGGCCAACGACCTCGGCATCATCTGCTCGGTCTGGCTCAGCCCCGGCGTCATCGACGCCCAGCACGTCGACCACAAGGCCCTGTTCGACATCCAGCGCAAGGGCATGACCGAGGCCATCCGCAAAGCCATGACCAACGAGCCCTCGATCGACTGGCTCCTCGAGAACCAGGACAAGATCACCCACAAGTACTACCAGATGGGTCTCGACGGAAAAATCTGAGCGCCGGGCCCCGCGGCGATCGCTTACCCGCCGCCGCGGCCATCCGGCCGGCGGCCGGCGGACAGGGCGCGCACGATCCCGCGGGCGGCCACG
This sequence comes from Methylobacterium sp. NMS14P, assembly GCF_028583545.1. Taxonomy (NCBI): domain Bacteria; kingdom Pseudomonadati; phylum Pseudomonadota; class Alphaproteobacteria; order Hyphomicrobiales; family Methylobacteriaceae; genus Methylobacterium; species Methylobacterium sp. NMS14P. The sequence goes on along the minus strand of NZ_CP087106.1, from coordinate 5,166,464 downwards.
GCCAAGCCTGTCGCGACCCGACGCCTTCGGGTAGGATGACGGCATGAGCAGGCGCGCCGATTCCCGTCCGTTCCGCCGCCTCGCGGCCGGCCTCGTGCTCGGGGCCTGCTGGCTCCCGGCCGGCCCCGCCGCCGCCCAGGCGCTGTTCTGGCCGTCCATCGGCTTCGCGCCGCTGCCCTCCTTCGCGTGGCCGCAGATGCCCGAGGACGCGTACGGCCGCTGGACCGGCTCCTACGCCCGCCTGTCGACCGGCTACGCGGTCAGCACGTCCCGGCATCTCGGCAGCTATTCGGGACCGACCATCGGGTTCGAGGGCGGCCGGATGTGGCAGGAGGGCCCGATCCTCTACGGCATCAGCGGCGGGTTCGATTATCTGGCCGGCCTCGGCGGCAACCTCACGCCGGGCTACGGGCGCCTCGCCTATTCCAACGACTTCGCCGGGTCCCTGGAGGTGAAGGTCGGCACCCTCGTCGCGCCGGACGTGCTGGTCTACGCCAAGACCGGCGCCCTGGCCCTGCACCAGACGCTGCGCGCCGGGCCGACCCCGGGGTCGCTGCCGTTCACGCGCCAGGATATCGCGGTGCGGCCGGTCGCCGGCGTGGGCGTCGAGTGGGCGGTCACGGACCGCCTCTCGCTGGCGGTCGAGGCGGGCGTGGTCGGCGGCGGGATCCGCTGAGGCGCCCCGCCGGCACCGCCTCGCGGCGGCGCCGGGGTGCGGGCGCCTATCTCGGCACGAACGCCCAGTAGTCGAGGTCGAGGATCACCGCCGGGTCGTAGCCGTCGCCGGCGCGGTCCGGGAAGGCGCCGCAGGGCTGGTTCTTGGTGGCGACCGTGCGCAGGCGCAGGAGGCCGACGTCGTCGCGGCCGACATCGGCGGTCGCCAGCACCTCGCTCCAGGCATAGACCGTGTCGCCGGAGAACAGCGGCGCCACGTGGCGGCCGGCATTGATGCCCGCGAGGGCGAAGGCGTTGCCGAGCCCGTTGAAGCTCAGCGCCCGCGCCAGCGAGATCACGTGGCCGCCGTAGATCAGGCGCCGGCCGAAGCGGGTGTCCTTGGCGGCCAGCCCGTCGAAATGCACCTTGGCGGTGTTCTGGAACAGGCGCGTGGCGATCTGGTGCTCGGCCTCCTCGACGGTCATGCCGTCGACGTGGTCGATCTTCTCACCGACCGCGTAATCCGCGAAGCGGTGCGGGCTGCCGGCGAGGTCGGTGTCGTAGGCGGCGGCCGAGAGCTTCGGCAGGGCGCCCGCGAGGTCCTGCGGGTCGACCACCTTGGCGAGGCTCGGCACGTGCTCCTCGGCGATCGCCGCCTCGGGGTCGCGCTTGCGCACGAGCACCCAGCGGCAGTAGCTCAGCACGGTCTCGCCGCGCTCGTCGGAGCCCACCGAGCGGACATAGACCACGCCGGTCTGCCGGTTCGAGCTCTCCTTGAGGCCGATCACCTCCGACACCGTGGAGACCGTCTCGCCCGGGTAGACCGGCCGCCGGAACCCGCCCTCGGCGTAGCCCAGATTGGCCAGCGCGTTGAGGGAGACGTCCGGGACGGTCTTGCCGAACACCATGTGGAAGGTGAGCAGGTCGTCGAGCGGGCTCTTCGGGTAGCCGATGGCACGGGCGAAGGCGTCCGACGACTGCACGGCGAAGCGCGGCCCGTAGAGGCCCGTGTACAGCGCCACGTCGCCCACCGTCACGGTGCGCGGGGTGGCGTGGCGGATGGTCTCGCCGAGGCGGAAATCCTCGAAGAAGCGGCCGGGATTCGTCTTCACGGGCGGGCGGTCCTACTGCGCGTAAACGTAGGTGGCGGGCACGGCGTACTCGTGCAGCAGGCGGCTGATGAACAGCAGCAGCAGGATCAGGATGATCGGCGAGATGTCGACGCCGCCGAGATTGGGCAGCAGGTTGCGGATCGGCCGCAGCACCGGCTCGGTCAGCCGGTAGAGCACTTCGCCGATCTGCGCGACGATCGGGTTGCGCACGTTCACCACGTTGAACGCCACCAGCCAGCTGAGAACCGCGCTTGCGATGAGGACGTAGATGAAAAGCTGGACGACCGTGTCGAAGAGCCAGATCAGGGCGTTCATGCGGGTCCGCGCGTATCCTTCGGGGCGCCCGCACCCGAGCGCCGGAGCGGCGCGCGGCGGGCGACGTTGAAACAGGGAATTGACAGGCCGAGCCGCCCGCGCCTACAAGGCCGGCGCCTCGACGGGGCTGTAGCTCAGATGGGAGAGCGCCGCAATCGCACTGCGGAGGTCAGGGGTTCGAATCCCCTCAGCTCCACCAGGCAGTTTTTGGAAACTGCGTGTCTGGTGGTCGAGACGAAAAACGCCGCGGCGTCCGAGGTTTAGCCGCGTCTCCACGACGAATTATCAGCCTCCACCCCGTCAGGCCACGGATAAGTGCCTGAACGAGGCCGCCGTCTCCGCTGCTACCAAACCCGTTTCCGCGCACTTGATTCGATGATCGATGCATAGGTCGTTCGCTGCGAGCGCACGGCGATGCGAACGCGAGCGGGTGCCGACGACGCAAGGTTGGTAGCGCTGAAGTTCGGCTCAGACGGCAGGGGATTGGATCGCCCGGTGATGGACCCGGCGCGCGTCGATGCGGTGGCGCGGCGATGCGCTCACAAGCCCAGGGCGCGCTCCTGCTCCGCCCAGGATGCCGGCAATCCGGCCAGATGCCGGACGCCGATGCCACGCGGCAGGCGACCGTCGACGATGGCCCGAACGATCCGCGGGGCAAGATGGGCGACCGGCAACATCATCCGCACCGCGCGCTCGCTGCAGCCCTCGTGCAGTGCGATGGCCGCAGTACTCGCCGCACGCGCCGCAACGAGATCGTCGACCCAGGCGCGGCTGCGGGCGATGGCCGTGAGGATGCGAGCGCGGTCCTCGACCTTCATCGGCCGCAAGCCATCGCGCTCCACGCCCGGGGGCACGACGATTTCCCGGCGCCGACGATGCCCCGTGGGCGACCAAGGGATGCGGATCGGATCACGCCCGTCCCCATCGACCAGCTCGATCAACAGCGAGTCAGGATGGACCGTCACCCGCGCGAGGTGGGTCGCGATCACCTCGGCGTCGCTGAGGATCTCGAATACCGGAGCGGATGGCGATGTGGACGCGCCAGTCGAGAGAAGCGTCGCGCGCAGCGCCTGGACCACGCTGGCCTCGAGCGCGTGGGCGGCGATGCGCCGGACCGCGCAGGCCGGCAGCCCCCGGACCGCCGGCCGGCTGACGTAGTACCGGTAGCGCCGCCCACCCTTGGCCGTGTGGCTCGGGGTCATCGCTTGGCCATGCTCGTCCCGGATGCATCCGGTGAGCAGATGCGCGCCCTCCCGCCGCCGGGCGGTGTGCGTGTGGTGATTGGCCGACAGTTGCGCCTGCACCGCGTCGAACATCGCCGGGTCGACGAGGCCTATGTGCTGGCCCTCGTGCACGCGACCTCGGTGACTGAGCCGGCCGACGTAGATCGGATTGGCGAGAATCTTGTACAGGTGCCCGCGGGTGAACGTCCCGCCCCCGACCGACTTGCCCTTGCCATCGCGGCGTTCGGGCACGCGAATGCCGGTGGCCTCCAGTTCGGTGTGCAGCGCGCTGACCGTGCCGAGAGCGCGATAGCGGGCGAAGATCGCGCGCACGACCTCGGCCTGCTCCTCGACGACGTGCAGCGCTCGGGCCTCAACGCGGTAGCCCAACGGCACGACGCCACCCATCCAGATGCCCTTGCGCTTAGACGCGGCGATCTTGTCGCGGATGCGCTCGCCGGTGACCTCGCGCTCGAACTGGGCGAACGAGAGGAGGACGTTGAGGGTGAGGCGTCCCATGCTGGTCGTGGTGTTGAACGCCTGGGTCACCGACACGAACGAGGTGCCGTGCGCGTCGAACAGCTCGACGAGCTTGGCGAAATCAGCCAGCGCGCGGCTAAGGCGGTCGACCTTGTACACGACGATGACGTCGACCTGACACTCGCGCACGGCGTCGAGCAGGCGCTGGAGGGCGGGACGTTCGAGGGTGCCGCCAGAGTATCCGCCATCGTCGTAGCGTTCGGGCAGGAGCCGCCAGCCCTCATGGGCCTGGCTCCTCACGTAGGCTTCGGCGGCCTCGCGCTGGTTGTCGAGCGAGTTGAACTCCTGCTCGAGCCCTTGCTCGGTCGAGACACGCGTGTAGATCGCGCAACGCAGCGTCGGGCGGGCGCCCGAGGGGGGATGCTGTGCGGCATTCGCCGACCGCCGCGGTTTGACGCTCACGCCGGGGCCCTCCGCTCACCTCTCTCCCGCCCGCCCCCCATCGCCTTCTCGGCCCGCTCGCGCAGGCCGAAGAAGCGGGGGCCGTTCCATTTGGTGCCGGTGATGGCGTGGGCGACACGGGACAGGCTGGGATAGGTCGCCCCGTCCCAGGCGTAGCCGGCCTCGAGCACGGTGACGGTGTGCATGCGCCCGCCCCACTCGCGCGAGAGCTGCACGCCAGGGGTGTGCCCGCGCCGATCCGGCACTGGGACCGCGATGGCGGTCGAGTTGGCCCCAGCGCCGGGCTCGGACCTGTCTCGTTCAGCCCCCGCCCCCCGCCCAGCTATGAAACGGCCGAGGACCTGCGCGGTGTCGCGGTCGAGGTCGCCCAGCGCGCCGATCTGGAGGCGGTGGGCGAGGATGCGAGCGCACAGGGCGGGGGAGAGGCCGGGCGGGGCGGCGGAACCGAAGTGCCGCCGCCAGCGCCGGGCGAGGCCGGCGGCGTCGAGGCCGGCGAGTTCATCGAGCGCAGCGGCGAGCCGGTCGGCAGCGGGGATGGCCTCCGCCCTGCCCCCCGCTCTCACCGTCTGCGCCGCGGCCGGCGTGCGCTGCCCACCCATCAGGCTGCCGCCGCAGTCGCGACAGCGGCCTCAGCCGTCGGCGTGCGCCGGGGCTTGCGCGCCCGGGGCGGGGCGGCCAGGATCACTGGCGCGGGGATGCAGTAGGCGATGGCGTCGTCTGGCCGGGCAGCCTTCAGCAGTGCCTGGCCGCCGGTGCGGATGCGCGAGAGCGCGGCGCGGGTCGTGTGGGGCAGCCAGCCGGTGGCCGCGGTCAGCTCGGCGAGCGTCGCCCCCTGCTCGCGCCTCAGCAGCGCCAGAACCTGCGCCTTCTTGCTCGAGATCGCGGTACCGGCGGGACCGGCCGGTGTGGCGGCAGGAGCACCCGCAGCCACCTTGGCAGCGCGCGGCGGCTTGGGCGGGGCGAGGCCGACGGCCCGGTATCCGGCGGGGGTGAGGCGGTGCGGGCCACCCGCCTCGGCGGGTGCGATCACTAGGCCATCGCGCAGGAGACGGCCGAGTAGCCGCGCATGGGTGGCAGGCTTCATCGCGGCGGGGGGCGTCAGTCGGCCCTCGTCCGCTGCGGCGGCCTGCAGCAGGCCAGCCTCGGTCCGGTTCAGCGGGACAGTCGTCGGGGCGGTGGCGGTAGCATTCGTGGCGGTCATGGTGATCGTCTCCGTAGCGGCGGGTGAGCTCCGCCACCGGCCCGACCCCGCGATCGGCCCTTCGATGGGCCGGCGGGGTGAGGCGAGGACGACCACTGGTGGCGACCGCATGGGGACGGCCGCGCGCGAACGGACGGTCAGTCGCCGGGGGCGAAGGTCTCGGCGGCCTTTCGGTTGATGCGGCCGATGAGGCAGATGGCGCCGTGCAGGGTCCGGGCCTCGCTGAGGGGGACGTCGAGGTCGAGGACGATGCGCACTGCCTCGCGCTCGGAGCCGGCACGGGCGCAGACCAGGGCGGCCTTGGCGAGGGCGGCGGCCTCGGTCAGGCGGGCGCTGATGGCGGCCAGAGCCGCGGTCACGCTCAGGCCGGCCTCGCTCGTATCCGTCCGGCCCGTGGTCGTCTCGCTCATACCGTCACCCCGTGCGCGTCGCTGCCTCGGCCCGCGGCTGCGTCGGGCCGGTCAACACACACGCTCCGTTGGCGGCGACAGTCCAGTCGAAAGTACCGGATCCCGCCGACATCCGCGTCGTAGTCCGGGAAGGCCTCCGCCAACGCGAAAAATTGATCCATAGCAGCGCCCTCGGACGTCTGCTTTCCGGCAAACCAGTTCCGGTTAGGAGTCTTCGGGCGCACGGCTGCGGCGTGGGCGGATTGCGGTCGGGGTGTGATGCTGATGGTTCCTCAAACGGAGCACCATCATGCCTTCGACGATCGAAACCACCCGTCGACCGTGGAGCCTCGGCCGCCTCGTCGGTCTCAGACACCCTTTAAGCCGAAGCACATCTGGGCGATCCGCATCCGCCTGCAACACGAGAGCCGCACCTGCAACCTCGCCCTGTTCAACACCGCCATCGACAGCAAGCTGCGCGGCTGCGACCTCGTCCGCCTGCGCGTGGCCGCCGTCCACCTTGGCGACGGCGTCCGCCTGTGCACCACCATCGTGCAGCAGACGACCGGTCGGCCCGTCCCATTCGAACTGACCGAGACGACCCGCGAGACTCTGGCAGCCTGGCTGAAGCTGCGGGGGCTTCGTGATAGCGATTGGCTGTTCCCGAGTTGCGCCGGCCGGGCGAACATCTGACGACGCGCCAGTATGGCCGGCTCGTGGACGATTCTGTGACGTTGATCAGCCTCGACCCGGCGGGCTACGGCACGCACAGCTTAAGCCGGACGAAAGTGGTGCTGATCTATCGGCGCACGGGCAACCTGCGCGCCTGCCAGCTGCTGCTGGGGCATACGAAGCTTGAGAGTACGGTACCCTATCTCGACATTGAGGCGGACGACGCGCTGGTGATGTTGGAGCAAACCGATATCTGACTATCGCCGCGGCAGCTCTCCGGGCTGTCGCCCTCAAACGCTCACAGTCCGAGAAGAATGGCAACCGGACTTTGGCTCTTGATCCGGAAGCGGACGTTCCGCATCCATTCCATGTAAGCCGCCTGAACCGTCGTAAACGTTTATTCGAAGCGGTCGTTCGTCCTCACCCCCGTCGCAGCCCTCAAATACCTTAGATGCCGATGCCGAAACGAACATCGTTCGGACACTATGAAGGTACGGCGTCGATATGTTGCGGCCTTGTACGGACTCGGCTATATAATCCAAGGCAGCAACAAATCGCGCACAGTAGAATAATTCAAAAGCTCGGTCATTGCAGACGTTTAGCATGAAAAAATCCGATGATCGATTTGTATCGAGTGCCGATCTAAATTCTGACGCGGTTGGCAGTCAAAGTACGCATCCAAAAATAGAGATCGACACTGTTGACCTAATGTGCGGCCAGCGTGAGATAATCATTCTGCATGCAGGAGAGCGCTACTGTCTCCGCATCACCGCCAATGACAAACTGATTCTGACCAAATGAAAGGTCCGGCCGCCTCGTCCCCGTCGACGTGAAGTCGAGGGTGATCAGTGCCCTAGACCGGTGATGCCGCACGCTCAGCACCACAAAGCGCTGGCGGAAGCTACCGGGCTATGCGCTGCTCGGCGACGCGCTGCTCGTACTCGCTGATGTGGCCGCTGACCTCGCCTCTGGGACCTGCCGAAACGCCGATCAATACCCGCGCGAATGCGGGTCGCAGCCATATCGCAGATACGTTGGCTGATTCTCTAGATTTGAACAGTTGGTAGCTATTCATTCTGCTGAGGCTAGTGTTGCCGAGATGCAACATCTCACGTTAGAAGAAACCCTAGTCTATAGCGATTTCATCTCCGTATAGGAATGACTTAGACTGAAGCCAAACTGGCGTTGCGCCAACGTCGTTGACCGTGCCGCCGGGACGATCGCATCAGACCTACAGCCAGCCAGCCAGCCAGCCTTCCGCCAGCCAGCCAGCCGCCCTCGCTGTCTCCTGTCCCTGCGGAAGCCGTCATGCCCTCGTCGCGCGCCCTCTCTTCCTGTCGATCCGGCCTAGTGGCCGGCGTCTCGCTACTTTCGGTGGCCGCCGCGCAAGCGCAGACAGTACCTACGCCACCCGCATCGACGACAGCCGTAAGTCTCGACACCCTGACGGTGACGTCGACCAAAACGGAAGAGCCGGCAATCGACGCTCTGTCCGGCACCAGTGTCGTCACCCGGGAGCAGATCCGGCGCCTGCAGCCGAGCCGCCTGTCCGAGGTTCTGCGCGATGTGCCCGGCGTGACAACGCAGGAAAACCAGAACGATCCGGCGCAGGCGATCAACATCCGCGGACTGCAGGATTTCGGGCGGGTCAACGTGCTAGTGGACGGCGCGCGCCAGAATTTCCAGACTTCGGGTCACAGCGCAAACGGCGTATTCTACCTCGATCCGGAACTGGTCGGCGGCGTTGACATTACGCGTGGCCCGACCGCAACCATCTATGGCTCAGGTGCGATCGGCGGCGTGGTCAGCTTCCGCACTCGCTCAATCGATGACATCCTTAGACCCGACGAGACGGCGGGTGCGGTACAGAAGTGGAGTTTTGGCACCAACGGCCAAAAGTTTCTGAACTCTACAGCGCTCGGCGCCCGCATTGGCACGGGCGCAGACGTGTTCGGCCAGTTCGTCTACCGCGACAACGCCCCCTACCGCGACGGCCTCGGCAACCTCGTGCGGGACACCGGCAACGAACTGACTTCGGGCCTTGCCAAGTTCAATATCCGACCGGCCGAAGGCCACGAGATCAGCGGCACCGCTCTGATCCAGGATTTCGACTTCACCAACAACGGAACGAGCAATGCCGGCGCGCGCTTCAACAACGCAGTGCAGGCTGACACTTACACCCTCGGCTACCGCTTCGCGCGGCCAGACGTGGCACTCGTCGACTTTAATGCGAAGGGCTACTACTCAACAACCCACAACAACCTGACCTTCCTCAACGACACCGCGAGCGGCCTCTACGGCAATCTCGGCGTCCGGGCCGGCAACCGCATTAATTACGACATCGAGACTACGGGCTTCGACGTCTACAACACCGCCCGTTTTGATACCTGGGCGCTCAGCCACGCCTTGACGATCGGCGGCGATGCGGTGTTCGACCGGGTGAGGACCACTGACATTGCCGGCGGCTTCGGATCGGCTTTCACGCCCTCTGGCGAGCGTACGCTAGCCGGTGCCTTCATCCAGGACGAGGTGCGCTACGCCACCTGGCTGCGCGTAGTCGGCGCGTTACGCTATGACCATTACGACTTGTCGGGCGGCACTTACCGCTCCAGTGGCGATCGCGTCTCGCCAAAGATAACCGTCGGGGTCTCCCCGATTCCCGGCGTCGAGTTCTACGGCACATACGCAGAGGGGTATCGAGCGCCCTCGATCACTGAGACCCTCGTCCAGGGTATCCACCCCTTTCCAGCCTTCAACATTCTGCCGAACCCAAATCTTAGGCCGGAGATTGCACACAACGTTGAAGGCGGCGTCAACATCAAGTACAATGACGTTCTGAAAGCGGGTGATACGTTTCGCGCGAAAGCAAATATCTTCAATAACAACGTCGACAACTTTATCAACATCTCTGCGGTCGGTCCAACCTATTTTGTCCCTGCGATAGCGGGGATCCCGGCCTCAATCTGCGCTGCCCGGCCCGGGCGTTTCCCCTGCGTCATCCCGGTACGCTCGTTCCAGTACCTCAACGTGTCGCAAGCCGAACTCTCGGGCGTCGAGTTGGAGGGTGCTTACGACTGGGGCGGTGGCTTCGTGTCGCTCGCGGCAACGCATACCGAGGGACGCGACAAATCCACTCGCCAGACGCTCCTGACTGTGCCGCCGGATCGGATTAGTGCCACGCTTGGTTTACGCTTTTTGGAGAACAGCCTCACGGTCGGCACCCGACTGACATTCGTGGACAGCCGCCTCAACGTGCCGTCGGGCGCAACGATCCTGGCGACCAAAGGCTACAGCCTCGTCGACCTTTTCGCCTCATACACGGTCAACGATCGCATCCGGGCCGACTTCATCCTCCAGAACGCGTTCGACAAGCGTTACACGCAGTACCTCAATTTGCTCCCAAGCCCGGGCCTGACTGCGAAGGCAGCGATCAGTATCAAATTCGCGACGCGATGACTTTTGCCTGCAAGCGTAGGATCTAATAGTATGCGATTGGTCGAATTTATGCCATGCTCTCTCAATCATAGGATTATCGAATTCAAACATACAGCAATCGTTTAATAAAATATTTCGACCTTATCAAATTGGCAAGGCTGAGAGCTTTCGAGAACCGAGAAAAGTTGCGAGCGGGCATGGAGACGACGTCCGGCTCCATGCATCGCCGCGCAAAAGCAGACCGGCGGAAATCCACCCGTTCCGGTCGTAGTCTGGGGCTCATCGACCTGCCCGTAAGCAGGCGCTCCCATCTTCGGCAAAGGGTCGACTCCGGACGGCCGCTTACCAAAACCTTAATGTCCACTGTCGGGTGGTGGGCTGATGTCTGCTCATGGCGCGAAGCTGCGATCTGGAATGGCAGGGTTTGGCCGAAAGCGGCCGGTCCGCTTCGGAGCTCAGGCTGCAGGTAAGCAGATGGGGTGGATGGCTCCCGCTCCAACTGACGGCATCTCGGTGCCAAGATGTGGTCGCTGCCGAAGCAGCAGCCACGCAGATGCAGGAGCCATCCCCATGAAGATCACCACCGTCGGCATCGATCTGGCCAAGAGCATCTTCCAGGTTCACGCCGTCGACGCGGCCGGGCACGTCGTTGTTCGGAAGGCGCTGCGGCGGGCGCAGGTCATGCCGTACTTCGCCAAGCTGCCGCGCTGCCTGGTCGGCATGGAGGCATGTGGCACGGCGCACCACTGGGCCCGGGAACTCATAAAGCTCGGCCATGACGTGCGGCTGATGCCGCCGTCTTACGTGAAGCCGTATGTGAAGCGCGGTAAGACCGATGCGAACGACGCCGCTGCCATCTGCGAGGCAGTGACGCGCCCGAGCATGCGGTTCGTGCCGGTGAAGTTGACCGAGCAGCAGGCGGCGCTGGCGCTACACCGGGCGCGCGACCTGCTGGTCAAGCAACGCACGCAGTTGGTGAATATGATCCGCGGCCTGCTCGCCGAGTTTGGGATCGAGATGGCGCGGGGCCTGCGGCACGCGCTCGAACTGGCGGCCCGGCTCTCGGCCGGAGACGCGGCCGAGGTGCCGCCGTTAGCCCAGCGCGTGGTGACCGGGTTGGCCGATCAGATCGGGGCCGTGCAGATCCAACTCACCCGACTGGAGAAGGAGTTGCTGGCCTGGCACCGGGACAGCGACCTGTCGCAGCGCCTGGCGACGATCCCGGGTGTCGGCATCGTGTCGGCAACCGCGTTGGCCGCCTCGGTGAGCGAGCCCGAACGCTTCCGCTCCGGTCGGCAGTTCGCGGCCTCGTTGGGCCTGACACCGCTGCAGAACTGCAGTGGCGGCAAGGAGCGCCTGGGCCGGATCTCGCGCATGGGCGACCGCTACCTGCGCCGGCTGCTCGTAGTCGGCATGACCTCTCTGATCCGGCGTGCGAAGACGACACCGACCTCGGTCGACCCGCGGCTGCCGGCGCTGCTGCAGCGTAAGCCGGTGCGCGTGGTGACTGTTGCGGCGGCCAATCGCACGGCGCGGGTCGCCTGGGCGATCATGACCCGCGGCGGCACCTACCGCGCACCAGCGACCGCGGTCGCCTGACAGCACGAAGAAAAGCGTTTTTGAGGTTGCGAGGACGATGAGAGTTGATGGCGAACCGGTCAGACCGGGAGCTGGGACACCCCGCGTAACGTCTAGGGCGTCATAGCCCGCTAAGCAGAGTGGGACCCAGTTCGCGGATACCATCAGGGCCAGCAGTCAACATGAACGACTGCATCGACAGGCCGGACACAAGACTGCACCCGACCAACGCGTCAGAAGCTCAATTCGCCACTTGCAATGCGGGAGCCATCCACACAGGACGTTTCCCGCTGCCTTTGAGCTTTCGCTTCGTCAAACGCGGTGTTCTTCCAACAGGCACACGTACCCCGTTACGGCGACGCGGACCTCGCCGTGAACCCAGCGATCTGGATCACCAACATCACAGCGTTGCTGGCGACCGCCGTGCTAGCCGATACCGGTGATAGCCGCCCCAAAGATCCGCATTCGGATCCCAAAGTTCCGCATCGCAACAACCTGAGGTAATTAGGCCGCCCAGGGAATGGGCGGCCTTTAGAAAACTGGGTTGACCCGGGGCAGCGTGATTAGCCGTGCGCCGCCAAAGGAGAGATGTGCTTCCGGCCTCGCCTCGCTTGCGCAGACGTGGCGCCGGGTCACTGGGCGTGGCGCTCTCCACATCCCAATATCCAGGACACGAGCGGAACGACTATCGAGGAGTTGCGATGAGAACCGAAAGGGCCGTGCTGGCCGGTGGGTGCTTCTGGGGCATGCAGGACCTAATCCGGCGCCAGGGGGGCGTGGTTTCGACCCGCGTCGGCTACACCGGCGGCGACGTGCCGAACGCGACCTACCGCAAGCACGGAACCCATGCGGAGGCCATCGAGATCGTCTACGACCCGGCCCGGACGAGTTTCAGGCGCATGCTGGAGTTCTTCTTCCAGATCCACGACCCGACCACGCCGAACCGCGGGGCAACGACCGGGGCCTGAGCTACCGCTCCGCCATCTTCTACGCCGACGACGACCAGCGCCGGGTGGCGGAAGAGACCATCGCCGATATCGACGCCTCCGGTCTCTGGCCGGGCGGGGTCGTAACGGAGATAGCCCCGGCCGGGCCGTTCTGGGAGGCCGAGCCATAGCACCAGGATTACCTAGAGCGTATCCCCAATGGGTATACCTGCCATTTCATCAGGCCGAACTGGGTGCTGCCCTCGCGTGCTCACGCGACGCAGGACGCGTAAGCCTGCCCGGGCCGGCGGAATGTCCGGCGTCTCAGGTTCCCATGGCCATCACGGAACCACCGTCGACCCGCAGGAACTCGCCGTTGATGAAGCTGGCACGTTCGGAACAGAGGAACGTCACGGCCGCCGCGACTTCCTCCGCCTTGCCACGGCGCTTGGCGACAATGCCGGGACGCTCCTCGTCGAGCGTCAGCTTGATCGCCTCGTCGAACGAGATACCCTTCTTCTTGGATTTCTTCTCCATCTGTGCGTCCGTCATCGGCGTGGCGATGAAGGCCGGGCCGACCGCGTTCACGAGCACGCCGTCCGGACCGTAGGCCTTGGACAGGCCCTTTGCGAGGTTCAGGACCCCGGCTTTCGCGGCCGCATAGGGAAGTTCCTCGATGTAGGGCTGCACGGCATCCTCCGAGGAGAACAGCACGACCCGGCCCCAACCCGCCTTGCGCATGTGCGGGATGAAGGCCCTGGTCGCCCGGACGCCGGCCATGAGGTCGGTCTGGATCGCCTCTAGCCAGTCGTCGTCGGTGAGTTCGAGGAAGTCCCCAGACGCGCCGGTGATGCCGGCGGCGCAGACCAGGATGGTCGGCTTGTCTTCGAAGGCCATGTTGGCGAAGGCGGCGAGCACCTCGATCCCCTTCGCCTCGCTGAGGTCGGCCTGGACGGCACGGACCTGACCCAGTGCCGACAACTCTTCGGCGGTCGCCTCCAGATCGGGTCCTTCCTTGTCGGTGAGGACGACGTGTACGCCCTCGCGCAGAAGATGCTCCGCGGTCGAGCGCCCAATGCCCGACTTGGCGCCCGTCACGACGGCAACCCGCCCTTTGATTCCGAGATCCATCAGTTTCGTTCCCTTAGCATCCATGTTCCGCCAAACATGAAGAGGACCCTGGATGCGTGAGTTGACGAGGATCGACGCAGTCGCTCAGTTCGGGTGGAACACGACCTTCACGCAGCCGTCCTTCTTGTCGCGGAACGTCTTGTAGAGGTCCGGCCCGTCGGCGAGGTTCGTCGAGCGGTGGGTGATCATCGACGTCATGTCGATCTTGCCCGCCTGGATCAGCTTGGTCAGCGTCTCCAGGTAGCGCTTCACGTGGGTCTGCCCGCTCTTCATGGTCAGGCCCTTCTGGACGATCATGCCCATGTTGACCAAGATCGGGCCGCCGTAGACGCCGGGCACCGAGACGATGCCGCAGGGCCGCACCGCCTTGATCGCTTCCATCAGAGCGTAGGGACGCTCGGTCGAGGTCAGCTTCTCCTGGATCGTGTTGACGAGGCTGGCGACGCCGTGGCCGGCGCTGGCCTCCATCCCTACGCAGTCGATGACGCCGTCGGCGCCCTCGCCCTTGCTGATCTCCTTGATCCGCTCGAACACGTCCTCCTTGGCGTAGTCGATGATGTCGGTGGCGCCGTAGGTGCGGGCGAGCGCGAGGCGCTCCGGCACCGTGTCGATGGCGATGATGCGTCCGGCCCCCATGATCTTGGCCGACTGGATCGCGAACAGTCCGACCGGCCCCGCGCCCCAGACCGCGATGACCTCGCCGCCCTCGATCTCGCAATGCTCGGCCCCTTGCCAGCCGGTGGGCAGGATGTCGGTGAGGAACAGCAGCGACTCGTCATCGACGCCCTCGGGGGCCAGCATCGGCGCCACGTCGGCCATCGGCACGCGCACGTACTCGGCCTGGCCCCCGGCATAGCCGCCGGTAAGGTGCGAATACCCGAACAGGCCCGCGGTCGGGTAGCCGAACTGCGCCGCCGCCATGGCGCCGTTGCGGTTCGAGCGCTCGCAGACCGACCAGTTCCCAAGCCGGCACTGGCGGCATTCGCCGCAATTGATGTTGAACGGGACGACGACGCGGTCGCCCTTTTTGAACTTGGTGAAGCCGGGACCGACCTCGACCACCTCGCCCATGAACTCGTGGCCGAGCACGTCGCCGGCCTTCATGGTCGGCATCTGGCCGTCCATCAGGTGGAGGTCCGAGCCGCAGATGGCGCAGGACGTCACCTTGAGGATGATGTCGCGCGCGTCCTCGATCCGCGGATCGGGAACCGTGTCGCAGCGGATGTCGCCCTTACCGTGCCAGCACAGTGCCTTCATCGAGGTTCTCCGGTCGGTGGCGAAGCCATGTTCCCCCTAAGAGGAACGCGCTCGCGAACAAGGATGCCTTTGAGAAGTCCGCCTCCTTCAGGGTGTTCCGTAGCGCCCGTCCACGTGCCGCGATGATTGCGGCCCACGTTCGAACCCTCTCTCCTGGGCCGCTGAATGACCCTTACCGTCGCCGGTGCGTTCACACCCGTGGCCTAATCCTTACGGGAACTCCGATGTCGAGCCTGACCGAGCGCAAGGCACGCCTGATCGTCCACGGCGACCAACCTTACAACGCCGAACCGCCCCTCGACCGATTGCGGGCCTCCTACAGGACGGCGGCGAAGGATTTTTACGTCCGCTCACATGGCAACCTACCGGACCTCGACGAGGCAACCTGGCGCCTTACCGTCGATGGCGGAACCGGCACCGCGCTTGAGTTGTCGCTATCCGAATTGCGGGCTTGCTTCCCGGAAACCACGGTCACGGCCACGATGCAGTGCGCCGGCAATCGCCGTGCCGACATGCGGGCGGTCGCCCCGGTATCCGGTGACCCGTGGGACGCCGGAGCCATCGGCACCGCCGAATGGACCGGGGTGCGACTCGTTGACGTCCTGCGAGAGGCAGGGGTCGCCGAGCGCAAGGGCCTCCATGTCGCCTTCGAGAGCCACGACACGGTGGAAGGCCATCCCTACGGCGTCTCGGTTCCACTCGCCAAGGCCATGGCGCCCGAGACCCTGCTGGCCTACGCCATGAACGGCGATGCCTTGCTCCCGGAGCATGGCTTCCCGGTCCGCGCGGTGGTGCCGGGCTTTGCCGGCGTACGCAGCCCCAAATGGCTCCGGCGACTGAGCGTCCAGGACCACCCCTCGGACAATCCGATCCAAGCAAGCGACTACAAGCTGTACCCGGCAGACGTGACCGCCGAGACCGCCGATCCGGCCAATGGGCACACCATCGATACGATGCCGCTGAACGCGGCGATCTGTGAGCCGGCACGCGGGGCCATTCTCCAGCCAGGGGGCAACCAAGTCCGCGGTTACGCCGTGAGCGGGGATCGAGCCATCGTGCGCGTCGACATCTCCGGGAACGGCGGCCGGTCCTGGGTGCAAGCCGAGCTCGAACACGAGGCCGACGCGCCGTTCGCGTGGGCGTTCTGGAGCACGAACCTCGACCTGTGCCCGGGCGAGCATGAGCTTGTCGTGCGCGCCTGGGACGAGGCCGGCCAGACGCAGCCAGCGCTGCCGGACGAGACGTGGAACCACAAGGGCTACCTGTGCGCCTGCTGGCATCGGGTACGGGTGAACGTCACCTAGGGACGGGCGTCCCGGGATGTCGACCGGCTACGCCCTCCTTGACGACGTCCCTGCCGGCGGTCGACCCAGCCCCGGTCATGCGTTCCATATCGAGCGTGACCCGTAACGTAGACGCCAACCGGTGACTGGCAGCGCCCCAGACGGTGTGACGATCCGCTGTCACGATAGCCAGCCATTCCGACCCGGCCGTCATGTCACCAACCCGCGATGCCGGTCACCGCCTTCCCGCGAGTATCCGGTCCGCCGTACGTAACGCGACCGCTTGGATCGTGAGCGAGGGATTCACGCCGCCAACCGTCGGGAAGACCGAACCATCGCAAACGTACAGGTTCGGGATGTCCCAGGACCGGCAAGCTGCATCCACCACCGAGGTGCGCGGATCGGCGCCCATCCGAGCCGTGCCGTTGAGGTGGCAGGTGTCGTCGCCCTGATCCCAAACCTCGCGGCCGCCCGCGGCCGACAGGGCCTCGCGCATGAACTTGAGGGCGTGGCGGTTCAGCGCCTTGTCGTTGTCGCACCAGGAGTATGTGATGCGGGCCACCGGCAAGCCGTATTGGTCCTTCACGTCCGCGAGCGTCACCCGGTTGCGCTCCTGCGGCATGTATTCGGAGACGACCTTCAGCCCGGCGACGTGGTTGTAGCGCTGCATCTCCGAGACGAGCGCCTCACCCCACAGACCGTGCGCGGAGGCCTGGGTGTTGGCCCAGAGCTGGGGCAGCGGCCCCTGGCTCATGTATGAGTATCCGCCGAAGAAGTCCTTGGCGAAGGGGCCGTAGCCCTTGTCGTCGTAGTTCCAATGTTCGCTGATCGCCAGGGAGGGCGGGCCCTTGTAGCTGCGGATCTCCTCGTCGAAGACGCCCCAGACCGCTTGGTTACCCTGAACCATGAGGTTCTTGCCGACGAGGCCCGAGGAGTTGGCGAGCCCGTCCGGAAATTCCTGGTTCGCCGAGTTCAGGAGGAGCCGCGGCGTCTCGATGGCGTAGCCCGCCACCACGACGTTCTTCGCCCGCTGAAACCGCCACTTTCCCTCGCGGAAATAATGGACGCCTGTGGCGCGCCCGTTGCTCGTCTCGATCCGCCCGACCATTGCGAGGTCGCGGATCTCGGCGCCGGCCTTCAGGGCGCGGGGCAGGTAGCTCACGAGCACGCTCTGCTTGGCGTTGGTGGAGCAGCCCAGCGTGCAGAAACCCCGGTAGACGCATGGTGGAGCGTCACCATGCGGGGCCGAGACCGTGGCGAGCGGCGTCGGCGTCCAGCCGATGCCCATCGCCTCCGCGCCCCGGGCCAGCACCTTGGCGGCGGCGTTGATCTCGTGCGCCCGGCGGTGGTAGCGGCGCCGGTGCGGTCCCCAGGGGTAGGAAACCGGACCGGAGATCTTCAGGTCGTTCTCGACCTGATCGTAGTAGCGCCACATCTCCCGCCAATCGAGCGGCCAGTCGGCCCCGTAGCCCATCAGGGTGCGTGTCTTGAACCATTCCGGTCGAAAGCGCAGGGCCACCATGGCGTAGTGGACGGTCGAACCGCCCACCGCCTTGCCGGAATTGTTCGAGCCCATCTGCAGCGGGTTCTCGCCGTCGACGATGCGTTCGTCCGTCCAGTAGAGCTTGGATTGATGGCTCTCGTCCGAGGCGAAATCCTCCAGCGGCCGGAAATATGGACCGGCATCGAAGGCCACCACCGAGAGGCCACCCTCCGCAAGCCGACAGGCCAGGGTTCCGCCGCCGGCCCCGGTGCCGACGATGGCGAAGTCGACCTCTTCCTCGTCCCGGTGCTGGCGCATCGGCACCCATTCGCCGATCCGCATGACGTTGGGGGCGCGACCGTCGCGGGCGCGGGGATGGTGCTCCGGGTCGTCGCCGGGCGTGGCGTGCTGGGGGTTGTCGGCGGCGTTGCCGAGGCCGGGGATGCGCATCGACGGGGGTATCCTTATCGGCCAACCTGGAGGTTCTCTTGGTAGGCCTCGTCCTCGCGGCCGGGCTTGGCCTCGGCGGCCTCCCAGGGGTCGCGACGGTCGAAATCCATGCGCACGTAGCCACGCGGGCTCGCCGGGCCGCCCCAGCCGATCTCGTTCCAGGCCGTGGGGTGGGCGTAGTACGCCTTGACCACGTCGGCGAGGATGCGCTGGTGGAAGAACAGCTTCGAGGGCATGCCCTCCCAAACCGCGCCGGTCAGGTCGCCCTTCTCCGCAAGCTTCAGTAGCTCGTCCTGCGCCCAGGCGCTGAGTTCGTGGAAGCGTGCACCGAACCGTGCCCTTGCCTCGCTATCGAGGGCCCGTAGTCCCAGGCACCACGCATCACGCTCCTCGGGCAGTTCGGCGTTGCGGTAGCCATCGCGGATATCGCTCGCGAGCTTATGGTCGACGAGGGCGGCCACCGGCACCGGATCCCCCCGGTCGGCGGGTTGCGGCACGATCCGCTCGGCCAGCGCCTTCATCGTCGACCATTCTGCCTCATCGAAGAAGCGACGCGTCTCCGGTCCGATGGCGAGCCGTTCCTCCAAAACCTCGCGGGTCTTGGCGTTCCAGGACGGGCCGTCGCGCTTCGCGAGCACGTCGTAGCCCGGATAAAGGTCCAGTCTCGGACGCATGATGTTCTTTCAAGTCAGAAGCGGAAGCGGCTGCGTTCGATGAGTTCGAGGGCCGCGAGCCCCCCGAGCGCCACTCCCGAAAAGGAGGGCGGGGCCGGCAGCGGCGGCCCGTCGATGAGGTTCTGGCGCCAATTGGCCCAGCCGCCCATCATCCGGGCGACGCCGTAGGCGTGGAGTGCAACGCCGCCGACGCCCATCGCCGACACCGCCCACATCCCCCACTTGGCGCCGGCCTGACTCGCTCCCTCCGGCTTGGTCGCGGCGCGGACGAGAAGGGCGGCGGCAAGCGGTGGCAGGGTGACGGGAACGAACATCGCCGGGTTCTGGAAAGCACCCCGGAAGTGGAGCAGCCCAGCCTCCAGGGTCGTTCCGGCGAGCATGCCCGCCGTGGCGACTGCCAGGGAACGCCCGGCCGGCAGACCGGCGAGGCGGGGCTCGTCAGGGTCGGCGTCGCGCACGCGCTCGGCGACCACCCCGAGGACGCCCGCCAGCGTCAGCGCCATCGGCGCGCCGATGGGGGCGGAATAGAACAGGTTCTGGAAGGAATACCCGCCCTCGCGCTTGCCGACGTTGTAGGCGTGGAAGCCGAAGCCGATCAGGCCGGTCAGCCCGGCGAGCGCCTGCACCCCGTGCCGGACGCGGGAGCTGCCGGGGTCGGTGTCGCCGGCCCCGTGCAGGGACGCCGCCAGGGTGACGCTGGATACGACGATGGGCGTGTACATCGCCCGGTTGAAGAACTGGCCTCGGTAGTGCTCCAGGCCGGAATCGAACAGTACCGAGGCCGCGAGCATCGTCGAGGCATGGTTCAGGCGCTGTGCCGCGCTCGCGGTGACATCGCGCCCCCGCGGACTGTAGCTGCGGCCGCCGGCGGCGTGACCTAGGGGCTTGGAACGCCCGGCCGCGAACCAGGTCAACAAACCGGCCCCCGCTGCCACCGCGGCGAGAACTACCACCGGGTGGACGGCCGCCTCGACCCGTACGGGTGCGACACGACGCTTGACGCTGGCAGCGCGTCGTCCCGGCGATTGGGAGGCGCGGTCAGACGGCATAGGCATCGGCATCCCGGGTCTTGAGGGTGAGGCCGTGGCCCGGCCGGGTCAGGTCGGGGGTAATCACGCCGTCGCGCGGGACGGGCGCCCCGTCGAACAGCATCCGCTCGATGCGGACGTGGTCGTGGAACCATTCGAGGTGTCGGAAGCGGGGGGCGGCAACGGCCGCTGGGAGGTGCAAGGCGGGGGCGCAATGGCCGGACAGGTCCAAATGCGCCGCTTCGCATAAGGCCGCTACTTTCAGGAACCCGCTGTAACCGCCGCAGCGGGTTACGTCCGCTTGGGCCACGTCGACCGCCCCCACGTCGAGCAGCCCACGCAAGTCGTCCAGGGTATAGACGTACTCGCCCGCGGCGATTTCCATGCCGGCAGGCGCCGAGGCGCGGACGGAAGCCATCCCCGCGGGATCGTCACTGGACACGGGCTCCTCGAACCACGCGACGCCGAACCGCTCCGCCACCTGCGCGGCGCCGATGGCGTGCTTTGGGGTGAAAGCGCCGTTGGCGTCGATGAACAGGCTCGCATCGCCGATGGCCGCCTTCGCGACCGCCATGCGGGCTGGGTCACGCTCGGGAGCGCTGCCGACCTTCATCTTCACCGATCGGCAGCCATCCCGCTCGATCCACCCGGCAAGCTGCTCGCGCAACTGCCGGTCGTCGTAGCTCGTGAAACCGCCGCTTCCGTAGATCTCTGCGTGTTCCCGCGCCTGCCCGAACAGGCTTGCCAGCGATACGTCGAGGAGGCGTGCCTTGAGGTCCCACAAGGCGGTGTCCAATGCCGAGATCGCCGTGGCGGCGAGCCCGGAGCGACCAAGGTTCCGCACGGCGCCACACAGCACGGCATTGGCCCGCGGGATGTCGAAGGCGGACAATCCGGTAAGATGCGATGCGAGCGTCCCTACAATCAAGCGCGCGACACTGGCGTCGGTGTAGCTGTAGCCGAGGCCGGTCTCACCACCGGCCTCGACATGGACGACGACAACCGTCGTTTGGTCCCAGGCGAAGGTACCGTCCGCCTCCGGCGCGTCGGTGGGAACGGTGTAGGCTCGCGCCCGCACCGTTCCAATCCCCGGATCGTCACGCATGCCGCGGGGGCCGTCCTACTTGCTGCCGGGCAGGACGGAACTCAGCACCTGACGCGCGGTGTCAACCAGGAGATGGCGCTCCTTCGGATCGCCCTTGCCGAGCATCGACATGAAGTTCTGCACTTGCTGGAAAGTGAAGAACGGCGGTAGCGGCGGCACCTCGGGGTCGGTCTTCACCTCCAGCACCACCGGCACGGAGCTAGCGAGGGCCTCGTCCCAAGCCGCCCCCATCCGGGCGGGATCATCGACGTAGATGCCCTTCAGGCCGATCAGCTCTGCAAACTTGTGGTAGGGCACGTTCGGGATGGTTTGGCTCGCCTCGAACTTCGGGTTGCCCTCCATCACCCGCTGCTCCCAGGTGACCTGGTTCAGGTCCTCGTTGTTGAACACGCAGCAAATCCAGGTCTTGTTGGACCAGCGGTGCATGTACTTCGCCACGGTGATTAACTCGGCCATGTTGTTCATCTGCATGGCCCCGTCCCCGACCAGCGCGATCACCGGCCGGTCGGGATGGGCTACCTTCGCCGCGATGGCATAGGGGACCGCGGCACCCATGGAGGCGAGGCCGCCGGAGAGCGAGCACATCTGGCCGCGGCGCATCTTCAGGTCGCGGGCGAACCAGTTGGCGCAGGAGCCGGAATCCGAGGTGATGATCGCCCGCTCGGGCATGCGCGGCGAGAGCTCCCAGGTCACGCGCTGCGGGTTGACCGGGTTGGCCTTGGCCATCGCCCGATCCTCCGCCTCCTTCCACCAGGAGACCATCCCCTTCTCGATGCCGGTGCGCCAGGAGCCGCCCTCCTTCTTCTGGTCGAGCAGTGGCAGGAGGGCACGCAAGGTCTCGGCGGACTCGCCGCACAGCGGCACCTCCATCGGATAGCGCAGCGACAGCATCTCCGGCGAGATGTCGATCTGTACCCCGCGCGCCTGCCCCTCCTTCGGCAGGAACTCGGCCCAGGGGAAGCCGGAGCCGATCATCAGCAGGGTGTCGCAATCCTCCATCATATCCGACGAGGGCTTGGACCCGAGCAGGCCGATGGTGCCGGTGACGAAGGGCAGGTCGTCGGGCAGGGCTGCCTTGCCGAGCAGCGCCTTGGCGACGCCGGCCTGCAGCTTGTTGGCGACCGCGATGACCTCGTCGGTGGCATGCAGCGCGCCTGCGCCGACCAGGATCGCGACCTTCTTGCCGGCGTTCAGCACGTCGGCGGCGCGGCGCAGATCGGCGTCGAACGGCACGACCTTCGGGGCGGTGTAGCCGACACCGGAGAAGGTGTTGCCGTGCTTGCGGACGGGGGCCTCGTAGGGAACGTCCTGTAGGTCGTTTGGCAGGATGATGGCCGAGACCTTCCGTTCAGCTTTGGCGATCCGCATGGCGCGGTCGACGATGTGGCGAACCTGCGCGGGCGAGGACGCCTGCTGTACGTAGGCCGAGACGTCCTTGAAGACGCTCGTGAGGTCGAATTCCTGCTGATAGTGGGCGCCGTTGACGTTACGCGCCTGCTGCCCGCAGATGGCGAGAAGCGGCACGTGATCGAGATGGGCGTCGTACATCCCGGTGAGCAGGTGCGTCGCGCCGGGACCGGAGGTCGCCATGCAGACGCCGACCTCGCCGGTGAACTTGGCGTAGGCCGCGGCCATGAACGCCGCCATCTCTTCGTGGCGGACCTGGATGAACTCGAACGGCAGGTCGTTGCGCTGGAGGGCGCCGAGCAGGCCGTTGATGCCGTCGCCGGGATAGCCGAAGATCTTCTTCACTCCCCACTCGGCCAGGCGCTTCCAGAAAAAGTCGGCGACGGCTTCAGCCATGTCGGGTCCTCGGCGATGGGTGTCGGTGCCGCCCAATTGGCGCATGTGGTCGGGGGCGGCATGGGATGGAGCCTGCGTGTACCGGCACACGGCTCCCTTCGTCCGAGGCCAACCTTGCGTGAGAACCCGGGTTCCTAGGAGTTTCCGAAGCGTTCTGACGATGCCGTGATCTCATCCCGATCTACCGGGCGGCGAGGTCCAGGGCGTAGAGGTGCTGTTTGGACGTGATGAACAGCCGTTGCTGCTCTGGGGAGAAGCAGAGGTTGGAACACACCTGGGGCGTCGGGATCAGTCCGAGCCGGTGCCCCTCCGCGGAGAGGACTTGAACCCCTGCCTCTGAGCTCGTCCAGATCCAGCCTCGATCGTCCACACGGAAGCCGTCCGGCACGCCGGGCTCGATCTCGGCGAAGACCCGCGGTTTGCCCAGGGTTCGGTCATCGACGACCGGATAAGCATGAATCGTGTGCCCGTCGCCCCCCTCGGTCCGGGAGGTGTCACTGACGTAAAGGGTGCGCCCATCCGGCGCGAAGGCAAGCCCGTTCGGTTGGCCGAGGTCGGCCATGCGCCTGACCGAGCCGTCCGCCGGATCAAATCTGTAGACGCTGTGATGGCCCAGGTCGGACGCGGCCAACACCCCCTGCCTCGGTAGGCGCAGGCCGTAGGCCGGATCAGTGAACCAGAGGGCGCCGTCGGCGGCGCAGACCACGTCGTTCGGCGCGTTGAAGCGGCGGCCCTCATAGGTCTCAATGAGGGCCTCGTAGCGTCCGTCCGGGGTCGTGCGTGACAGGCGGCGGTTGCCGTGCTCGCAATGGACGAGGTTGCCGTCGCGGTCGACCGTGTTGCCGTTGATGAACGGGGTGGCGTCGATGACGACCCGCACGCAGCCGTCTGCGTGCCAGCCGAGCACCCGGCGCCCCTCGACGTCCGACCAAGCCAGGATGTCCCGTGCGGGCCACCAGGTCGGCCCTTCGCTGAATACTGCCTGGTCGTAGAGCGAGACGAGGCGGGCATGGTGGGGCAGGACCTCGGTGAAGCGCGGGTCGGATGCCCGGGGTGGATCGACGTGGGGGACGGGCTCGGGCGGGCCGGGGCGCCGCAGCAGGTTCGACGCGGGTTCGGCGTTCATGATCCCTCCCGGAACAAAAATCGGTGAGGCCCCCGAGTGAGGCATGTCTCGGACAGCTAATCCCGTTCGGTCGATGTCGTTCTCCCGCCATCCCCGGCTTACTCATCGGGTACGGCGGGATGAACACGTGGCCGTCGAAGGCCATGGGTCGAGGATGACGCCGAGCCGTTCGATGTCCCTACGCAACCGGCACGGCAATGTTGACGCGTCCGTGCCACCTGACCTGCGCTGGGGAGTCCGTGGGACCGTTCCCGAGGTGATATTCGTACGATCCCCTCGGACAGGATCGACTCGGCTGGTCACGACGGCCACCCGTCTGCCGATGCCGAGATCCATTTGTGCCGCTTCGCCAGCGTGGGGGAGGACCGCATCTCGGCAGGTGGGAGCGATGAATGGGGAGTTCGGTACCCGTAGGGTTCTTGGGGCCCTTGGGCATCCACCGACATGCCGACATGATGCATGTCCGACGTTCGGGCGTCCCCGCCCCCGGACAGCCACATGCCTGCGCCGCCGCGAGCCACGACGGACCGGCGCCATCCCGCCGAAGAATCGGGGCCAGGAACCTTCGAGGCCTAAACTTGGCGGAAGGAACCTCCCCTACGCTCCACAATTGCCGCCTCGACATCACGGAGCAGAAGCATGGCAACGAGCAGCACCCCGCGCACTCACCAGACCCGCAACAACACCAATTCCAACGCCAAGAGGGTGTCCATCGACGCCCTGAACGCGCGGCTGGCCGACGGCATCGACCTCGCGCTCGCGATCAAGCAAGCCCACTGGAACCTCAAGGGACCGCAGTTCATCGGCATCCACCTGATGCTGGACGGCTTTCGCGCCGAGATCAGCGACCTCAACGACAAGGTCGCGGAGCGGGCGGTTCAGCTCGGCGGCACGGCGTTGGGGACGGCGCAGGTCGTTGCGGACGCGACGAAACTGCCGGCCTACCCGACCGGCATCTACGCCATCGCCGATCACGTCGCCGCGCTGATCGACAGCTACGCCGCCTACGCCAACGCCGTACGCGAGAACATCGACGAGACGGATGAGGCAGGCGACCCCGACACGGCGGACCTTTTCACCGAGGTCTCCCGCGCCGTCGACAAGCAGCTCTGGTTCCTCGAAGCCCACGTCCAGGAGCCGACGGGCCAGATGCGGGATGGCGACGCTCGCAACTAAGGAAAGCCCCGCCTCTCCATGTCCGACCCAACGGAGGGGCGGCCAACGGCCATCAATCCATATGGTCGTGTCGGCCGAGGCTTCTTGGCCGACACGAGGTTCACCAGCGGTGGTACGGCACGATGCCAACCAGGGGGTTAAGACGACCTCCCGGCACCGGTCGGCGTACGAGAGGTCGGCGACCCGGGCGAGCGTCCGGTCCGTCCCCAATCCCGGCGACGCCCCGATCCTGGCCCTCGCCGTTCAGGTCGGCGAGAGCAAGACTCGCCGCCTCCTTGTCGAAGCGGCGTGCAGTGGCGTCACCGACGCGGGACGCGACACCGGCGACCAGGACGACCTTGGTCGAAAAACGTGAGATAACGATTCCTGAAATTGGGCGCCGGGCAACAAGCCCGACGCCTTGACGAAGGGCGGCCTCAGGCGCTGCGAGCCTGGTCAGGATGGTGCCCTTCGGCGAACTCCTCGACGATCTTGGCGCAGAAGGCGGGCAGGTCCTTCGGGTTGCGGCTGGTAACGAGGCCCTTGTCGACCACAACCTCCGCATCGACCCATTCCCCGCCCGCGTTGCGGATGTCGGTCTTCACGGTAGGGAACGAGGTAAGCTTGCGGCCCTTCACGACGTCGGCCTCGACCAGCGTCCAGGGCCCGTGGCAGATGACGCCAACGGGCTTGCCCTGCTGGAAGAAGTCCCGGACGAAGCCGACCACGGCCTCGCTGCCGCGAAGCTTGTCGGCTCCGACGCTGCCGCCGGGGATGACGAGCCCGTCGAAGGACGAGGCGGACACCGCATCGATGGCCTTGTCGACCGGGTACTTCCCGGCGGGGTCGAGGTCGTTGTTGACCGTCTCGGCCTCGCCCGCCTCAAGCCCGACCACCGTGACGGCCGCGCCGGCCGCAAGCAGCGCATCCCGCGGCTTGGTGAACTCGGGCTCCTCCGTCCCCCGGGGGGCGATCAGGATGGCGATGGCCTTTCCCTGAAGGGTCATCGGTTCTTCCTCTCTGTGTGGCTTGGGGATGGGCCGGCTCAGGCCGGGATGCTCTCGGGCGAGGCAGTGTTCTCGGCGGTCACGCCGTTCTCCCGATGGCGGAAGTCGCTCAGCGCCCGGTAGACTTGGAGACGGGCTCGCATGACCGAGCCGAGCGGGCGGTGGGCGGCAAGGCTGTGCGCCGGGCGGAAGGTCATTACCTCGTCAAAGTATTGTACCCGCTCCGGCGAGTAGGCGTCCTGGCGCGGCAGGCGGACCGTGGCCACCGTGCGGTAGGGACTGACCGAGACCGGCCAGTCGACCGATGCGTCCTCGATGGGCTGTTTCTCGGCGTCCGCCCAGAGCTGCGCCTTGAGCTCGAACACCACGTCGTTCTCGCGGAAGAAGGCGAGCGCGGCGTGCCGGAAGCCGTCTTCGTCCTGGCGTGGGTCGAGGCGCCATTCGGAGAGCGAGCGCTGGGCATCGGTCGCCGGCACGGCCCCGAGCTTGGCGACGTAGTCGCCGAAGCGCACGGGCGCCTGGCTGAAGTAGCTGTCGGCGAGCGGGTGGCTGTAGGGATGCCCGAAGAAATCGGCCATCGCGCTCTCCGTGCCGAAGGCGTGCAGCACCTTGTTGATGTTGCGTGCTGTCGAGGAAACGGCGCTCTTCAAGCCCTCCGGAAGCCCCGTCGACTTGCCGATGACGGTGCCGTCCCGCAGGAACCCCGCCGCCGTGCCCGACGGGAAGGTCGTGCCGGTCGCGAGGACGAAATCCTGGGTGTCGACGTCGTGGCCCGGCAGCTTCTCGCCGCTCACGCCGAAGACCTTGATGGACATGCCGCGGTGGGTCGAGACCTTGTCGCCCAGGGTCTCCCCCGGCCCCTGCGCCAGCCGCACCGCGACAGGGTACGTCCCCGGGGTTGCGAACAGGCCCTGGGCCAGCTCGGGCGGCAGGCCGGGGGCGACCGTCAACTCGCCCGTCACGCAGGCGGAGCTCTTGGCGTGGCTGGCGCGGACCGCGTGATGCTCGCGCTTCTCCACGGTCTGCGACTGCTGGGTCATGCCCTGGATGATGCCGTCGATGGTCTCCTGCTCGTCCGGGGCGGGCCGCTCGATTTCGGGGGCGTAGCGCAGGTAGGTCATGCCGGTCTCTCCCGTGCGCCTCGGCCACCGGGTGAGCCGAAGGCGTTCCGTTCCCGCCCCGCCTCAAGGTCGTGGGACCGCGGACCCCACGGGGACCGCCTCGGGACAAGCATGCCGGCAACGCGGCGTTCCCGACTTCGTTCACGGGCGATTGAGTGACCCGCAACCCGGAACGTCGGCCGCTTCGACCGGTTCTGTCGAAGACCGACGAAGGACATCACACCTTGCAAGCACCCGTCCGATACAGCCCCGACGTCGAGCATGTGCGGCCCGACGAGGGCCGGACCATCGAGCAGCTCAACGAGACGTTCGACACCATCCTGGAGACGGTCGCGAACGACTCCGGTCACGCCGTCCGCTCGGTCCACGCGAAGTCGCACGGCATCCTGGAGGGCACGCTGACAATCGATGCGGGGCTGCCGCCCGAGCTCGCCCAGGGGCTGTTCGCCAAGCCGGGCGAGCACAAGGTCTACATGCGGATGTCGACGAACGCCGGCGACATCCTGCCCGACGCGGTTTCGCTGCCTCGCGGCCTCGCGATCAAGGTCCTGGACGTGGCCGGCGAGCGCCTTCCCGACGCGGAAGGGACAACCCAGGACTTCGTCATGGTGAACGGCCCCGTCTTCCAGGCGCCGAACGCAGAGAAGTTCCTTGGCAGCCTCAAGCTGCTGGTCAGGACCACCGACCGGATCGAGGGCGTGAAGGTCGCCGCCTCCACCGTGCTGCGTGGGGTGAACAAGGCGCTGACCGCGGTCGGCATCGAGAGCCCGACCCTGGGCTCGCTCGGCGGCGCGCCGAACGTCGACCCGCTCGGCGAGACCTACTACAGCGTAACCCCGTTCCGGTACGGCGATCACATCGCCAAGTTCTCTGTCGCTCCCGTCGCCCCGGCGCTGACGGCGCTGACCGGCACCGAGATCGACGCCTCCGGCCGCCCCGACGCGATCCGTGAGACCGTGCAGGCCGAGATGGCGGGCATTGAGGGCGTCTGGGAGTTCCGGGTGCAGCTCTGCCGCGACCTTGAACGCCAGCCGGTCGAGGACCCGACGGTGCCGTGGGGCGAGGACGAGGCGCCGTTCCAGCGGGTCGCCACCATCACCGTGCGCCCGCAGGACAGTTGGGACGCCGGGCGCGTCGAAGACGTGGACGAGCGCATGCGGTTCGCGGTGTGGACCGGGCTCGCGGCGCATCGGCCGCTCGGCAACGTCAACCGCGCCCGCAACGCGCCCTACAGGCATTCGGCGGAGTTCCGGCAGCGCTTCAACGGTTGCCCGATCCACGAGCCCGCTGCGGGGCGGTGAGGCTCCTCGATCCGGGAATGCCTTTCGCTCGCTGCGAAGGGTGAGCCTTCTCGCGTGGGAGGCCTCGAACCTTCGGCCAGCCATCGGCACCGTCAGGCGACCCGGAGCGCGCCACTCCGTTGGTCGAGTGAGCCGGGTCCGTCGAGGTGGGGATGTCCACGCAACCGATGCCGGTCAATCCGCTCGGGCGTCGGTGAGCC
The DNA here is from genome assembly GCF_028583545.1 of Methylobacterium sp. NMS14P. Lineage (NCBI taxonomy): Bacteria > Pseudomonadati > Pseudomonadota > Alphaproteobacteria > Hyphomicrobiales > Methylobacteriaceae > Methylobacterium > Methylobacterium sp. NMS14P. The sequence goes on along the minus strand of NZ_CP087106.1, from coordinate 5,137,893 downwards.
TTGGCGCCGCCGCTTTGTCACCGCATGGGGCGCCATGCCCGTCCCGGAGCGGGTGGCGGGCATCCTCCCTGTCACCGCCATAGACCAAGGAGTGGATGCGTGGAGCGAGCCGCGAACCTCACGGCGGACGACTTCCGAGCCCTCGCGGATGCGCTGCCGCAGATGGCCTGGGTCGCCGAGCCGGGCGGCGACATCATCTGGTACAACCGGCGTTGGTACGACTACACCGGCACCACCCTCGAACAGATGCGCGGGTGGGGCTGGCGCGACGTCCACCACCCCGACCATGTCGAGCGTGTGGTGGAACGCATCGGCGAAGCGTTCCGGACTGGCGAGCCCTGGAAGGACACTTTCCCGCTCCGCGGCGCCGACGGCAAGTACCGCTGGTTCCTGTCGCTGGCTCAACCGCACCGCGGGCCGGACGGTCGCATCCTGCGCTGGTTCGGGACCAACACCGACATTACCGAGCGCAAGGGAATGGAACGCCGGCTCGCCCGGCACGCCATCGACCTGCGCCGCTCCAACGAGGAACTGGAGCAGTTCGCCTACGTCGCCTCGCACGACCTGAAGGCTCCCTTACGCGGAATCGAGAACCTCGTCGGGTGGATCGAGGAGGATCTGGAAGGGTCGCTGACCGGCGACGTCCAGACGAACATGGAGTTGCTGAAGAGCCGGGTGCGTCGGCTCGACAGCCTGCTCGACGACCTCCTGGCCTACTCGCGGGCGGGACGCGGCGAGGCCGCCGTCGACCGGATCGACACCAGGGCGCTCGTCGAGGAGCTCGCGGTCCTGGTCAGCCCGCCCGAGGGGTTCACCATCACGGCGGATAACTCCCTCCCGACCATGCAGGCGGCCCGGGCGCCCCTCACCCAGGCCTTGCAGAACTTGATCGGCAACGCCATCAAGCATCACGATCGGCCGGCCGAGGGGCACATCCGGGTCGAGGCCAAGCCGACGGGGGACGCGGTCGAGTTCGTCGTGACCGACGACGGCCCCGGCATCCCTGAGCAGTTCCGCGAGCGCGTCTTCGGCATGTTCCAGACGCTCAAGCCCCGCGACGAGGTCGAGGGCAGCGGCATGGGGCTGGCCATCGTGCGAAAGCTGGTCGACCGGCACGGCGGCAAGGTCTGGCTTGCGGACGGGGCGGACGGGCGGGGGTTGGCGGTGCATTTCACGTGGCCGCTCGACGGCCGGAAGGGACAGGCGGATGGGCTCGACGGTTAACATCCTGCTGGTCGACGACGACGAGGTCGACGTCCAGGGCCTCAAGCGCGCCTTCAAGAAGAGCAAGATCGGCAACCCGATCACGGTCGCGCGCGACGGCATCGAGGCGCTGGAGATCCTGCGCGGCGGGAACGGGCGCGAGCCGCTGCCAAGGCCGCACCTGATCCTGCTCGACCTGAACATGCCACGCATGAACGGCATCGAGTTCCTGGAGGCCGTGCGGGCTGACGAGGACCTGCGCTCGGCGGTGGTGTTCATGATCACCACGTCGAAGGCTGACGAGGACCGGATGCGCGCCTACGGGCACAACGTCGCCGGCTACATCGTCAAGCGCGACCCGGCCAACACCTTCATGGAGGCGGTGGCGCTGCTGGAGCACTACTGGAAGGTCGTGGAGTTCCCAGCGTAGCCGGCCCCGTGACGACCCCCACCCGCATCCTGCTGATCGACGACGATGCGGTCGACCGCGCCGCTGTGCGCCGGGCGCTCGCCAAGTCCGGGCTTAAGCACACGCTGACGGACGCGCCGGGAGGCGACGAGGGCTTGCGCCTCGCCGCGGAGGAAACCTTCGACTGCGTGCTGCTCGACTACCGGCTGCCGGGCATCGACACTTTCGCGCTGCTCAGGACGCTGCTGGCGGCCGAGGGGCAGGCGCGGGCGGTACTGATGCTGACCGGCGAGGCCGACCCGGACCTCGCGACCCGGCTGATGCGGGCCGGCGCGCTGGACTACCTCGACAAGGCCGAGGTCACGCCCTCAGGCCTGGCCCGGGCGATCCGCTATGCCGCGGCCCGGCAGGCCTTCCAACAGGAGCTCGCCGCGGCGAGGCGGGAGGCGGAGGCGAAGTCGCTCGAACTCGACACGCTGAACCGGCAGAAGTCGCTGCTGTTCTCGATCATCGCCCACGACCTGCGAAACCCGTTCCAGGCACTCCTCGGGCTGTCTGAGGTGTTGGGCAACGCCGTCGCGGCGCGCGACCCGGCGTCCATCGAGCGCCGGGCGAAGGGCATCCACGAGGCGGCGACGCAGGCCTATGACCTGCTCGAAAGCCTGTTCTCCTGGGCGAGCCTGCAGATGGACACGATGGCCGTCACCCTGACCGACGTCGACCTCGATGCCGTCGCGACCGAGGTGATGCAGGGTGCTGCCGAGGCCGCCGCCGACAAGGGACTGAACCTGGAGGCCTCTTGCGGCGGGGTCATCGTCCGGGCCCAGCGGGACATGCTCACCACGGTGCTGCGCAACCTTGTCGGCAACGCCGTCAAGTTCACGCTCCCCGGCGGGACCGTCACGCTTGCCGGCCGGCGCACCGGCGGCGATGTCGAGATCTCCGTCACCGACACCGGGGTCGGCATGCCGCCTGGCAAGGTCGACGACCTGTTCCGGCTGGACCGGCGGACGACGACGAACGGCACGGCGGGAGAGCGTGGCAGTGGTCTGGGCCTGCTCTTGTGCCGGGACCTGGTCGAGCGCCAGGGCAGCGTCCTGAACGCGAAAAGCGTTCTCGACCGCGGCACGACTTTCAGTTTCGTGCTGCCGGCCCCCGCAGCGACGACCGGCACGTCCACCACGACGAGGATCAAACTCGGCGGCGGTGTCCACGAGGAAACGCAGACGCCAGTCGACGGGGACACACAAACTGTTCGGAGTCCACGCAAGCCTGGCCGCAACCGCCGGTCGGTCGACGGGTTGTAAGGCTCGGTTGATCGCCTAATCCACGCCATAGCGGGTTCTGGAAACGGCCGGGTTGGGCGAAGGGGTGTAGGGTTGTCGCGGCGAGTGGATGAAGGCCTCAACGGGATAGACTTGCGCCTTCTATTGGCCGCGGTCGAGGCCACTGGGGAGGCCGTCCTGATCACGACCGCGGTCCTCGACGAGCCCGGTCCCGTCATCCTCTACGCCAATCCTGCCTTCGTCCGCCTTACCGGGTATGCACCCGACGAGGTCGTCGGGCGCTCACCCCGCTTCCTCCAGGGACCGGAAACCGAACGGGCACCCCTCGACGCGGCACGAAAGTCCCTGCTCGCCGGCGAGGCTTTCCAAGGCGAGGCACTAAACTATCGCAAGGACGGCTCGACCTATCGAGTCGAATGGCTGATCACCCCGGTCTGCGACGCGGAAGGGCGCATCACCAACTGGGTCTCGGCCCAGCGGGACGTCACCCAGCGGCGCGCGTTCGAGGATCGCCAGGCACTGATGGTGCGCGAACTCCACCACCGGGTGAAGAATACCTTGGCCACCGTCCAGGCCGTCCTGAACGCCACCATGCGTTCGTCGGTCACGATGGAGGAATTCGCCCGGGCGTTCGGTGGCCGCATCCTCTCGCTCGCCAGGACGCATGCGCTGATCACCGAGGACCAGGCGCAGGTCGCCTCGTTCGAGGGCCTGCTCCGTGCCGAGCTCGACCCCTATGACGAGGGGGGCAGGGTCACGTTGAGCGGGCCCGGTCTCAACCTCCCGTCCGAACTCGCGGTACCGGTCAGCATGGCCCTACATGAGCTGACAACCAATGCCCTCCGGCACGGCGGGCTGTCCCGGCCGGGCGGGAGCGTCGAGGTCACCTGGGGCATCGAGGATGGCCCGGAAGGGCCGTGGCTGGCTTGGGCGTGGACGGAGCATGGCGCACCGCCGCCGACGCTTCCCTCCCGAACGGGGTTCGGGACGCGTCTCCTGAACAAGATCCTCACGGCCCAGACGGCGGCGGAGGTCGATGCGTGCCACCAGGCTGACGGGCTGCAGATCGGCGTCCGCATCCCGCTCCCCCGCGCCTGAGAAGCAAACCACGAAAGCCGTGACGACCTGGCTCATTGTGTGAACAGGTCACACAGGCGACAGGACCGACATGGTCACACGCCGATCCGTCACCATCTCGCTCAGTCCCGAGCTGCACGCCGTCGCCGAACGGTTGTTAGCCTCGGGACGCTACGGCAACTTCAGCGAGGTGATCCGCGCGGCCCTGCGCCTGTTGGACGAGCGCGAGAACGACTATCGGGACCACCGGAACGCCCCCTCGACCGTTCACGCGGTAAGCCGCTGAGATTATGCGTACCAAAGACAACTCCCCGCGCGGCGGCGAGGCCATGCGTGCGGCGGTCCCGCGGCGAGACCGGTCCGCTCACCCGCGCGTCATGGACTTCGGCCTCCCCGGCTACCCCGAAAGCGCCGCGCCCGGCCCCGGCCACCTCGAACCGGCGAGGGCGGTGCCGACGAAGCCGTTCCCCGTCGGCGCCCTCGCGGCCCGCGTCCGCGGGATGATCGCGGAATGACGCTCACCACGCGCATCGTCCTTTTGGTCCTGCTCGCCCTCGCGCCGGCGCTCGCCATCCAGGGTTACAACGAGTATGCCCTGCGCGCCTCCCGCGACGAGGCCGTACGCACGGACACGGTGGCCACCGCGCGCGCGGTGGCCGACGACCTCGCCCAGGTCGCCGACACGGTCCGGCAGTCGCTCGACCTGGTCGCCCGCGACCCGCGGGTGCTCGCCCTCGATCCCGCCGCGTGTACCGACTACCTCCGCGGCGCCGCCACCGACCTGCCCCACCTCAACCTCCTTGCGCTGACGCGCCCGGACGGAACCGTCGTATGCAACAGCATCGGCTCGCCGCCAGGGTCCTACTCGAACGCCGGCCGGGCCTACCATCGCGCCGCAATGGCCAAGGGTGGCTTCGCCATGGGCGGCTATGCCCGCGGGGTCGCCACGGGCAAGGACAGCGTCCACTTCGCCAAGCCACTCCCCGGGCCCGACGGCGCGGTCGCCTCCGTCCTCGTCGCTGCCGTCGACCTCGACTGGTTGTCGCTGCACCTGCAGAAGGACCTGCGGCTTCCGTCGACCACCTTGACCGTCGCGGACCCTGACAAGGTCATCATGATCCGCCGGCCCGACGGGCAGGAGTGGGTCGGCAAGCCCATTCCCGGCGAGCGACAGAAGATCCTCGCGGAACGCGGCGAGGGCGTACGGGTCGACCTCGGCATCGACGGACGCGAGCGCGTCCTCGCCAACGCCACCCCCAAGGGACCGGCCGCCGGGGTCTGGGTCACGGTGGGGCGCGACCGGGACGTCGCCTTCGCAGACGTCGACGCTGCGACCCGCCGCGGCTTGGTCCTCATCGGGCTCGGCGTCCTGCTCGCACTCGGCGCCGCCCTCCTGGCCGCACGCTTCTTCATCCGCCGCCCGTTCGACCGGTTGCTCCGAGCCGCCGCCGCGTGGCGCGAGGGCGACCTGTCCACCCGGATCGGCATGACCCGCGGCGACGAGTTCGGGCGTCTGGGGCGCAAGCTCGACGGCATGGCCGCGAGCCTGCAGCGCAACGAGGCCGACCTGCGGGACGAGATCACCCGGGGACGCGAGATGCAGGAGCGGCAGGTCACGCTGCTGCACGAGCTGAACCATCGGGTGAAGAATACCCTTGCCACCGTCCAGGCCCTCGCCCGTCAGGCAAGCCGCGGCGGCGAGGCTCCGGGGGAGCGGCTGGAGGCGCGCATCCTGGCGCTGTCGAAGACCCACGACCTGCTCACCCGGGAGGACTGGTCGGGCGCTCCCCTGCACGAGGTGCTTGAGGGCGAGATCGGCCCCTACCGCGACGGCCCCGACCGCTTCGCCGTCGACGGGCCACATATCGACCTCCCGGCCCGGCACGTGCTGTCGCTCGGCATGACGATCCACGAGCTCGTCACGAACGCGGCCAAGCACGGCGCGCTGTCGGTCGAGGATGGGACGGTGTGCATTACTTGGCGGACGACGGTCGACGACGTCGGCGCGCGCCGCCTGTGCCTGGACTGGGTCGAGGAGGGCACCCCGTCGGGCGGGGCGCCTGGGCGGCCGGGTTTCGGGGCGCGCCTGATCCGCGCCAGCGTGGAACGCGAGCTCGACGGTTGCGTCGCCCTCGACATGGGAGCCATGGGGCTGCGCTGTACGCTCGACGTCCCGTTGGCCACCAGCGCCGGCATGCTCGCGCCCCATCGGTCGTCCGCGGCCCACTGACGACGGTGCGACGGCAAGGCCGACGCGAAGCCATGCCGAGTTCCATGGCCCGTTTCGCGGCATGGCGACCGCCAACGGTTCGGACGGGCGGGCCCAACTTTCGCCGGGGAATCGGCTACAGGGAACCATGCCCGCACGACGCCACCTTCAGCATGTCATCGAGAGCGCCATCGACTTCGGGGTCGTGGTGACCGATCTCGACGGCATCGTCACGGACTGGAACGCAGGGGCGGAGGCCATCTTTCGCTGGCGACGCGAGGAGATCCTCGGTACGCCGGCCGACCGTCTCTACACCGAAAGGGACCGAGCCGCCGGAATACCGGCGACGGAGATGCGGACCGCCCTCGCCGAGGATCGGGCGGAGGACGAACGGTGGCACCTCCGCCGCGACGGCACCGAGTTCTGGGCTTCCGGCGAGTTGATGCCGCTGCGCGGCGACGACGGCAGCCACCGCGGCTACGTCAAGATCGTGCGCGACCGCACCGGCCAGCACGAGGCGGGCCAGCGGCTCCGTCGGACGGAGGACCGCTTCAGGACGTTGCTTGAGACGGTCGAAACCGCCTTCGCCATCGTCGAGGTGAAATTCGACGTCGACGACCGGCCGGTGGACTACCGCTTCCTGGAGGCCAATCCCGCCTTCGAGCGACAGGCCGGCGTCAACCTGCGCGGCAAGTGGGTCACCGAGTTCGCGCCCAACCTTGAGCGGTTCTGGTTCGAGACCTACGGGCGCGTCGCCTCGACCGGCGAGCCGGCAAACTTCGAGAGCTACGCGGAGGCGTTCGAACGCTGGTTCGACGTGCGCGCCATCCGGGTCGGCGACCCGGCCGAGCGGCACATCGCCATCTTCTTCAACGACGTCACCGCCCGCAAGCGTGCGGAGGAGGAGCTCCGGACGCTGAACGACACGCTTGAACAGCAGGTCCAGGAGCGCACCCTGGAGCTCAACACCCTCTGGAATACCTCGCCCGACCTCCTGCTGGTCATCGGGTTCGACGGCGTGTTCCGGCGCGTCAACCCGGCCTGGACGACGATGCTCGGCTACGCGCCCGAGGAACTCGTCGGCCATCACGTGAACGAGTTCATCGTTCCCGACGACCGGGCCGGGACGGCGGATGCGAACACCCTCGCCGCCGTCGGCGGCCAGCCCCGCATCGTCAATCGCTACCGCCACAGGGACGGCTCCCTCCGCTGGATATCCTGGGTCGCTGCGCCCGCCGGCGACTATGCCTATGCGACGGGGCGGGACGTCACCGTCGAACGGGAGCAGGCGGAGGCACTGGCCCGGACCGAGGAGGCCCTGCGCCAGTCCCAGAAGATGGAGGCGGTCGGGCAGTTGACCGGCGGCCTGGCGCACGACTTCAACAACCTGCTGGCCGGCATCTCCGGCTCGCTGGAACTGATGCAGGCCCGCATCGGCCAGGGACGGCTCGGCGACCTCGACCGCTACATGACCGTCGCGCAGGGGGCGACCAAGCGGGCCGCCGCGCTGACCCACCGCCTGCTCGCCTTCTCGCGCCGGCAGACGCTGACGCCCAAGCCGACGAACGTGAACAGCCTCATCGCCGGCATGGAGGAACTGATCCGCCGGACCATCGGTCCGCAGGTCGCCCTGGAGGTCGTGGGGGCCGCGAGCCTGTGGCCGGCGCTGATCGACCCGGGCCAGCTTGAGAACGCGCTGCTCAACCTGTGCATCAACGCCCGCGACGCCATGCCGGACGGCGGTCGCATCACCATCGAGACGGCCAACAAGTGGCTGGATCGACCGACCGCGGTCAAGCACGACGTCCCGGAGGGCCAGTACCTTTCGGTGTGCGTGACGGATACCGGCACCGGCATGTCGCCGGAGGTGGTCGCCCGGGTGTTCGAGCCCTTCTTCACGACCAAGCCCATCGGCCAGGGCACAGGCCTCGGTCTCTCGATGATCCACGGCTTCGCCAAGCAGTCGGGGGGACAGGTCCGGATCTACACGGAGGTCGGGCAGGGCACGACCGTGTGCCTGTACATGCCGCGCCACTACGGCGACGCCGATACCGACGACGCGATGCCGAGGCTGACCGAGGCTGCCCGCGCCGGGCGGGACGAGGCGGTGCTGATCGTGGACGATGAACCCTCCGTGCGCATGCTGGTCACCGAGGTTCTGGCGGATCTGGGCTACACGGCCATCGAGGCGGCCGACAGCGTCGCGGGCCTCAAGGTGCTGCAGTCGGACGTACGCATCGACCTGCTGGTGACCGACGTCGGCCTGCCGGGTGGAATGAACGGGCGTCAGATGGCCGACGCCGGGCGGGAACGGCGCCCGGACCTCAAGGTGCTGTTCATCACCGGCTATGCCGAGAACGCGGTGCTCGGCCACGGGCACCTGGACCCCGGCATGCAGGTGCTGACCAAGCCGTTCGCGATGGAGGCTCTCGCCTCGCGGATCAGGGAACTCATCGCGGAGCGCTAGCCCCGGCGCCGGACCGGGGCTTGCCGCAGCGGGTCAGATCCCCGCGTACCAAGCGTAGCCCTGGTCCTCCCAGTAGCCGCCCTTGCCCTCGCCGATGCCGGCGAAGCTTTCCACGACCTCGATGCGCATCACGTACTTGGCCTGCTTGTAGCCGAGGTTGCGTTCCACCCGCAGGCGCAAGGGCGCCCCGTTCGCCAACGGCAGCGGCTTGCCGTTCATCTCGTAGGCCAGGATGGTCTGCGGGTGGAACGCGTCCACCAGGTCGATGCTTTCGTAGTATCGCACCGGCTCGGATGCCGGCTCGGCATCCGCGGCCTGCTGCCCGCCGGAGTCGCGTTTGTCCTCTCCACCACCGGACTGCTTCGTCATGGCCGGGTTGGCGTTGCCGCCAGCCTCCTGGCCGCCCGGGTCGCCATCGTTCGCCGCATCCGCGCCGTCGTCCTCGCCCTGGTCCATCGTGTCGGCACAGTGGAACACGACGTAGCGCGCCTCAGGCTTGAGCTTGGCCTGCCCCAGAAGGTCGGCCAACGGGACACCCGTCCACTGGCCGATGGCGCTCCAGCCTTCGACGCAATCGTGGCGGGTGATCTGCGTCCGGGACGGGAGCCTGCGCAGCTCCGCCAGCGAGAGCTTCAGCGGCGTCTCGACCAGCCCGCCGATCTCCAGGCGGTAATCCGCGAACTTGCGCCGTGCCAGCGTCTTGTAGGCCTTGTCCGGCGGGTCCTCGGTGCCGTTCGGCTTGAACCACGGCGAGATGTCGGCCTCGGCGTACTCAGGGGCCAACGTCCGCTCCGTCAGCAGCAGCCGTTGGACGAACAGGTTGGCGTCCTCGCCGGTCTTGAGCGTGCGCCGGAACCATTCGGGCTCGCCGAGGCGGTCGCATCCGCCGAGCATCGCGGTGCCAGCGGCCGCGGTGGCACCAAGCAGGAGGGACCGTCGGCTGGGCTGCCGGATCATGCGCGGTCCTCCAGGTTGTCGGCCACCGGGGCGGGCTCGATCCGGCGCTCGATCACGAACCAGCCCGTGAGCATGCCGCGCATGTTGTTCCAGAAGCCCGAGAGCACGACCAGGGCGACGTGAACGACCACGAAAAGGACCAGCAGGGCGGCCACGACGAAATGGACCGTCCGCGCCGATTGCCGCCCGTCGAACAGCGTCAGCAGGAACGGGAAGGCCGCGTCCATGGCCGGAGACATCGTAAGGCCGGCCAGAACCTGCACCGGCAGCAGCACGAACAGCACGACGGCGTAGGTGAGCTTCTGAATGACGTTGTAGCGCTTGGGCTCATCGCCTTGCGGGAAGCGGAGCGTCAGGTGCTCCCACACGGAGGCGCCGAAATGCCTGACCTGGTCGCGCTGGGGCAGAACCCGGAACCGAAGCTGCCCGCTGAGCAGGCCATACAGCAGGTAGAGGGCGCCGTTCAGGACGAAGGCCCAGGCGAAGAAGAAGTGCCAGCTGCGGCCGCCGGTGAGGTCCTGGTCGCTCGGCAGCGTCAGCCAGGACGGGAAGCCGCGGTCGGCCGGCTCGCCGTCCGAACCCGCCGACGAGCCGAGCCAGCCGGTGGTGTCGAACGTGTGGCCCAACACCGCTGTCATACCCTTGGGCGGGTCGTCCTCGGTCTGGGACATCGCCAGCAGCGGCGCGTCGAAGGTCGAGGCCTTGCCTCAGTACAGGGTCGAGTGGGCGTTGAAGATCTGCAGGCCGCTCATCAGCAGGACGAGGAGGCAGAGCGCGTTGAGCCAGTGGGTGATCCGGATGACGGCGGGGTGCCGGAACATCCAGCGCCGATGCTCCACCTCGCCGGTGTCGGGGGCGGAGCGCGTCAGGTAGGTGCGGGGCACGTAGGCAGCAATCCAGGTGAGCGCGGGGCGCGGCGACCGACCCGCGGGCCGGGCCGCCGCGTTCGGGATGGCCGCTTACATGCGGTTCATCATCATCTTCCGCTTCATCATCCGGCGCTTCATCATCTTCTTATGCACCATGCGCTTCTTCATCATCATGCGCTCGTTGCTGCTCATCCGAACCTGGGTCACGCCGGCCGGGGCGGCCTGAAGGCCGTTCGGGCCCGCGGAGGCGGTGCCGGTGCCGAGAACGATGCCCCCGAGGACCGAGGCGGCGAGGGCGACGGTGGTGATCTTCATTCGATGTCTCCTGTACGGGAGAGGAATCCCCTTCGCACAAGGAGGCAAGGCGATTGTCTTGCTGCAAGTTCCTGATTTCACGAATAAATTACGCCCGTCTGGTGATTGTCAGGCGCAACTTTTCGGGCGCCGAGGCCGGGCGCCGCGCCACGCCCTGGCCGGGCGTACGCCGGCCTGTACGAGGGCTCGTCCAGAAAAGTTTCAGCCAGGTCCGGAAGAGGCGCGCCCTGCCCCGTCTGCGACCGTCGGCAGGCCTACCGGGCGATGCGGTCGCGGCGCACAGCCGTGACCTTGCCGAGCATGCGCGAGAGCTGCTCGGCCGAGTACGGTTTGTGCACGAGCTCGAACCCGTGCGAGGCGTCCTGGGCGAGGACGTGGCTGTAGCCGGACGTCAGGACCACCGGCAGGTCCGGAAGGCGTCGGCGCAGCTCCTCCGCGAGGGCGACCCCGCCCATGCCGGGCATGACGACGTCGGAGAACACCGCGTCGAACCGGCCTGGCGTCCGCTCGATCTCGACGAGGGCCTCCTCGGCGTTGGTTGCCCACACCGTTTCGTTGCCGAGATCCTCAAGGATCTGCGTGGCGAAGCGACCGACCTCCAGGTTGTCCTCGACGACGAGCAGGCAGAGCCCGGTGGCGGCAGGGACCTCGGTCGCCCGGGTGCCCTCGACGACGACCGGCGCCGGCACCTCCGGCAGGTACAGGGTGAAGGTCGAACCCCGGCCCGGTTCGCTCTCCACGGCGATGTCGCCGCCGGACTGCTTGGTGAAGCCGAACACCTGGGACAGCCCGAGCCCGGTGCCCTGGCCGACGGGCTTCGTGGTGTAGAACGGCTCGAACACCCGTGGCAGCGCCTCCGCCGGGATGCCGCTGCCCGTGTCGGTCAGCGACACGGCGACGAACGGGCTGGCCGATCCGGCATGTCCGCGGATCGACGGCAGGGCGGCGCCGCAGACGAGCCGCAGGGTGAGGGTTCCCTCTCCCTGCATGGCGTCGCGCGCGTTGACCGCCATGTTCACGAGGGCCGTCTCGAACTGGCTGACGTCGGCGCGGACGTGGCAGGGCGCCCCCTCGATCTCCAACACCACTCGGATGCGGGCACCGGTCACGGTGTCGAGCATGTCCCCAACGGCGCGCAGGCGAGCCCCGACCTCGAACACCTCCGGGGTGAGCGCCTGGCGCCGGGCGAAGGCCAGGAGCTGTCCCGTGAGCTTGGCGGCCCGCTCGACCGTGTCGGAAACGGCATCGAGGTAGCGCTGCTTGCGCTCGGCGGCGAGGTCGGGACGGCGCAGGAAGTCGACCGACGAGCGGATGATGGTCAGCAGGTTGTTGAAGTCATGCGCGACGCCCCCGGTCAGTTGCCCGACCGCCTCCATCTTCTGCGACTGTCGCAGCGCCTCCTCGGCCATCATCAAGGCGCGCGTGCGCTCCCCGACCTGCCGTTCCAGGTCCGTCTCGTTGGCCCGCAACGCCGCCTCGTCGTCGAGCCTTCCGCGCGCCGTGGACAGGAACTGCGCGACCGTGGCGAAGAAGGACAGCGTTTCCACGTCGAAGGCGGCCTGCCGGGTCGAAGCGAAGGAGATCACCCCGGATAGCCGGCCGTGGCTGATCACCGGGTAGCCTGCGAAGGCGGTCAGTCCCGCCTCGCGCGCCATGGCGTGGCGCGGCTCGCCGCTCTTCTGGATATCCGGGAGCACGAAGGGTTTGCGCGTCCGGGCCACGATCCCGCACAGGGGTAGGTCGCAGGAAACGTCGCCGAGGACCGCCCTGAACTCCGGCCCGAGACCGACGGACTGGGTCAGCGCGAGGCGCTCCCCGTCCGCCGTCGCGACGTAGATGTACGTCTGGTCGAAGCCGAGCGCCTCCGTGCCCGCCTCAAGGATCGGGACCAGCGCCGCGTCCGGGTCGGCGGCCGACAGCAACTCGGCGGCGGCCCGGGCCAGGAGATGCAGGCGCTCGCCGCGGCGGCGCTCCTCGGTGCGGTCGCGCAGGATCTTGAGGTAGCCGACGTGGCCGCCGTCCTCGGCGGTCAACGGCATCATCTCGCCCATCGCCCAGAACCGCGAGCCGTCCTTGCGCAGATGCCAGCGCTCGTCGTTGCCGCGGCCCTCCTCGCGCGCCGCCCGCATCTCGCTCTCCGGGATGTCGTCGGCCCGGTCTTCGGGCGTGAAGAACAGGTCGGCGTGGCGGCCGCGCGCCTCCGGCTCGCTCCATCCGAGGATGGTCTCGGCGCCGGCATTCCAACCGGAGACGCGGCCGTCCAGATCCGTCGTGACGATGGCGTAGTCCACCGCGCTGGCGAGGACCTGCCTATGGCGGGCCTCGTCCGCCCGTTGTCGGCGCAATGCCTCGTCGCGCTCGCGCACGGCCCGGCGAAGTTCGAACTGAGCCATGACCTGCCGGGCGAGCGCCTGGAGATCCTCGATCTGCGTCGGCTCCAGCCCCCCGGGATGAGCGTCGCCGTCGACGACGCACAGCGTCCCGAGCACGAGGTCGTCGGACGTCAGCAGCGGCACGCCTGCGTAGAAGCGCACGCCGGCGTCGCGGGTCGCCGGGTTCCCCACGTAGGCCGGGTCCGAGCTTGCGTCGGGTATGATGAGCGGCGCGCCGGCATTCACGACCAAGGGGCAAAAGCCGGAATCGAGCGGCGCGTCCTCCGCGCCCGCGTAGCCCGACCGCGCCTTGAAGAATTGGCGGACGTCGTCGACAAGGGTGATCAGCGAGACCGGCGTGCCGCAGATCCGCGCGGCCAGGCGGGTGATGTCGTCGAGCTCCGCCTCAGGCGCCGTGTCGAGCATGGCGTATCCGGCGAGCGCCGCGAGCCGCCGCGCCTCCCGCCCCGTCGCCTCTGCGCCCTGTCGTTCCACATGCATGACGGTCGGAGTGCAAGGCGCCAAAAGATCATCCAATCACGGCATGGGGTCGACGGGGCCTGCAAACCCGGCATCGGGTCATCTCGACGATTCCCACAATAACGTCGAGGGAACGCCCTTCGCCCACTTCCGGATCACGGTTCGGCGAAGATGGAGAGGGGCAGCCGCACGGTGAAGGTGGTCCCCGGGGACCCGGCCGCGGTAGCCATGGTCCCGCCGAGCTGCCGGACGAACGCCTCGACGAAGCGCGATCCCAGGCCCGACGAGGCGTTGCCGGCACCAGGAGCCGACAGGCCGATGCCGTCGTCGCTGACGGTCAGGGTGACACCGTCCTCTTGACGTCGGAAGCCGATCTCGATGCGCCCCTTGCCTTCCGGGAAGGCGTACTTGACCGCGTTGGTCGCGAGTTCGTTGACGACCAGCCCGAGCGTCACGGCATGCTCGGCCCTGACCGGGACAGGGTCGGCGGCCACGGCGATGAACACGCCGCGGCCCTCGCCGAGCAGGCTCGACCGCAGGCTGCCGGCGATGCCGTTCAGGTAGGCGTCCGCCGGCACCGGGCCGAGCGTGGCCGACCGGGAGATCACGTCGTACAGCTCGGCCACGGCGCCGATGCGCGCCTGCATCGCCCGGTATCCGGCAAGGCAAGGCTCGGCGGCCCGTCGGATCTCGAACGACACGAAGGCCGTGATGATCTGCAGGCTGTTCTTGATGCGGTGGGCGAGTTCCGCCGCGAGCAGGTCGCGGTGACGCTCCAGCATGCGCGCCTCGGTCACGTCCTCGAACACCAGCAGCAGCCGGGTGACGTGGTTGCCGGGGCGGAACACCTTCCGGGCGTTGAGCTTGAAGATGCGCCGGCCGAGATCTGGAAACTCGTCCTCGACCTCGAACCCGTCCATGGTCTCGTCGTCGGGCACGATCCGGCCGAGCAGTTCCTGCAGCCGACCGACCCGCCACTGGCCCTGGGCGAGGTCGTACAGGGACCGCCCCGTCAGGTCGCCGGCCTCGCCCCCGAACAGGCGCAGGAACGCCCGGCTGGCGGCGACCACGGTCATTTCCTGCTCAAGGACGACGAGCGGGTCGCGCACGGTGTCGACGATGCTCTGCGCGAGGCTCCTCTGACGCTCGGCCTCCTTGCGGGCCTGGTGCTCCTCGGTGACGTCGTCGATGGCCAGGAGCAGGAACGGGGCGCCGTCGCCCTCGCGATGGACCTTGCGCGCGTTGAGCCGCATGCATTTCACCCCGATGCCGGGGAAGTCGTGCCCGACCTCGTAGCCCTCGACCGCCTCGTCGCGCGGCACGATCTCCAGGAGCAGTCTGCGCAGCTCCGGGATGTCCCATTGCCCGTTCCCGAGCGAGAACAAGGCCTGCCCGACGGTCTCGTCCGGAGCGGCCGCGAAGGTTCGGTAGAAGGCTCGGTTGGCGGACTGCACCCGTAGGTCGAGGTCGAGCACGAGCAGGCTCGACGGAACGGTGTCGACGATGTCCTGCGCGCTGACCGCATCCATGAGCCCGCTCCCGATGTCCCGACCTTCGCCATGCCGGTTGCGCCGTCGACGTAATCGGACGACACCGAGGAACCGGCCGGCGACCGTGGGCCGCCCAGGCACCCCACCGAGGCTGTCGCCGCGGCGCCCTCCATCCGGTCCGGGAGCGTTCCTTGAACCCCGAGGCGATCCACCGTGGCGGCTGGTTGACAGCATCGCTCACGCGTGAACGATTAACGTCTGGACGGAGCGCCGGTCAATGGCGACATCGACGAAGCAACGCGGGCTCATGCTGGATGACCAGCTCTGCTTCGCCCTCTACGCCGCGACGAACTCGGTGGTGCGCGCCTACCGGCCGCTGCTGGGCGAGCTCGGCCTGACCTACCCGCAATACCTCGTCATGCTGGCGCTCTGGCAAGACGGGGGGACGGCGGTGCATGACCTGGCCGCCCGCCTGCAACTCTCGTCCAGCGCGGTCACGCCCCTGGTCGACCGGCTGGAGGCGGCGGGTTTCGTCACCCGGGTCCGCGCCGCGGACCGGCGCGTCGTCCTCGTCGGCCTGACGGAGGCGGGTCGGCTGCTGGAGGACAGGGTCTCGGAGGCGCAGCAGGCCGTCGTCTGCCGCACCGGCCTCGGCGAACGCGACCTCGCCGACCTTCGCCAGGAGTTGAAGGATCTCGCCGAGCGTGTTGCGACGACGGGCATGACCCGGGGCGACGAGCCGAACTGAGGACGCTCCGGACGCCGGCGTACACGCGGCAACTCTTGATGAACTCGTAGCGGATGCGGGGACTGTTTTCCAGGTCGATGTCCCGCGGCTCGCGTTCCATGGTCGCCGGGTCGTGGCGCCGGCCGCGGGCGTGATGCGCGAACTTTGCTGGACGCACATGGCGCAGCCTGACGACACCGGGCACACGCACGACGGGTTTTCATCGACGCCGGAGGTCAGGGAGCCTTTCACGGCGGACGGGCTTTAATCCCCGCCATGACCGATCCCACCCCACAGTCCCGCCCCTGCGCCCTCGTCGTCGACGATAATGCCTTCATCCGCATGGACGCGCTGGACATCCTCGAAGACGCCGGGTTCGAGACCCTGGAAGCCACGGATGCCGACGCGGCGCTGGTCCTGCTGCGGGAACGGCACCCCGACCTTTCCGTGCTGTTCACCGACGTCCAGATGCCCGGGGAGTTGGACGGGTTCGCCCTCGCCCGCCACGCCGCGGGCCACTGGCCGCACATCCGCATCGTCGTCGCGTCCGGGCAGGCCACGCCGGGTCCGGACGACCTTCCGGACGGCGCGCATTTCATCGCCAAGCCGTTCAGCGCCCGGATCGTGCACGACCATTTGCGGGATATGCTCCCCGAGGGCCGCAAGCCGCCGCCGCTCCGCGGCTGATTCAGGGGTGTTTGCTCTCGGTTCGGGTCGAGGCCGGCGGGACGGGATGGACCGTCGTTGTCGCGGCCTATCCGGCCCTGCGTGAGTAGCGCCCTTCGTCCCGGTGCTCGAAGTAGCGTCCGAAGGAGACGCGGACGTCCATCTTCTTCCTGAGCACGGCGGCGGTGAGCGGCGCCCGGCGGAGCGCCGCCCCGCGGACGGTCCAGGTCCTGAGCTCGGGAAGGATCTTGGCCGGTGTCAGGGCCCCGCGCTCGGCCAGGACCTCGGCGACCTCGCGCATGACGCAGTCCCAGAACTTCTCGGCGCAGAAGCGATCGAGTTGGTTCTCGACCTTGGCGAAGCAGACCGGACGCGCGGCCTCGTCCTCGGCGGCCTACCCATGGGACGGGCGGCAGCGTTCTCAGCCTTGAGCTTGTCGATGAGCGTGTTCAGGTGCTCTTGGTCCGTTGCGTTAGGCGCTAAGCTGCTGGAGCGTCCGCTTCGGAGTAGGCGCCGGAGTGGGCCGAATGACCGGGTTGGGCGCAAAGTCGAATGTCTGATTTTGCGCGCACTGATGATCCGGTGTGACGGAATCTGGCCGAAAGCCGCCGCTCCGCTTTAAGGGCGGAGCGGCGGAAAAGCGGACATCGCATAGAACGAACGCCGATCCGGCTCATCGCCGTTCGGACTCGTTCCCTCGTGTTGAAACGCGGCGGTCGCTGACGTTGACGCCGACCTGGTACACGGGACGTCCTGTCGCGTCCGTCACATCCATAGTCCAACAATCGATGGTGGCGATGCGCCTTGCCTCGTCCTGCAGGACCGCCCCCGTCAAACGGATCGCCGCGACGTGCGCTGTCTCCTCGTCCGGCAACTCGGTGCCGTCCGTGTCAAACTGATCGCGACCGTCGCGGATGTGGAAGTAGAACCGGGGCATCAAGTGGGTCGCTCATTCAGGCGTCGCCCGATCTGAACGCTGCTCAACCCAACTGTCTGCTGATGCACATTAAAGAGCAGGTTTTGCCGCATGCGGCGGAACAGCCACGGGGTTATGGCCGCTCGGACGACAGCCATCTAGCATCGACTACCGCCCGTCGGCAGGACGGCTTGGTCGCAGATGCAGATAGGCGGGGTCGAAGCTGCAATATGTCTTCAACCGCGCCACGTCTGAGATGGTCAACCGCCTGCGCTTGAAGTCTACCAGATCGAGTTGCCGCAAATGCCGTAGCGTGCGGTTCACGTGCACGCTGGTCATGCCCAAAATGTCTGCGAGGTCGATCTGCGTCAGGGGTAGATCGTAGCCGCCCTCATCCGCGATGCCGACCAAGCGCAGGCGCAGGAGCAGCTCGCAGATCAGGTGGGCTAAGCGTTCCGGGGCTTCGCGCTGGCCCATGCTAGACAACCACTCCCGCAGGATGCCCTCGTCTACCAGCGTCGCCCACCACAGCGCCCGGGTGATGCGCGGATGGTTCTCCGTCAGGTCGCGGATGGTCGCGGCCGGGATGTCCACGATCGTACACGGTGAGAGCGTGGTCCTCCGCCCCACGGTTGCTTGAGACACCCCGTTAGCGGACGGTCTCCGCCTCAGGGGTGAGAACGATGACGACGACTACAGGAGCGGTTGCCGGTTCGGTCGGACCTGGCCGGGGTGGGCGCATGTCCCGGCAGCGCAAGCGGGACGCGGTGTTGCGGCTTCTGCGTGGTGAGGACCTGGAGAGCGTCTCGCGCGGCCTGGGCGTGACGGCGGCGACCTTGTCGGGCTGGCGCGATGCTTTCCTGGCGGCGGGCGAGGCCAGCCTGTCCACCCGGCCCCTCGATGCGGACGCGCTGGAGAGCGGGCGTCTCAAGGCCAAGCTCGGCGAGATGCTGCTGGAGCGCGAGCTGCTGGAGGCCAAGGTCGCCGCCCTGGAGGCGCGTGGCGCCGGCCCTTTGGCCCGCAGGCGGTCGCGGCCATGAGCCGGACCGTCTCGCCGGCCAGCGGCAGCGTCTACGGGCTGGCTCGGGTGTGCCGGATCTGGCGCGTGTCGCGCGCCACCGTCCACCGGCATCTCTCACCGCCCCGCTCAGGGCTCGGATCGGAGGCCGGGTCCGATCCCGCGCGGCGGCCCGGCCCGGTCGGGGCGATGCTGGATGCCGCACTGCTCCTGCGGATCCGCGCCATCCTGACCGACAGCCCCTTCCACGGCGAAGGCCATCGCAAGGTCTGGGCACGGCTGCGCATGAAGGGCGTGCGCACCTCCAAGCGCCGGGTGCTGCGCCTGATGCGCGCCCACGACCTGTTGGCCCCCACGCGGGTCGGCACACCGCGCGGTCCGCGCAACCACGACGGCACCATCATCCCGGACAGGGTCGACACGATGTGGGGCACCGACCTGACCACCACCTGGACGGCCGAGGGGCAGGTCGCGGTGTTCGTGGCCATCGATCACTGCTCGGCCGAGTGCGTGGGCATCCATGCGGCCCGCCGGGCCACGCGCTTCGAGGCGCTGGAGCCGATCCGCCAAGGGGTGCGGCAGCGCTTCGGTGGCTTCGCGGCCGAGATCGCCTCCGGCCTGAGCGTCCGGCACGATCACGGAAGCCAGTACATGGCGGACGCCTTCCAGGCGGAGCTCGCGTTCCTGGGCATCGCGAGCTCGCCCGCCTTCGTGCGCGCCCCGGAGGGGAATGGCTGCGCCGAGCGCTTCATCCGCACCCTCAAGGAGAACCTGTTGTGGGTCGAGCACTTCGATACGGTCGAGGATCTGCGCCACGCCCTGCTGGCGTTCCGAGATCTCTACAATGAGACGTGGCTGATCGAGCGACACGGGTTCCGGCCACCGGCCGATATCCGCGCCGCGCAGCTACCACCCGCGGCCATCGCCGCGTAGGCTTCAGATCGGTGTCTCACAATCCGCAGGCGGTACATAGGTTCGCGCTCAGCGGTTGAGCCACACCCCGGAGTAGCTCAGCGTCGCCGAGAAGACCGGACGTCCATCCTCGTCACGGATCAGGGCGATGAAGGCGCGTCGATCTCCGTCTCTGGGGATCTCATCCCGGGCGGTGTCCGGCAGGGTGCGGATCGCGAGCTTGCGGGCCGCCTCCTCGTCGGCGCACTCGGTGCCGGTGTCGTCCCGTGTAGAGCCGCCGTCGTGGATGTCGAAGAAGTAGCGGGGCACGTGGCGCGCTCCCTCTGGCGATGAGCCGGGAGCGCAAGACTCTCACAGCCGCTGACGGCTCGGATCGGAGCCAGCGATCGGGGGGCCTTATCGTACGTGGACGACGGGCACACTCACATGGGTGAGAAACCGCGCGACATTTGGGATCGGGCGACGGTCGTTTTTGATCATGGCAGATCCGCGCACCGAATTCACCCTCTCTTAACTTAAGTCGCTGTGCGCACGAGAAAGGTATCGGAGCCTGTCTATCATCGGCCAGCAGGAGGCTCGACGTGGAACAACCTATGATGATGCCGATCGAGTTCTGGCTTCAAGTCGAGCGAGATGTCTCTGCCAAGGTCGATGGCGTACTTAACTTAAGTAAAGTTCAGCGTCAACCGGTGATCACGTACCTGCGCGACCTGGAGGTGATGGCCAGAACGGCGTGCGACCGCCGCCAGACGGTTCAGATCATCGCCTCGGGGCGCAGCCTGCTCGGCGACAGGACGGCGATCGGGCCGCACGACGGGCCGTTCGCGCACGCCTTCGCATGAACCGAGCAGACGAGCAGGCGTAGGTGGTATCGGCATGCCCAAGCGTTACTTCTTCGACCTTGTATGCGGCCAACGTGGGGCTCCGGACGGCGATGGTATCCTGCTGAGCGATCCTGGCGCGGCCTTGAAATACGGCACGCGACTGCTGGCTGAGCACCTCGTCGCAAATGCGGAGGAACGCGGACAGCAGCTCACTATGAACGTGAGAGATGCCAGTGGGGACATGCTGTTCCGGCTGAGCATGGAGATGCATGTCGAGATGGCTGCCGCTGGCGGAACAGTCACCGACTATAAAATGAGCGCACTTACTCGGACTGTATGACCATTCTAAGGGCAAGCGTGAATTATAACATATGTAAATTCAGGATAAAATTATCAAAAACTCAGATCGTGACTCGATCATAGGCAGGAACATCTCATCGTTGACGTGGTTTGCGGGTCAAGATCCTCCCAAGGATCTCCGTGAATGACACAGGGAGTTTGAGATGAACGCCAGAACTTTGCGCCTGCCTTTGATCGCTGCCGCTGTGTTTGTTGGAAGCACTAGCTTCGTGCTCGCCCAAGGAGGTGCAGCCGGCGGGGGAGCAGGTGGCGCAGGCACCGGTGGTGGTGCCGGCATGAGCGGTGGTTCCACAGGAACGGGGGGCTCAATGGGTGCGGGTGGCGGATCCGGCACCGGCATGAGTACGGGCGGTCAGATGAACAATGGGACCGGCACGGGTGGCCGCATGGGTACGGGCAACTCCGGCTCAATGGGAACCGGCTCGGCCGGGAGTTCCGGCTCGATGGGCAACGGAACGGGTGGCTCTTCTGGCACCATGGGTCGTTGATAGCGCCTCACCCCGCCATCCGTCGCAAAATGGGTGGCGGGGCTCCTTTGCCCTTCACAGCTTTGGCAATTAGCCATCGACGACCCGTACCTTCTCTTACCACTCATAGAGTTTGTTCGCGTCACGCCTCGCCCGATGCGGTGCATGGCTTGTACCGAAACCCGCTGTTCGGTGGTCAGTTCTATATCCGGGACGCTGTCAGGCAGCGCCCGATACCAGCCGTCTGAGGGGGGCGTGCTCGTCTCGGGATATCAAACCATGCTGTGCAGAACCGTCATACCGCTCCTTCTCGCCATAGGCATCGTGACACCCGCCCTGGCCGAACCCGGTGCCATAGTTGAGCCGAAAATGCTGATCCATGGCAACTATTGCGGCCCTGGCAACAACGCCCCACTTCCGCCGATCGACCCCCTCGACGCTGCCTGCGCTCGCCATGATGCCTGCACGCCGAACGGTGGGATACCGTCACGTGCCTGCAACGTCCGCCTGCAGCGAGAGGCCGACGCGGTCTCGCGTGATCCGAAGCAGCCTTCTGATGTGAGGGCGATGGCTGGCTTCGTCGCGGCAGGGGCAGCCATGCTTCAGATTGCCGACGAACCCGGTCGCAACCTGACCATGATGCGTCCAGGTGTGAGGCCGTAGCCTTCCGCAAGGCAGGGCGCCTTAATCCCTACGTCCACCGCGTGGGAACCGTCGCTGCCCAGCGGGCCTTCCCCGCCCGACATCACGACCGAACGGAGATACCGGCATGCCCTTCCTCGCGGCAAAGGACGGAGCGCAGCTCTTCTACAAGGATTGGGGCAGCGGTCGGCCGGTCGTGCTGATCCACGGTTGGCCGCTCGACGCGGACATGTGGGAGTTCCAGCAGCCGGCGCTCACCGAGGCGGGATTGCGTACGGTCGCCTACGACCGCCGCGGCTTCGGCCGTTCGGACCAGACCTGGGGTGGCTACGACTACGATACCTTCGCCGACGACCTGAAGGCTGTGCTCGACGCCCTCGACCTGCAGGACGTCGCTCTCATCGGCTTCTCGATGGGTGGAGGCGAGATCGCCCGCTACATGAGCCGGCACGGCGGCGCCCGGGTCACCCAAGCGGTGCTGGTCTCGGCGGTGACGCCGTACATGCTCAAGACCGCCGACAATCCCAAGGGCGTGGATCCGTCCGTGTTCGCGGGTATGATCGATGGATTGAAGAAAGACCGTCCGAACTTCATGGCGACCTTCTCCAAGACCTTCTTTGGAGTCGGAATGCTCTCGTCGCCGGTCTCATCCGACCTGATCCAGTGGACCGGCAACCTCGCGATGCTGGCTTCGCCAAAGGCGACGATCGCTAGCGTGACCGCCTTCGGAGAGACCGATTTCCGCGCCGACATGAGCGCGTTCCGCGTGCCGACCCTCGTCATCCACGGCGACGACGACCAGACCGTGCCGATCGACGTGTCGGGCAAGGCTACCGCAGCCGCGATCCCCAGCGCCAAGCTCAAGGTCTATGAGGGCGCTCCGCACGCGATCCCGTTTACTCATGCCGAGCGGCTGAACGGTGATCTCGTCGCATTCCTGAAGGGCTGACCCACGGTCCGTTCGCCGTTGCCATCACGTTCTGAGGAGCTATGGCAACGAGCCCGATCCCGGAGCCCGTCACAGTTGGCGACCCGCATCTCAAGAACCGTTTCGTGATGGCGCCGGCAGCCCACTTCCGAGCGCATGTCCGATATCGCGGTCGAAAGCTGTGCCCAGTCGATCGGGTAGAAGAAGCGGTGCTCGGGCCGGATCGACCTGGTGGCGCACTGTGCCACCTGCTGTGAAGAACGCGTAGCGGTAGCTGCTCCCTTTCGCGATCTGGGACCTACGCCTGCCTATCGGCCACTGGGATACTGAGCGTTCAGATACCTGCGTACCAAGCGTAGCCCTGGTCCTCCCAGTACCCGCCCTTGCCCTGGCCGATATGCGCAAAGCTCTCGACCACCTCGATGCGCATCACGTACTTGGCCTGCTTGTAGCCGAGGTTGCGTTCCAGCCGCAGCCGCAGCGGTGCGCCGTTGGCGACCGGCAGTGCCTGCCCGTTCAACTCGTAGGCCAGGATCGTCTGCGGGTGAAAGGCGTCCACGAGGTCGATGGTCTCGTAGAAACGCACTGGCTCGGATGCGCCGGCCGCGCTGTCGTCGTCAGCTTGTTGGCCGCCCGCGTCCCGCTTGCTCTCGCCACCGCCCGACTGCTTCGTCATGGCCGGATTGGCATTACCGGCAGGTGCATCGCCCTGCTCGGTGTCGTCTCCTGCGTCTGCGTCATCCTCGCCCTGATCCATGGTGTCGGCGCAGTGAAACACGACGTAGCGCGCCTGCGGCTTCAGCATCGCGCGATCGAGGAGTTCGGAGAGCGGGACCCCGGTCCACTTTCCGATGGCGCTCCAGCCCTCGACGCAATCGTGCCGGGTGATCTGCGTGCGGGACGGCAGCTTGCGCAGCTCCGCCAGGGACAACTTGAACGGCTTCTCGACGAGCCCGCCGACCTCCAGCCGGTAGTCCACGAACTGCCGCTTCTCCAGCGCCTTGTAGGCCTTATCCGGTGGATCCTCGGTGCCGTTCGGCTTGAACCAAGGCGAGATGTCGGCCTCGGCGTACTCGGGCGCAAGCGTCCGCTCGGTTAGGAGCAGCCGCTGCACGAACAGGTTCGCGTCCTCGCCGGTCTTGAGCGTTCGCCGGAACCACTCGGCCTCGCCGAGCCTGTCGCAGCCGCCGAGCATCGCGGTGCCGGCCGCGGCGGTGGCGCCGAGCAGAAGGAAACGTCGGCTGGGCTGCCGGATCATGCGGCACCTCCCGTCCCGTCCGCGGTCTGCGCGGGCTCGACCTTACGCTCGATCACGAACCATCCGGTGAGCATGCCGCGCATGTTGTTCCAGAAGCCCGACAGTACGACGAGGGCGACATGGACGACGACGAACAGAACCAAGAGGGCCGCCACGACGAAGTGGATCGTCCGGGCCGACTGCCGCCCGTCGAACAGCGTCAGCAGGAACGGGAAGGCCGCGTCCATCGCTGGCGACATCGCGAGGCCGGCCAGCACCTGCACGGGCAGCAGCACGAACAGCACCAGGGCGTAGGTGAGCTTCTGGATGATGTTGTAGCGCTTAGCCTCATCGCCTTGCGGGAAGCGGAGCGTCAGGTGCTCCCACACGGAGGCGCCGAAATGCCGGACTTGGTCGCGCTGGGGCAGAACCCGGAACCGAAGCTGCCCGCTGAGCAGGCCATACAGCAGGTAGAGGGCGCCGTTCAGGACGAAGGCCCAGGCAAAGAAGAAGTGCCAGCTGCGGCCGCCCGTGAGGTCCTGGTCGCCCGGCAGCGTGAGCCATGAGGGGAAGCCGCGATCTGCCGGCTCGCCGTCAGCTCCGGCCGAGGAGCCGAGCCAGCCGGTCGTGTCGAGGCTGTGGCCTAGCACGGTCGTGATGCCCCTTGGCGGATCATCTTCGGTTGAATTCATCGACAGCAGCGGCGCGTCGAAGGTCGAGGCCTTGCCCCAGTAGAGGGCGGGATGGGCGTTGAAGATCTGCAGGCCGCTCATCAGCAGGACGAGCAGCGCTGCGGCGTTGATCCAATGGGTCGCTCGGATAATGAGGGGATGCCGGAACATCCAGCGCCGATGCTCGACCTCGCCCGTGTCGGGGGCAGAACGCGTTAGGTAGGTGCGGGGCACGATGGCGGTGTATCCTGGGCAACGGGGGGCGCGGCGACCGACCCGTGGGTCGAGCCGCCGCGTTCGGGATGGCCGCTTACATGCGGTTCATCATACGGCGGCGCATCATCCGCTTCCGCATCATGCGCTTCTTCATCATCATACGGTCGCCGTGCATCATGCGAACCGGGGTGACGCCAGATTGGCTAGCCTGAAGGCCGCTGACGGACATCGGGGCAGCTGACACCGAACCAGCACCGAGAGCGAAGCCGCCGAGCAGGGCGGCAGCGGCAAGCGCGAACGTCGTCTTCTTCATGCGAGATCTCCTTCTGGGTACGGACGGTCGCCCGCATGGCTCATGAAATCCCACAACTCTCGACTAAGTTCCTGCATAAGAACGTGCTTTGCGGTAATCCATCAAATGATAGATAGGCAAAACGTGCTGTTACCGCTGTACGAACGAGAGAGTTTCACACGCCGACCGATTTTTCACATCACGTTGCAAACTCGGAACTTGGGGCGATTTCTAAATTAATTTATAACTTATGTTATTGGCCAGCTTGACTGGAGCATTGCAGCCTCTCGTCGGCGCCACGATGTCGCCGAAATTGGGAGATGCTCGTGATCCGCTCAGCTCAACCAGAATGCGCTATCGAGCAGGAGGCTACTGCGCGATCACGCCGCGGGCTCCTCAAGGCGGCCAGTGTCTTTGTCGCCTCGACAGCCTTCCTGGAACTGAACCTCGCCGAAGCCTTCGCTCAGCGTGGCGCCACGCTCGCTGGCGGCACAGTCGATCTCGGCCAAGGTGACTTTGCCGTCCTGAACTACGCCTACGCCCTGGAGCAGCTGGAGGCTGCGTTCTACACCCAGGTGCTGCAGCAGCCCTATCGCGGCTTCAACGCTGCCGACGAGCAGAGCCTCACTGGGATCCAGAGCCACGAGGTCGCCCACCGCGAGTTCTTCCGCTCCGCGCTCGGCGGCAACGCAATCCCCGACCTGCAGGTCGACTTCGGCCAGGTCAACTTCGCCAGCCGCCAGAGCGTGCTCGGCACCGCTCGCACCTTCGAGGACCTCGGCGTCGCCGCCTACAACGGCGCCGGTCAGCTCCTGCGCAACCCGGACTTCCTGGCCAAGGCTGGCTCGATCGTCTCGGTCGAGGCGCGCCATGCCGCCACGATCCACGACATGCTCAACCCCTACAGCGCGGCGTTCGCCGGCAGCGACATCGTCGATGGCAACGGCCTCGATCGTGCGCTCGTGCCCTCGCAGGTGTTGCCTAAGGTGGTGCCGTTCGTCCTCACCCCGGTCAGCGCGAGCCAGCTGCCGTGATCGCCCAGCCGATGCTCGCCCCTGCCACAGAGGACGCCGCCATGACCGCATCCATGCCTGCCTCTCCCACGCTGATCGAGACCCTCGACCCCGATCTCACCGCCCGTATGACCTCGCGCCGAGGCTTGTTTACCCGCGCCGCCGGTACGCTCGGGGCGCTCGCCAGCACACCGACCGTGTTGGCGGTAGCCTCCACCGAGGTGTTCGCGCAGGGGCTGCCGGGACAGGTGGTGGACGTGCTCCGGTTCGCCCTGACCCTGGAGTACCTGGAGGCAGAGTTCTACCGCACGGCGCTGGCCACGCCCCGCCTGATCCCGGCGCGCTATCGGGCCGTGTTCACGCAGCTCGCCCGCCATGAGGCCGAGCACGTGCGCCTGCTGCAGGGCGCACTCGGCGGTGCCGTGATCCCGCCGCCGGCCTTCGATTTCACGGGCAAGGGTAAGTACCCCGACGTGTTTGCGAACTTCGACACGTTCACCACGCTGTCGAGCACGTTCGAGGATCTCGGGGTGGCGGCGTACAAGGGGCAGGCCGGCAACCTGCAGGGCACGCCGGTGCTGACGACGGCTTTGCAGATCCACTCCGTAGAGGCGCGGCACGCCGCTGAGGTGCGGCGGGTGCGTGGCTTCGTCGGCTGGGACGGCGCCTTCGATGCGCCCCTGACCAAGGCGGCGGTGTTGGCTGCAGCCACGCCCTTCCTAGCCGGCGGTGCCTGAGCGGTATGAGAGTTACGAAATGAGGGTACGGCGGGGCGCCCGGTGCCCCGCCGCTCCTTCAGTGCGTGTGGTGTGATACCTCTGCAGCTGCCGTGCGCCCTTCCGTATCGCTACTGTCGACTGCCGCATGCTGCCGCGGATCTACTGTGAGCGTGCTGACGGCGTCAGCCAGCGCGAGCATCAGGACCTCTTTGCTCGGTCCGCTTCCTCGGCTGCCACTGGACTTGCTCCGCAAAAGCGGAGCAAGTCCAAAGCCGTTTTGTCGGCAAATCTGACGGCCTCCTACCGACCCGATTCTACCGCCAGGACCGTTGACAGCCCCCCGTAAAGCGGCCGTACGTTTGCCATTCGGCAAATTTGGTTCGGGGTGGAAACCGCACCCTGCTATTTCGCCCTAAAGCGAGCGCGGAGTGCAGCGTCCCAATAAGGCAAGCAAGGTGGAACGGCGCAGCTGGAACGCAGCCGTGTTGATCGCATACGCAGAACGTAGGGACCAGCCGCGACCATCAATTGCTCCGGAGGTTCGATAGGTATTCCTCTGAGGCAGCGGTACCGGCAAGGCGGCGCACGCGTGCGATTACTCGGCAGGACGCCTCCGGTGCGCCTTTTCGTTCCGCAGCCATTTCCAGTTCGAGCAGGCGGTTGAACAGGAGCGCGTCCTGCCTGCTCGATGGCGTAGGCACGTCCTCCGATAGGACGATGATCAGCCGCCGCTTAAACGGACATGACAGCGAGGGCGACCAACTCGGCATCCGAGTGCGTCCGATGCGTGCGACTAGTTCGGGGCGTTCGTCGTCAGGCGCATGGTGGCGATCATCACGTGCCGACCCTCTTCGTCGTAGGCGATCGCTCGGAATTCATCATGGCTGCCATGGCTGCCCTCATCGTGCATGACGGTCGCAAGGGACTGGCGCAGGACCATCGCAAGCTCTTCCGGGCCGGACAGGACCAAACCCTGCTCGTCGTGCGCCTTGAAACCGTTCGAAGTGTCGATGAAGTAGCGCGGCATGCCATCCTCCGTCCTGCCGTGCGGGATCCTGCCTCAGTCGCCATCAGCGGAGCGTCTGCGAGGCGGATCGAGCCTGTTCCGCAGCGGCGTTCTCGCTTTTGCCGACAACTGTCGCACCCACGACGACTGTTAGGGAAAGCAGCGCCACTGCGAGCACCGGCGTCAGATCTGGAGCATACTCACGCCACGTGTGGATAGCGGCGCAGCCGAAGGTGAACGAGCCCGCCAGCAGGATTGCGAACGCATGCCCTGTCACGTCGCACGCCCCGTCAGGCCCAAAGCAAGGTGCTAAGCAGGAGTGTGACCTGCAACGCGAGCATGACACCGATCAAGAGCTTTGCTTCGCGCTCGGCGAGCATTCGATCCTGCCGCTCACCCTCCGTCATCGCCGGCCCATACTTGATCGACCCGCGCTCTCGCTGGTCCGGTGTAGGCCAGAACGAGCAGGCCTGCGGGGTCGAACACGGTAGCGAGGCGTTGTCGACCGGATCGATGTGCGTCCACCTCGTAGGTGGCGATCGTCACAGCCTCGATCTCGCTGTTCGCCTCGTACAGAGCGACTTTCCCACACGGCGAACCTGCCTCGCCAATCTTCTCCACCCTGACGCTGTAAGCCATCGCATCCCTCTCGAAAGAAATGCGTTCGACCCGCAACCCGAATACCGGATGATACTTCGTCGAACCGAGGGTACCTGCGCCGACCGATCGGAGGGAGTAGGGTCGGCGCAGGTCGCGTCAACACCGACGGTAATCGGGGAAGACACATCACAGTTGCACGGAAGGGGGGAGGCAACTTTCACATAGGTTTGAATGATGTCAAGGTTTTGAACTACACAGCGTCGCCACCTATGCCTCAAGGTCGAAAACTGATCTATATGAGTTTTTTGCAATAATGTTTCGATTACAGCATAGCCATCCTTGATGGAGCAGCCGATGCCGAACCTGCTCGCGCGTAAGCTTCAGCGCTATGTCCGTCTCTCGGACGGCGATCAGATCTGGTTGAGCGAGATCGTCGGATCCGTCCGTCAGATCGCGGCGCGGACCGACCTCATCCACGAGGGCGACGACCCACGCACCATCAACGTCATCCTGGAGGGTTGGGCCTGCCGCTACCGCCAGCTCGTGGATGGCCGTCGCCAGATCGTCGGGCTCCTCCTGCCGGGCGATCCGTGTGATCCGCACGTCTTCCTTCTGGATCGGATGGACCACACGCTCGGCGCGATCACCCCCGTCTCGCTCGGGCAGATCTCCGGCGCGGCGCTCCAAGCGATCACCGCCCGAAGCCCGGGTCTGGATATCGCCTTCCACCGCGAGGCGCTGGCCACCGCGGCGGTCCAGCGCGAATGGACGGTCAGCCTCGGCTGCCGCACCGGCATCGAGCGGCTCGCCCACCTGTTCTGCGAGCTGCACGCCCGGCTGGCGGCGATCGGTCTCACGGACGGCAACACCTGCCCGATGCCGATCACCCAGAGCGATCTCGGCGACGCCATGGGCCAGACCAGCGTGCACATCAACCGCACGCTTCAGGAGATGCGCTCCATGGGCTTGATCACCCTGCGCAGCCGGCGCCTGACCATCCACGATCCGGAGGCTCTCGCCCGGCTCGGGCAGTTCGACCCCGCCTACCTGCACCTCACGGTGGACGATGATCGTCCCGTCCTAGGTCGCCCGTGAACCGCGTACCCCCGGCGCCACTTGGCCATGATACCCGACATCTGTGGAGGATCGGCATGACGGATCCCGGTGACATGGCCGAGCAGCTCGCCGCCGTGCGCGCCGACAACGCGCGCCTGCGCCGGCTGCTCAACGAGGCCGGCATGCCCGACAGTCTGCGCCACGGCGTTCGCAACACGACGGCGATGCTGCGCACGATCGTGCGTCGCTCGGCCGAACACGCCGGGGATGTCGAGGCCTACGCCGCCCACCTCGACGGCCGTCTGAACACCCTGATGCGCGTGCAAGCCACGACGGACGCGTTCGGCGAGGCGGATCTGCACACGCTGATCTCGGACGAGCTGATGGCTCACCTCGTGCGCGAGGGCGAGCGGGCCACGATCACCGGTCCGCGGGTGCGGCTCAGGCCCAAGGCCGCGATGGTCCTGGCGCTGGCGCTGCACGAGCTGACCAGCAACGGGATCGAGCACGGCTCTCTCGCGCTCGCGCCCGGCCGCGTGACGGTGTCGTGGCAGATCGAACAGAGCGATCCCGAGCCGGTGCTCGCGCTGATCTGGAAGGAAGCGGGCGGTAGCGAGGTGACAAAGCCTACCCACCGCGGTTTCGGCACGGCCCTGCTGGAGGATATGCTCGCCTACGAGCTCGAAGCACAGTCGGACCTCACCCACGAGCCGGACGGACTGCGATGCGCCCTGTCCATCCCGTTGGCGGCGCGGATCGGACGCTCGGTCGACGGGGAGGCGATACAAGCCGCGGACGATGATCGCGAATAGCGGCGCCCTGGAAAGCCCCATCCTCTCGATCCCGCCATCGAGGCAGGTGCGACGCGCGCAAACCCACGGAAGGCAATCATGATGAACCGGGATATCATCGTCATCGGTGGCTCCTCGGGCGCGACCGCACCGCTCAAGGTGATCCTCGCCGCCTTGCCGGCAAATCTGCCGGCGGCCGTCTTCATCGTCGTGCACATCCCGGCCCGCAGCCTCGGCCTGCTCGCCACCATCACGGCCGCGGCCGCATCGTTGCCGGTCCACGCCGCCCGGGATGGCATGGCGATCGCGCCCGGCAACATCTACCTCGGGGTGCCCGATCACCATCTGATCATACGCGACGGACAGATGCGGCTCGGCCGCGGTCCCCGTGAGAACATGGCCCGCCCGTCGATCGACCCGCTGTTCCGCTCCGCCGCAGCGGCCTACGGCTCCCGGGTCGTCGGCGTGTTGCTCAGCGGCCTGCTCAACGACGGCGCCGCCGGGCTGGAGGCGATCAAGCGCTGCGGCGGCGTCGCGATCGTGCAGGACCCGGCGGACGCGATCGCCGACGAGATGCCGCTGAGCGGGATGGCGGCGGTCACCGTCGACCTCGCCGTGCCGAGCGCGCGGCTCGGCGACATCCTGTCCGATCTCGTGCGCGAGCCGGCCGGACCGCGCCTACCGGTACCGCCCGAGATCCGCCTGGAGATCGACATCGCCGCCGGCGAGCGCATTGACAGCGAGGTGCTGCGCCGGATCGCCGATCCGGCGCCACTGACCTGCCCGCACTGCAGCGGCGTCCTGTCCACGATGCGCGATGCCAAGCCGCTGCGCTACCGCTGCCAGGTCGGCCACGCCTTCACGGCCGAGGTCGTCGCCAAGCAGCAGGAGAACGCCGTCGACGAGGCGCTGCGCGTGGCGTTGCGCATCATCGAGGAGCGTGCCGAGCTCGTCGCCCGCATGGCGCGGGACGGGCGAAGCTCCGGACGTCCGGCGGTGGCGGAGATGTACGACGAGCGCGCGGCCGAGTACCGGGAGTACGCCGAGACGATCCGACGGGCGGTCCTGCTCACTCTGCCCGAGCCCGAACCGTCCGGGAGCGAAGGGGCACAGGAGGAGTAGGACGCTGTGTACCCGCCACGCCGCAACCGAGCCGTGGTACGAGCGCCCGAGACTTCCTGCACGGGGTGCGTGGGGCGGCATCGCCGTCGCCGCGGCGCCTCGCATCATGGCGACCCAGCATGCCTCCAGTCGATGTGAGTTCGTCGAGGACGAGCGCCTTCGTAGCCCTGAGTGCGTCGGCCGCGAGCACCGCGTCGCTGCAGCACGTCCTCACCCGCCTGCCGCGCCTGGACGGCGTGGCGGTGATCGTCGCCTTGCAGCACAGGGACGCCCTCGACGAGAAGGGGTTTCGACATGCCTTGATGGCGATCGGCCTTGAGCTGGCGGATGTCCGGGACGACGCCCTGATCGAGGGCGGGCGCACCTACCTGATCGCCGCCGACCTCGTCGTCGGCGTCGAGAACGGACGCTTCCGCACCCGGCTCGCGGATGAAGTCGGGGGTAAAGGTCTGATCGACAGTTTCCTGGTGTCGCTCGCCCGCGACGAGGACGGGCGCAGCATCGCGGTCGCGCTGGCGGGCACGGACGGGGACGGCACGCTCGGCTTCAAGGCGATCAAGGAGGCCGGCGGCCTCACGCTCGCCGAGGAGACACCCGAGGCCGCGGCCGGCGAGCTCGCTTTCAGCGAGACCCCGGCGGCGCTCGCCGACGCCGTCCTCTCCCTCGACGAGCTGGTGGAACGCGTGGCCGCCGCCGCCCGTCAACTCGACGCTCAGGGCGTCGCCGCTCCCGCCGCATCCAAGGCCGCGCTTACGGCGATCGCAGGGGTGCTGCGCAACAGGACCGGCCACGACTTCCACGGCTACAAGTCCGGAACCTTCCTGCGCCGAGTCCAGCGCCGGATGCAGGTCCTCTCGCTGGCGAACATCGACGACTATATCGAGGTCCTGCGCACCCAGCCGGGGGAGGCGCAGGAGCTGTTCAACGATCTCCTGATCGGCGTCACGCAGTTCTTCCGCGACCCGAAGGAGTTCGAGATCCTCGAACGCGAGGTGATCCCGAGGCTGTTCGCCGACAAAGGGCGGGACGACCACATCCGGGTCTGGGTGATCGGCTGCTCGACCGGCGAGGAGGCCTACTCGCTGGCGATCCTGCTGCGCGAGCACATGGCCATGCTCGACCACGTACCCCAAGTCCAGATCTTCGCGACCGACCTCGACGGCCGGGCACTGGCTTCGGCGCGGGCCGCGCGCTTCGCCAGCACGATCAGCGAGACCATGTCGCCCGAGCGGTTGGCGCGCTGGTTCGTGAAGGAGGGCAACACCTACTGCCTCGCGAAGGAGCTGCGCGAGATGTGCATCTTCTCGCAGCACTCGATCATCAAGGACCCGCCGTTCTCGCGGCTCGACCTGATCTCGTGCCGCAACCTGCTGATCTACCTCGACGCCGATCTGCAGGGCCGGGTCATCCCGCTGTTCCACTTCGCGCTCAAGCCGGACGGGACCCTGTTCCTCGGCAACTCGGAGAACGTCTCGCGCCACACCGACCTGTTCGCGGCGATCGACAGCCGCTCACGCATCTTCCGGCGCCGGGAGACCGGCACGCGCGTCCTGCCGGACTTCCCGTTCTCGACGCCGGACCGTCGGATCGGAGCGCCGGTCGCCGTCGAGGAGCGAACTCGACCGATCGCCGCGACGCTGACCCGGCGTGCCGAGCGGTTGGCGGAGCGCTACGCGCCCGCCTACGTCATCACCGACGCCTCGTACACCGTCCTGCACTTCTCCGGTCGGACCGGGCGCTACATCGACCCGGCTGGCGGCGTCGCCAGCCTGAACCTGTTGCAGCTCGCCCATCCCGACCTGCGGCTCGACCTGCGGGCGGCACTGACCAAGGCCGACGAGACCGGCGAGACAGTGCAGGTCGACGGCCTGCAGATCGGCCAGAACGGCGGGCGCCACGCGGTCGACCTCGTGGTCGAGCCCATGCGGGACGATCCGGACGCGCGAAGCTACTTCGTGTTGTTCAAGGACGGTGGTCCGGCGATGGCTACCGATGGCGACGCCGCCATCGATGCCACGGGCGAGCTCGAGCGCACCCGCCGCCTCGAGGCCGAGCTCGGGATCACGCGCGAGCGCCTACAGGCCACCATCGAGGAACTCGAGAGCACCAACGAGGAGCTGAAATCCTCGAACGAGGAGTATCAGTCGCTCAACGAGGAGCTGCAATCGACCAACGAGGAGCTGCAGACCTCGAAGGAGGAGCAGCAATCCATCAATGAGGAGCTGACCACGGTCAACGGCGAGCTCGGCCACAGGGTACAGGAGTTGGGCCGGCTCAACAGCGACCTGAAGAACTTCCTGGAGAGCACACAGATCGCGACGGTCTTCCTCGACAACGAGCTACGGATCACCAACCACACGCCCGCCGTCACCGAGATCTTCCACCTGATCGAGACCGACGCGGGCCGGCCGATCGGCCACATCAAGTCGCGCATCGCGTACGACGAGCTGCAGGACGATGCGCGGCGCGTGCTACGCACCCTGAGCGTGGTCGAACGCGAGATCACCAACTCGACGACGGGGGCACAATACCTCGTCCGGGTCCTGCCCTATCGCAGCGTCGACAACTTCATCGCCGGGGTCGTGCTCACGTTCGTCGACATCACCGAGCGCAAGCGCGCCGAGGAGCGTCAGGTTGCGAGCGAACGCCGGCTGCTCGCCCTGGTCGAGGGCATCCCGCAACTGGTCTGGCGGGCGGCCGAGGACGGGCAGTGGACCTGGGTGAGCCCGCAATGGTCCGCCTATACCGGCCAGACCGAGGCGCAGAGCCGGAACCATGGCTGGCTCGATGCCATGCATCCGGATGACCGGGCGGCGGCCGTTGAGGCTTGGCGCACGGCCACGCGGACCGGCCTCCTGCAGATGGAAGGACGCCTGCGCGGTGCCGCCAGTGGCGGCTATCGCTGGTTCCAAATGCGCGCGATGCCGGTGCGCGGCGAGCGCGGGGAGGTGGTCGAGTGGCTCGGCACCTCGACCGACATCGACGATCTGCGCCGGATGCAGGAGCAGCAACGTGTCCTGGTCGCCGAGCTGCAGCACCGCACGCGCAACCTGCTCGGCGTGGTCCACTCGATCGCGCAGCAGACCGTGGCGGCGAGCGACACACTGGAGGCGTTCAGGTCGGCGTTCAACGAGCGGTTGGGCGCCCTCTCGCGCGTGCAGGGCCTGCTATCGCGCGCGGAGGAGGAGCCGATCACGCTGGGAACGCTGATCCGAAGCGAGCTCGACGCGCTCGCCGCCGCGGATCTACAGGAGCGCGTCGTGCTGACCGGCCCCGACGTCCGCATCCGCAAGGCGACGGTGCAGACGTTCGCGCTGGCCCTGCACGAGCTGGCCACCAACGCCCGCAAGTACGGTGCGCTGTCGAATTCGCACGGCCAGCTCAACGTGACTTGGTGGACGCACGAGCCCGACGGGCAGGGTCCTCGGCTCACGCTGGAATGGGTCGAGACCGGCATCGACCGGCAGCACGGATCGGCCGGCGCGGCCCTGAGGAACGGCTACGGTCGCGAGCTGATCGAGAACGCGCTGCCGTACGCGCTCGACGCCACGACGCACTACGAACTCGGCGAGGCCGAGGTGCGTTGTCTGATCGAGCTGCCGTTGGCCTAAGGCTTCATCCAGGAGGACGGTCGGGGATGAGTACATCGAGCCGTGGACCGGACGCGCTGCCGGGGCGAAAGGTGCTCCTGGTCGAGGACGACTACTTCATCGCCGATGAGATGCGACGGACGTTGGTGAGAAGCGGCGTCGAAGTCCTCGGTCCCGTGGCGAGCGTCGCCAGAGCCCTGACGTTAATCGAAGCCAACGCGGAGATCGACGCGGCGGTGCTCGACGTCAATTTGCGTGACGTGATGGTGTTTCCGGTGGCGGATGCTTTGGCGACGCGCGACGTGCCGTTTATCTTCGCCACTGGCTACGAGGGCACGGTGATCCCCCCGCGCTACGGACACATCCAGCGCTGCGAAAAGCCGGTGGAGATGGACACGCTCACACGGGCACTGGCGATGGAAATCAGCCGCCACTGAGCAACATCAAATAGATATGACCGAGCGAGCTCGCAACGTAAGATGGCTCTCGCGACGCGCCCGGATCGCCTGCGAATTTATAAGACAGATCAGGCGTAGCTTCAGAAGCTCGTGAGGCGCACCGTGGGACGAGTTCGTCTCAACATAACCTGTTGAATTTAACGGACACACTTTGACATAGCCGCTTCTGGACCCAGAGGGGCTTTCGAACCATCCGGAGCAAGAGGCGGACGCTGCCAAGCATTACTTTCTATCTTTATCATCCAAAAGGTCCCGCAGACGTTCTGCCTCGGCGGATAGGACTGCGACAGAGCGCCGATGCTCCTCAGGGTTACGGACCGCGCCGAATGCGCTCAGGAGCGCTGCGACAGCCTTCTGCATCGCCTCGTTGTCGGAGGGTGATGATCCTGCCTGATCGTAAAAGCAGGCGACGGGTACGCCGAGTTCAGCGGCGATCAGCTGGACGATGCGGATGGCGGATGTCTCGCGTTCCATTACATACCTCTGCCGTCGCCGCACCGTGCTGGCCCTAATTCATGATGACGCCCGCAGCTTTGGGGCCGACCTGCGTGGCGAGATGTCGGCCAATCATCATGAGAGCGTTGGCGAACAACGTCCTTTTGTCATCGTCGCCCAAGGCGCTTGCAGTTCTGAAGGCCGTGATCAAGTCGTCGATCGTCTCTTCGAGATCGCTTTCGCAGCGCCCAAGTACATCCAACGCCTTGATCAAAGCGTCAACTGGCTCGCCTTCGCAGCCGTTCTGTTCGGCCGATCCTGTGCGCAGCGAGGCGAGGTGTTGATGCACGGCCCTGAGCGTCGCTTGCGTATGATTGAATACTTCCTTCATCTCTCGGCATGTCACTGCAAGGTGTTGCTGTATCGCGAAACTGGCTGCCCGTAACTCGCGGGCACGGGCCGTGGTCGCTTCGACCGACGCTTGGAGCTGAGTGAAACTGGTTTCCGTCTTGATCATAGCACAACCCTCGCATGCTTACATGCAACCCGAGGGATGGATCGTCAAACCAGATCATCGTGCCCCGACCCTCTCCGAGGCAAATGGCCAATGTCTGGCTATCACTCATGACCCCGTTGCGCACGCATACGGGTCAAGGGCTTGTCTCCATGCGTTCGGCGCAATGGCATCATCGGTCCAATAGGCCCTGCTCTAGCAGAACGATCCAAGCCACGAATGACGATTGTCCCAAAGAATGGTCTCTCGATTTTGGAACGCAAAATCGCGAACGTCCGAGATCCTTCTGGAACTTGGCGGGACGGCCGCGGGGCAGACACGGTGAAGGACTGTCCGGCCATGGCAGCGGCCGCTTACGTACCATTAGCTCGTCCCCTAAGAGCCCGTCCGGTAAGGGTCTGAGGCGGGGTTGAGTGGCCGGGATGGCGATGATTCCAGGAGGGTGCTGAAGCCTGACCTGGAAGCGCCATGTGGACCCCGACCACCCGGCGGCAGCATAGCCGCGTGGGCCTTCGCTATGAAACCGACCTTACCGACGCCGAGTGGGCGGTGATCGAGCCACTGATGCCGAGGCCAGCGCCCTGTGGCCGGCCTCCGCTCTGGACGACACGGGAGGTCCTGAACGCCATCTTCTACGTTCTGAGGGGTGGGATCTCCTGGCGGTTGATACCCAAGGATCTACCGCCGCGCTCGACCACGTTCGGCTACTTCAGCCGCTGGCGCGACACAGGGCTGTTTGGCCGGATCAACCACCACCTGGTCATGGCCGATCGCGAGCGAGTCGGACGGGAAGCCTCACCGTCTGCCGCGGTCCTCGACAGCCAAAGCATCAAGACGACGGAGAGCGGCGGCCCGCGCGGCTACGATGCCGGCAAGAGGGTCAAGGGGCGCAAGCGCCAAGCGCTGGTCGACATGGACGGGCGCGCGCTCGTCCTCGATCCTCAGCCTGCCGACGTACAGGACCGCGACGGAGCCGTGCCGGTGCTGCGCCTGTCGCGTCGGACCTTCCCGTTCATCGCCAAAGCCTTCGCCGATGCAGGCTATGCCGGCAACAGACCGGCGACCGCCACGATCATCACGGTCGAGATCGTGCGCAAGCCGCCCCATCAAGTCGGCTTTGCCGTGCATCCACGCCGCTGGGTGGTCGAACGCTTCTTCGCCTGGATCAGCCGCAATCGCCGCCTCTGGAAGGACCCAGAGGCGACTATCGCCTCGGCCAGAGCATTCCTCTACGCGGCAGCCGTCATGATCCTCGTCAGGCGACTGGCCCGCTCAGCCTGACTTCTCGGACGGACTCTAAGACGCCCTCCGAACGTAGATGGTAGCGTCCGCTTGCGGAAAATCTTAACAGACCACTGAATGGCCGGGTTGGGCGCAGAGCCGAACGGCGGCTTTTGCGCTCATCGACAATCCAGCGTGGCGTAGTCTGGCCGAAAGCTGCCGGTCCGCTTCGGAGACGGCCGGCTGGAAAAGCGGAAGGCCTTGTACCGACCCTACCCAGACATTCGGACCGCCGTCGGCGCTTCTCCAAAGCGGTCGTTCATAGGCCCTGAGGCAATCCAGTTCGGGTTGGCTAACAGATCCGGACTTTCAACCCGAAAGCGAGCGCTCCACCTCGGGCCCCTGTGAATGCTGAGGCAGCAAGCAAGCCTGATTTGGCGAGCGTCTGCGCATGATGCATCGTGGCCGCTCCTGTCGCCATTGGTCACGACGCATATGACGGACAAGGTTCGTATCGCTCTCGACGCCATGGGCGGCGATCATGGCGTCAGCGTTATCATTCCGGGTGCGGCGCTTGCGCTCGCGCGAAATCCCAACCTCTCGTTCTTACTCGTCGGCGACGAGGCACGCATTCGACCACTGTTGGAGGATCACCCACGCCTTTCTGCTGCCTCCGAGATCCTCCACACCGATGTGGCGATCAATATGGGAGACAAGCCCAGCACTGCATTGCGCCGGGGGCGGGGGAAATCCTCAATGTGGCTTGCCCTCGATGCCGCGAAGTCACGTAGAGCCGATGCCGCTGTCTCAGCCGGTAACACAGGCGCGCTGATGGCGATGTCGCGTTTTTGCGTCCGCATGATGGATGGCGTGGACCGACCAGCACTCGCGGTGCTCTGGCCGACGCTGCGTGGCACGAGCATTGTGCTCGACGCTGGTGCAACGATCGGCGCTGACGCACGCCAGCTCGTTGGTTTCGCTGTCATGGGGGCTGCAATGGCCCGTATCGTGTTCAACGTCGACCGCCCGAGGGTCGGACTGCTCTACACTGATGCCGAAGAAGTAGATGCTGCCGCGATCGCGGAGGACGCTGCTCGGTTGTTGCGAAAATCTGATCTCCCTGATCTCGATTTTCGCGGGTTCATCGCAGGCAATGAACTCGGCGGTGGCCAAGTGGATGTCATTGTGACGGAGGGGTTCACCGGGAACGTTGCCCTTAAGACAGCCGAAGGGACAGCCCGCCAGATCGCCCAGACCCTAAGATCTGCCATGAGACAGGATCTGCGGTCGAAGATCGGTTACGTTCTAGCGCGGCGTGCTTTCGGATCGATGCGGGAGAAGATGGACCCCAACAGGGCAAATGGGGCCGTCTTCCTTGGCCTTGATGGCATTGTGATCAAGAGCCACGGTGACACCAACGCGGAGGGGTTTGCTTCGGCAGTGAAGCTCGGTCACGACATGGCTCGAAGTGATGTCATGGCGAGGATCCAAGAGGGCTTTACGCACGTCAGTGCGCCACTGGCTGAGTAACTTACGTCAGCTTTGATGCCTCGGTAACCGGAAGCGGACCGGCGAAAACCCACCCCGAGCCGCCGTTCGGCTCCCGACCCAACTCAGCCGCCTAGACAGCCGTCCGCGCTTCTCAGAAGCGGTCATAGACCGGACACTAATCATCCTGTGATTTGATGCGCTTCCGCATCTCCACATTCTCAACAATGCTTCCGCACTCCATGCCGGGATATGTGCGCACCTCTTTCCAACCGTAACGTGCGTAGAAACCGCGTGCTCGGGTATTGAATCCACGCACCTCCAAACGCACGACTGGATGAGCGCGCGCGACCTGCTGTTCGGCCGCGATGAGCAGCTTCGAGCCAGCACCTACATTCCAATAGGCGGGATCGACGTGCAGGTCGGTGATCTGATCGTCTCCGACTTGCATCATCCCAACTGAAGTAGCCCCCAAAATGACCGGACAGGGGCTCACGCTTATGGAAGTGTGTGCCTATGACCGACCGTATGGTGAGTTCTAACGACCCGCCCCGCGCCGAACGCGTCGAGGTGATCACCTCCGTCCAGCGGCGTCGGCATTGGACCACGCAGGAGAAGGTGCGCCTCGTCGAGGAGACCTATCTGCCCGGTCAATCCGTCTCGCTCGTCGCCCGCCGCCACGGGCTGAACGCCAACCAGCTGTTCACGTGGCGTCGGCTGATGGAGCGCGGCGCGTTCACGGCCGCCGGTGCCGGTGAAGAGGTGGTGCCAGCCTCCGAGCTGCGGGCTGCGCGAGCCACAGATCCGCGAACTGCAGCGGCTCCTGGGCAAGAAGACGCTCGAGACCGAGATCCTGCGCGAGGCGATGGAGCGGGTCGCCGCCCCCAAAAAGTTGCCCTCGCGCGTGACCTCGTGGCCGGGGGACGGCCGGTGAGCGCTGTGGCCGCAGCTTTGAGCGTGTCGCGCCCGCACCTCGCCTCGTCCAGGCAGGCCTCCCCCGCCTGGAAGCCCAGGGGCCGACGCGGCCGTCCGCCTGCACCCGACGCCGCGTTACTCGGCGCGATCCAGGCGCTCATCGCCGATCTGCCGACCTACGGCTATCGGCGCGTCCATGCCCTTCTGCGCCGGCAGGCCGAGCGGGATGGGCGGCCTGCGCCGAACGCCAAGCGGGTCTACCGGGTCATGAAGGTGCACGGCCTCCTGCTGCAGCGACATGTGGGCGGAGCCGAGACGCGCCGTCACGAGGGCAAGGTGGCGGTGGCCACGCGCAATACACGCTGGTGCTCGGACGGGCTGGAGATCGCGGCAGAGAACGGTGAGCGTGTGCGGGTCGCCTTCGCGCTCGACTGCTGCGATCGGGAAGCGATGAGCTACGTGGCGACCACGGCGGGCATCACGGGCGAGGACGTCCGCGACCTGATGGTGGCGGCCGTCGAGCATCGCTTCGGGGCGGTCAACCAGCTACCGAGCCTGATCGAGTGGCTGACTGACAACGGCAGTTGCTACGTCGCCCGCGACACGCGCCGCTTCGCCCGCGAACTCGGCTTGATACCGAAGACGACGCCGCTGGAGAGCCCGCAGAGCAACGGCATGGCCGAGGCGTTCGTGCGAACCTTGAAACGCGACTACGTGCGTGTCTCGGTGCTACCGGATGCCGAGAGCGTGCTGCGCCAGCTCCCCGTTTGGCTGGCGCACTATAACGACCTTCATCCTCATCGCGCGCTCGGCTACCGCTCGCCGCGCGAGTTCATCACCCGATCAACCCAGGAGACCCTGTCCGGTCTTTAGGGGGCAACAACACCAACCAGCACGTCACCACGGACGGCAACGGTGAAGCTTCGCCACTCATTCTCGGCCTGCAACCGCGCTGGGTCGACAGCGGCGAAGGCTTGCACCGCCTCGAATGGAAGCTCGGGGGCCCAGGTGACAAGCCACGAGCGCCGCAGAAGACGAACGAGCGCAGGCACGTCCCTCTCTTCCGCCGGACGAAGAGTGATGGTCTCAGTCACCACTTGCGGTCCCTGAAGCAGCTTGCAGTGCGCATAGCCTCACCCGAGCACGGCGATCATTCAAGCTCACCGCCAAAGGCCTGAAAGGGTCACGAACGGGAAAGGAAGAGATGTCCGCTTCAGCTTATTGCCGCTCGGAAGCGGACCGTCTCAAACCCACCCATCTGAGACGTTCGCCGGGGTGCTCGCCGACGGCCGACGATGGCCGAAAGCCGCTGTTCTGCTTTCGATTGCGCGATGCAGGAAACCGGATGTCACAGCATACTCGCCCCTAGCGTCGGAAAGCCACGTTTTGCCGACGTTTGAATAGCCGACGCGGTTTTCTGACGGGCTTGCAGCCATTTTGGCGGCCCAACATGCGTGCCCAGCGATCGTCGGAAAAACGATCGTTTTGCCGACATTCAAGCTGATAGGACAGACGTCACATTCGATATAGCAAAGCCGCCATTTGAATTCGGTGTCCGACACGAGCCGCCGCCAGCTCTACGAAGGTGCTCAGCACTCGTATGGATTTACCCCACACGCAAGTGACACTTCGCTTGTTACCGATGGACCGAGCATAAAAATAACTAATCCCGATCTATAGACTACAAATAGGCGGATGCAAAAGTCACGCGGGAGAAAATCACACGCGCCCGACTGTTATCACAGTACATCGTGCGATGACGTCGTATGCTGCAGTCCTTGCACTGGGCGTTTCCTCCCTAGACTCGGTCCGCTCTTCGGGGCGGCTGCTATTTCTATGCTGCTTTACCAACTCTCGAAAATTTAGGCTGGTTGCTCGGCTAACCCATGCATCGGCTTGTGAACCTTCTATGAGCGCGGCTGTTGATGATAGGACTGAGCGTGGATGGCTTCACCGCTTGTGTCGGGCTCGACGGTGGGGGGCTTCCTGGCGCGCACCGTCGAGTTCTCGGATTTTGGGCACTCTGCCTCAATCTAAAGGGAAGTTTTGAGCGGGGCGGGGCAGTCTTCTTCGGGGACGACCTTAAGCAGGTGCTCACGCACTACCTCCGCGCTGAACGGCTTGGGGATGAATGTTGCCCCCTCCGGTAGATCTCCAGGTTGCGGATGCATCTCGCCGGAAGCGACCACGATCGCGATATGCGGCCAGCAAACAGCAACCTCACGTGCCAAGGCGAACCCGTCGCGCCGACCGCCGGGCATCTGCACGTCGGTGAAAAGCACCTGGACATTGGGGTGATGCTGCTTGAGCATGCTCAGAGCATGGTCGCCATGGTATGCCTCGATCGGTGTGTAGCCTGCATCCTCTAGGATGTCGGCCGCGTTCAGACGGATCATGGCATTGTCATCGGCGACGACGGCAAGCGGGCGGGGGGATCGGGTTTCGGTTGTCATGGCCCCACCCAATGCATCGCACGGTGGTACAGTTTCATGGCCACGGCCTATTGCCCTATCACGCCAGCGTGACTGTGAAGGAAGCAGCATGCACGACGATGCCTTGGAACTCAGACGCCTCTTGTTGAACGAGGCCGTCGGGCGCGAGGTGCACGCTGACGAACTGGCAGAACTTGCGTTCCAAGTCCCCGAGATGGTCCATCCTCCGACCTTGCGTGTGATGGCACATAGCCAACGCATTCGCGCTCTGGAGCTACGCAGTCAGGCTGCGGCTCTCGCAGAGCGATACGGTCTCACCCGCCACACAGGTGCGTGATCCCCACCCCTGCGACAGACAGGTCGCTTGTCGCACAAGTTGGCACACGTCATGAGCAAGCATGGCCGTGCGCAAGTCCGTCTCGATCTCCCTCAGCCCGGAGCTGCACGCGGTCGCGGAGCGGATGCTCGCCTCTGGCCGCTACGGCAACTTCAGCGAAGTGGTCCGCGCCGCGCTCCGTCTGCTCGATGAACGT
Source organism: Methylobacterium sp. NMS14P (assembly GCF_028583545.1). Taxonomy (NCBI): domain Bacteria; kingdom Pseudomonadati; phylum Pseudomonadota; class Alphaproteobacteria; order Hyphomicrobiales; family Methylobacteriaceae; genus Methylobacterium; species Methylobacterium sp. NMS14P. The sequence goes on along the minus strand of NZ_CP087106.1, from coordinate 5,094,990 downwards.
GAGCGAGCGTTCCAGACCCACAACGACATCCACCACGTCGGTTCATCGGCGCCGGCCGGACTAGAAGGCTGAGCCCCGCGTGTCGCCGTTTGCCAATTTCGATTGGAGCACAACCCCGCTGGGACCGCGCGATGCGTGGTCGCCTGCGCTCAGCACCATCTACGACATGATGATGTCGGCGCACGTCGCCATGTGTGCTACCTGGGGTCCGGAAGGCACGTTCCTCTATAATGCCGCTTACGCGCCATTCCTGGGCGGACGGCATCCGGCCCTCGGGCGGCCGATGCGCGAAGCTTGGCCAGAGATCTGGAACGAGCTTGAGCCGCTAATCGCGCGCGCCATGGCGGGCGAGCGGGTCCAGTTCTCCAACTATCACTTGGTGATGACCCGTAACGGGCAGCCAGAGGATACTTGGTGGGACTCTCGTACAGTGCATTGCGCGAGGGCAGTGAGGTAAAGGGCTTTCTCAACGTTGCCACCGAGGCCACGCACCACGTCCTAGGCGATCAGCGTCGGGACATGGATGAGGTCGCCCTGCGTGCCGAAAACACTGTGCTGGCCCGGACCGTCACCAACCGCACCGAGGAGCGCGATGTAGCGCGCGCGGGCGAGATAAGTGCGCTGGCGGATGCCGAGCGGATCCAGCTCGCTCTGGCGGCCGGAGCGATCCTGGGCACTTGGACCTGGGACATACCCACCGACTGTTTTACTGTAGACGAGGCATTCGCAGCCAACTTCGGTCTCGACCCGGCACTCGGACGGCAGGGCATCCCGCTCGCTCAGATCGTCGCCACTGTGCACACTGACGATCAGCCCGCGCTCGCGAACGCGATAGACGAGGCGGTAGCCCGCGGGGGGCGCTACGCCCACGAGTACCGGGTTCGCCGCCAGGACGGACTGTACCACTGGGTAGAGGCCAACGGCCACGTCGAGCACGGCCCGGACGGGACACCCTTGCGTTTCCCTGGCGTGCTCATCGACGTGGAGGAGCGTCGGGCCCTGACCGAAGAGCGGGATCGAGCGGTGACCGAGCTGCGCCTGATCGCCGACGCCTTGCCGCTCCTGGTTGCGTTCGTCGATCGAACTCTGACCTACCAGTTCGCCAACGCCGCTTACCAAGAGTGGTTTGGCCTGTCGCCGCGGGAGGTGGTCGGTCGGACCATCCCGGAGATCGCCGGGGAGGCTGGCTACGCTGTGCGCCGTACCGCAATCGAGCGAGCGCTGACGGGCGAGCCGGTGCGGATGGATCTGGACTGGCCCTGGCAGGACGGACGACGCCGGATCGCCGACATTCGCTACCTGCCCCGACATGACGCTCGCGGCGCTGTGGATGGCTTCTACATCTTCGTCCAGGACGTGACGGTGCTGCGCGACGCCGCCGCCGTGCTCAGCACCCGCAACGCGACGCTCGAAGGCGAGGCGATCGAACGGATGGCCGAGCTGCGGCTCTACCGCGACATCGTGCTCTCCGACGCCGCGCCGATCCTGGCCTTCGACCGGGACCACCGCCTGATAGGCTTCAACCAGGCGCACGCCGACGAGTTCTCGCGCCTGATGGGCCATCGCCAGATGATCGGCGAGGTCCTGCCCGACCTGTTTCCGCCGGCTCAGGCGGAGCTGTTGCGCGGGCTGATGGACCGCGCACTGACGGGCGAGCGGTTCGTGGTGACCGAGGAGTTCGGCGACCCTGAGCGGGGTGTGCCGACCTGGGAGATCACCTACACGCCCCTGCGCGATGCGACCGGCACGATCGTCGGCGCCTTCCATCACGCCCGCGATATCTCCGAGCGGACACGGATCGAGCGGGAGCGCGATCGCCTGGAGGAGCAGTTGCGCCAGTCGCAGAAGATGGAGGCGGTCGGCCAGCTTACTGGCGGCCTCGCGCACGACTTCAACAACCTGTTGGCCGGCATCTCCGGCTCGCTGGAGCTGATGAACACCCGGATCAATCAGGGTCGGCTCAAGGACGTCGAGAAGTACATGATCGCCGCGCAAGGAGCCGCCAAACGCGCCGCCGCGCTGACCCATCGCCTGCTCGCGTTCTCGCGTCGGCAGACGCTTCAGCCCAGAGCCACCAACGTCAACACCCTGGTCAGCGGCATGCTCGACCTGATCCAACGCACGGTCGGGCCGAGCGTGCAGGTCGAAACCGTGGCGATGGCCGGGTTGTGGCCGGCTCTGGTCGATGCGTCCCAGCTGGAGAACGCCCTGCTGAACCTGTGCATCAACGCCCGCGATGCCATGCCGGGCGGCGGCAAAATTACGATCGAGACCGGCAACCGCTGGATCGACCGGCATGGAGCCAAACAGCACGACATGCCGGAGGGGCAGTATCTCTCACTGTGCGTTTCCGACACCGGCACTGGCATGCCGCCGGAGGTGATCGCCAAGGCGTTCGATCCGTTCTTCACGACCAAGCCGATCGGCGAGGGCACGGGACTCGGGTTGAGCATGATCTACGGCTTCGCCAAGCAGTCCGGCGGTCAGGCACGCATCTACTCCGAGGTCGGTGAGGGCACGATGGTCTGCCTTTATCTGCCGCGTCACAGGGGCGAGGCGGAGCACGACGAGGTGCTACCGGAAGCGGCGTTGCTGCCGGTCGCGGAAGCCGGGGAAACCGTGCTGATCGTAGACGATGAGCCGACGGTGCGCATGTTGGTAGCCGACGTGCTGGGCGATCTCGGCTACACGGCGATCGAGGCGGCGGACGGGGTCGGCGGCCTCAAGGTGCTGCAATCCAATGCGCGGATCGACCTGCTCGTCAGTGATGTCGGCCTGCCCGGCGGCATGAACGGCCGACAGATGGCTGACGCGGCGCGCGTCGGCCGGCCGGATCTGAAAGTGCTGTTCATCACCGGCTTTGCCGAGAACGCGCTGCTCAACAATGGCCAGCTTGAACCCGGCATGTCGGTGCTGACGAAGCCGTTCGCCGTGGACACGCTGGCGGCACGGATCCGCGAGCTGATCACCAAATAGCTCTCGTTCTAGGAAAGAACTGATGCCACGCGCGTCCTGCCGAAGCCCTGATCGCTGCCGTGCCGCTGGCCGGGGCGGTCCCTGCCGTGTGTGCGACGCCGAAGCTATTGCCCAACGGGCGGTGGCGTTGCGCGAGCGCATGGCGGCCAATGGATCTGAGGGACGTCCACTATATGCTCGGCGTTCGCCCCTCCCAGGAGACGCCCGTCATGAGTAGCGCCCCGAATGGTTCGGTCATCCAGAGACAATCGCCTCGTCCTGATCTGCTCGCCTTCGAGATCAAGGATAAAGTAACGAAGGACGACATCGAGTGGATGTCCGCCATCACCGACGAGGCGATGAAGACCCACAACAAGATCGACATGCTCATCATCATGTCGAACTATGAAGGGACGGAATTAGCCGCTAGCTTCGATAGCTACGCCAACAGCGTGAAGGCGCGCTCAGTCGCTCACATCAACCGCTACGTAGTAGTCGGCGCCCCATGCTGGCCAAGGCGATGATCAACTTATCCGGACTCGCGCTACCAGTGGAAACTAAGACGTTCGACCTAGAGGAGGAGGATGCTGCATGGAATTACCTGGCGCAAAAGCCCTCCGCGGCCATTTAGCCTGCGCATTGTACTCAATTTCTCATAAGGATTTTAGCGGCGTGCCAGGGACAGATAGATATTATCGCCGTCCGCCGCGTCCTACTACCGGCCACCGTTGCGACGCTGCTTCATTAGATTCACGCCGTACGGCCGCAGCGGGTTTGCCAGCAGCCTTATACAGCGTCTATCTGCAGTTCATAAGATGAAGTGTGAACTGTTAGCTAAGCAATCTAGAAATGCGCTTCAAGCCGCAACTGAATAAAATGGGCCGCCTCTTCTTTCAAAAAGGTGGCCCACTCAGATTTCTATCCAGCGCACGTCACCGCATGCGACCTCTTAATTTACGTAGAGAGGTCCGGTTGCGTGCGGGCTAACTTCAGACGCTCAGTCGATGACCTCCACGATGCGGTGTCCGCCATCCACCAGCACCGGGCGGTCGTTCACCACGGTGTAGCGGTAGCCGGGCTGCACGCGGTACTCGCTCGGCACGTCGTAGTAGGTGACCCCCGACGCCGGCAGGGCGGTGCCGACGGCGACCCGGCCGTCGTAGTCGTACGACCGGACATTGCGCTCGCGGACGTAGCTGCGGAAGCGCGGCGCCATATCGACGCCGAGGATGCCGCCCACCGTGCCGGTGGCCGCGCCGACCGCGCCGCCAACGATCCCACCGATCGGGCCGGCCGCCGCGTTGCCCGCGGCCGCGCCGCGCTCAGCACCCGGGATCGTGCCCTGGGCCTGAGCCGTCAGGGGCAGCGACAGGGCGAGCACGGAAGCGGCGATGAAGGCCTTCATGGTCATGCGATGCGTCTCCAAATCCGGACAGCTCGCCGCCCATTCTGCGGTCAAGCTTCAGCCGATAACGCGTCGAAGGCTCGAAGGATGCGCCGGCGATGCCAGCAGGCACGATCAGCCTGGGTCTTGGGTTCGTCAGCCGGCCGTCACCTGAGCTGACGCGGCCTTATGTCGGAACAGACCTCGGATCGCACGGACGGGCAGCAGGAGCAGGTTGATCAAGCCGCCGACCGCGACGACGAGCAGGGCGATCAGGACGGCTGCGGCGCACTTGAACACGAGAGGATACTCCCGGCGGCAGGATACTCGGCGGCCGTCCTCACCACTGCGCTTCAGCTGGCGCGCCGATCGCGGCAGGACTGTGGTGGGGATACTCGAGTTGTATGCGACCGTCTCGATGACGGGCATGCTCCCTGCCCGTAAGCCGGCACCATGCCGAAGCCCGCCAAACGCCGCGCCTTCCTCGTGTCCGAGCTCTCAAAACGCGACGTGGTGCGCGTGTACGCTGTACTGGCGGTCACGGCGGACGAGGCGTTAGAGGCTGTCGCGCTGCAGGCCGCACCCGATGCGGAGGTCGAGATCGTCGGCGGCCTATCACGCGACTTGGTGAAGCGGTTACGGCTCGAGCCGGGTGAGGTGCGGCAGGTGTAGCCCGCCGGATGCTTTCGATCCGGCGCGGCGGAAACCGCCAGCTCTGGCGCCACGCCAAAGGTATTGGACCTGAGCTTCGCGAGCTTCTACGAGCGAGACGCCATGTCTCAGCACCTCGTCAGACGCGCCAACGTCCTGATCCTCGCCGTCCTGCTTGCCATCCTGGTGCTGGTCGCGGGCGTGACCTGGGAGCGTCTCAACGCCGCCCGCGAGGCCCGCGAGTGGACGCAACACAGCTTCCAGGTGCTCGGCACCTTGAAGGACCTCGCCATCGCCTTGCGTGACGCCGAGACCGGCCAGCGCGGCTACCTACTCACCGGCAAGCCCGATTATCTCGCCCCCTATGACGCCGCCCGCGACCGGGTCGGGCTGCTGCAGTCGGAGCTGCTCAAGCTCACCGCCGACAACCCGGCCCAGCAGGAGCGGCTGCGCGGCCTCGCCCCAGTCGTCCAGCACAAGCTCGAGGAACTAGCCCAGACGGTCGAGCTGCGCCGCACCGTCGGGTTCGAGGCCGCGGTGCGGATCGTCAACACCGACATCGGTCGCGCCTATATGAAGGAAGCCGAGGCGGTCCTCGTGGCGATGCTCGCCGAGGAACACGGGCTGCTCGACGCCCGGGTCGCGGCCAACGACGCCCGCGCCGCCTGGGTGCGCTGGATGGCCGTCGGCGGCTCCGCGCTGGCCGTGCTGATCCTGCTCCTAGCCGCCCGGCTGCTGAACCAGGCGTGGTCGCGCTCCCACCGGGTCGAGGCCGAGCAGCGCACCTTGGCGCTGCGGCTGCGCGCCTCGCTCGACAGCCTCAGCCAGGGCGTGGCGGTGTTCGGCGCCGACCGGACGCTGACCAATTGGAACCACTGCTTCCAGGTGCTGCTCGACCTGCCCAAGGCGCTGCTACGGCCCAGCACGGCTTACGCCGCCTTGGCCGAGCATACAGCGGAGCCGGGTCGTCCCGCGCTGGAGAGCGCGGATCAGGTCCGTCACGGGCGCAGCGCGCACGGCGAGCCGGTCGTGTACGAGCGTCGGCGTGACGACGGCCACCATCTGGAGCTGCGGCGTACGCCGATGCCGGACGGCGGCTTCGTCGTGACCGTGACCGATATGACCAAACGGGCCCAGGCTGAGGGTGTCCTGCGCGAGGCGCAGAAGATGCAGGCGATCGGCCAGCTCACCGGCGGCATCGCCCACGACTTCAACAACCTGCTCCAGGTGGTGCTCGGGAACCTGGAGTTCGTACGGGCGAAGCTCGGCGGCGCAGATGCCAAGCTGCACACCCGGATCGAGCGCGCCGCCTGGGCGGCGCAGCGCGGAGCGACGCTAACGAGCCAGCTCCTGGCGTTCGCGCGCAAGCAGCCGTTGGCGCCCGCCGCCATCGATCTCGCCGCCGCGATGCCGGATCTGATCCCGCTGCTCCGGCGCACGCTCGGCGAGCATATCGAAGTACGCTACGTAGAGAGCGCCGGGTTGTGGCCGGCCATGGCCGATCCGGCGCAGCTGGAGAGCGCGGTGCTCAATCTCGCCCTCAACGCCCGCGACGCCATGCCGGGCGGCGGCCGGCTGACGATCGAGCTCGGCAACAAGGTCCTCGACGAGGCGTATGCCCGTGAACACGCCGAGGTGACGGCCGGCGATTACGCGATGGTGGCGGTCTCCGACACCGGCCACGGCATGACCCCGGAGGTGGTGGCGCGGGTGTTCGAACCGTTCTTCACAACCAAGCCGGATGGCAAGGGCACCGGGCTCGGCCTCGCGATGGTGTTCGGGTTCGTCAAGCAATCGGGCGGGCACGTGAAGATCTACTCCGAGCCCGGCGAGGGATCGACGGTGAAGATCTACCTGCCGCGCGCAGCTCTCGCTGCGGTCGCCCCCGGTCAGCGCGCGAGTGTGCCGGTGGAGCTACCGCGCGGGGACGCGACGGTGCTGGTGGTCGAGGACGAGGCGGCGGTGCGCGAGATCGCCTGTGCGATCCTGTCCGACCTCGGCTATCGGGTTCTGGAGGCCGCCGACGGCGCGGAGGGGCTGCGGGTGTTCGGCGATCACGCCGCCGGGATCGACCTGCTACTCACCGACGTGGTGCTGCCGGGTGAGATCCGCGGCCGCGAGCTCGCCGAGCGCATCCGTGCGATCCGCCCGGAGGTGGGGGTGGTGTTCATGTCGGGCTACACCGAGAACAGCATCGTCCACCACGGCCGGCTCGATGAGGGCGTGCGCCTGATCGGCAAGCCGTTCCGGCGCGAGCAGCTCGCCGTCAAGGTCGCTGAGGCGCTGCGCGATGGCCGGAGCTCGGACACGCCACCGGACGGCAACGTCGTGGCGCTGAAGCCGCACCGCGAGGTGTGACCATCCGGACGACGCTGACGTCGAGGGATCTCGGCCGGCGCAGATGGTTCCAACCCCGAGGGGTCAGTACCGCCGCGGCGGCGGCCCATCTTCCTCGAACTCGCGACGCCGCCGCTCACGGCGGATGTCGTCGCGGATCGCGTCGCGGCGCTCCTCGCGCAGCTCTTCCCGGCGCTCCTCGCGGCGGATCGCGTCGATCTCGCGCTCGCGCGGTGTGCGTGGGTCGAGCCGCACGCCGCCCGGGCCGATGTCGATCGACTGCGCCAGCACCGCGGGTGTGGCGGCGAGCAGGCTGACGGCGACGAGGCCGCCGGTGATCAGCGTCTTCATGATGTTCTTCCCTCTCGTGTCGATCGATGGCGTCGCGGCGACCGAAGCGTCAGCCCTCGCGGCCGCGGCCGAGGCCCAAGCCGTGCAGCAACTCGCCGATCGGGTCGGACGGCTTCGCCGCCGCGCGGCGTGCCGCGTCATCCAGGAGGATCGGAGTGGCGGCCTCGCGCGCTAGTGCGACCTGACGCACCCGTACGCTGCGGTGCGCCAACTTGCGCCGGCGTCCGCCTTCCGCCTGCCGGGAAGTAGGCGGTGCGACGAGCTCGCGCCGCAACGGTGCCACCATGATCGCCTCCGGCGGCGGAGTGACCGTCACGCGCGGCGCGAGCAGCGCCGCGGTATCGATGACTGGCGCGGCTTCAGCGCTGCGCTGCATCGGGGTCGGCGGATCAACCCAGGCGACCGTAGTAGCTGTCATCTCGGTCGTCACGGTGGCCGCTCGAGACCGCCGCGGCTGCTCCTCGAAGTTGCCCGGGTGCAGGACGTGCGCGGCGACGATCAAGCCGAGGACGGCGGCGCCGGTGGTCGCGAGGGTGGAAGGGTAGCGTTCCATGATCGCCGAACGGAGCTGCCGGGCACGTCGTTCCAGCTGATCGAACGATCTCGGCGCGGTGTGTTCCCGGGAACACAGTGGTGATCGACGATGCCAGACCGAAGTGAGCGTTGATCAACACGCGGTTACTCAAATCCGGCGGCCTGCGGCTTCAGAAGAATTGCAGGGCTTTTAGGGCTCGACGGACGAGCGTCTCAGCGCACGGTTTGGCGATGAACTGGGCGCAGGATGGCAGCCGCGCCACCTCGTCGGGGAGACAGGCAGAGCAGACGATGATCCGCGTCCGGGGCCAGCGCGCGGCGCAGGTATGTGCGAGGGCGCAGCCGTCCATCCGGCCCGGCATATGGATGTCGGTGTAGAGCAGCGCTGCCCCCGCATGCGCCTCCAGATACTGCAGCGCCGCCGCGGCATGACCGGCTTCCAGCACCTCGAAGCCGAGCGCCTCGAGCAGGTCGGCGGCCTCCATGCGGATGAGGATCTCATCTTCGGCGAGGACGGCAAGCGGGCGCGGCATCATGGATATATAAGCGCGCCGCTTAACACAGGTTGCCCAACGCCCGGTTGTATCTTGCGGGTTTACGTCAGGCGGTCAGCATCCGGATCCCGCCGTTCGTCGCTCGTTTTGATGGAGGGTGTGATTACCGGGGGGTGCCGGGAACGAACGAGCGAGCTCAGCGCTTTCAGGCCGCCCACCTCGGGCTGAAGGATCTTCTCGATGCGCCGTCTCGTCCTGGCTGCCCTCACCGCCACCGTTCTCGCCAGCCCCGTTCTGGCCGAGGATGCCAAGCCCGCGGCTCCGCCCGCGCAGGTCAAGTTCGCGGCCCTGCCCGACGACACCGTGCTCAGCTACAACCTGAAGAACCTCACGCTGGTCGATGGCCAGAACAGCACTGTCGCCGAGATCAAGGACCTCGCCCTCTCGAACGGTCGGCTCGTCGGCTACATCGTCTCGGTCGGCGGCTTCCTCGGCATGGGCGAGCGCTACGTCGCGATCGACCCGGCCTCGGTGGCGCTGACCTACGACACCGATGCGAAGAAGTGGAAGGCCTCAGTCAACGCCAACAAGGACCAGCTCAAGGCGGCACCCGAGTTCAAGTACGAGGGCAAGTACAAGAACTGAGCCGCAGGTCGGGGGAGCGCGCGGCTCCCCCGATGCGCTCACATGATCGTGCCCGGCCCGACCGGATCACCGGGCACGACATCCGGTCCGGCCGGATCGCCCGGTACCGGGTCGGGCGTCGGCTCGGGACCCGGCATCGGCGGCACATCGCCGGGCATGGGCTCGGCCGGCGGTTCGCCGGGCGTGGGCAGGTCGGGTCCACCGGGTGTCGGCATGCCGGGATCGGCCATGGGCGTGTCCTCCGCGCGAGATGATCGTATCGCTCTCAGCAACGCGCGCGCTCCTCGCCGAGGTTCCTCAACAGTGCCGTTGGTGTGTGACAGATCCGGGCAACCGGAGTTGCGGGATGACAGTTGATCGAGCTGAAGCCCGCGCATCGCCGCCCCCGGATCCAGCACCATGCCGACCCAGCTGCACGAGCAGACCCACATCGACATCTTCGACCGCGATGCCCGCCAGGCGTGGGCGCTACGCTTCGGCGTCACCGAGGAGCGCCTGCGCAAGGCCGTGCGCATGGTCGGCTCGCGCATCACCAGTATCGCCGCCTACCTCGACCAGCCCCTCCGCTGAGCGGCACGTGAGCACGCAGATGCTCTGAGCCGATCATGCCGGACCCGGAGCGCACGACCGTGCTGATCGCCGAGGATGAGCCGCTCGCCCGGATGGCGGCGGTGCAGGCCCTCTCGGCGGCCGGGCTCGACGTCGTGCAGGCCTGCGACGCCACCGAGGCGCTCGCCATCCTCGCTGAGCATTCGGGCGTGCACGTGCTCGTCACCGACATCGTCATGCCGTCCGGGACTGTGAACGGCTATCAGCTCACCGCGATGATCGCGGCGCGCTGGCCGCAGATCCGCGTCCTGATCGTCTCGGGTACGGATCGGCCACAACCCAGCGAGCTGCCGCTCGGCGTCGGCTTCCTGGCCAAGCCGTGGACGGGGCCGGACCTGATCGCTGCCGTGCGGGCGCTCGCCGCACAGCAGGGCAACGACGTCTGAGGCCGCCGAAGGATGCGTCCTCCGCATCGCTCGGATAGCCGGGAGAATGTCCCGTGATCGAGCAGGTCGCGGCGGAGATCTACGCTGTCACACGCCGGATCGCGGTCCGCGCCGGGACCGTCTGCAGCAGCGCCGCCTTGTTCACGAGCAGCGCCGCGGCGATCTCGGCGAGTGCGGCGTGCTCGACCTCGGCGATGCCGTCGTGGTCGGCCACGTCCGCCGCCACCAGGAACACGCCCTCGCGCTGCTCGCCGGCCCGACCGGCGATCGCTGCGACCCGACGCAGGTTGTCCGTCCGTCCAGCCCGGGTGCGTGCCCGGCCGATCGCCTCGTACAGCGCCTCCTCGAGCATCAGGACGTCGTAGCCCTTCTCCAGGATCGGGCTGGCCAGCACGCCGGTCAGCGCGGTCTCGAACTCCGCGCCCGCGACCTCGCCGTCGGCAACGATGACGTTGGCCGCCGCCGAGACGCCGGCCTGCATCAGCGCTTCGTCGCCAGCGTAGGCGGTGACCGTCTGGCGGAAGCGTGTGAGGAGCTGAGTGAGGTTCATGGCGAGTGGCCGAAACGGAGAAATCGGTATCAGGCGAATGCGTGGGCCGCGCCGCGCGATCCGCCGAGGCTGATCTGCCGGCGACCGCCACCAGCATGCATGCCGTGGCTCGGCGCCGCGTAGGGCCGGCGGGACAGGGCATAGAGCTGATCGCCGACGATGCCGGCCTCTCGGTGTAGGCTCGTCCCCTCGCAGGTCGCGGCAACCCGCACACCGATCTCGTGGGTGTGGCTGCGGCCATAGAACCAGACGGCGAGCCGCGCCCGGGCCGCCTCCGGGATGCCATCGAGCAACCCCGCGAGCCTATCGAGCTCTGCCCGAGCGATGCGGGCCGCGAGTTCGAGCGATACCGGGCAGTCGCTGGCGAAGTCGGCGGCGGTGATCGACCGAACCTGGTTCACGGGCTCACCTTCCGAGCTGACCTGATCCGGGTGTCGATCGCTTTGGTTAACGGAGCGTCTACGGCGCGCGCTGGATAAGGCTCACCGACACCACGGTGCTGCCCCGCACCAGCGCAGCCGCTGGATCGAGCCGGTCGTGATCGGCTCGCGGACGAGCTGACGGGCGGCCGTCTCCGTCGTCGGTCGGTTCGCCTCGATCAGGCGGCCCCCAGCGAGACAGCACAGCGCGAGCGCGCAAGCCCAGACGACGGCACGAAGGGTACGGGTGGTGCGCTTCGACATACGCGCGAGCGTGCGAGGGCAGGGTTAGTGATCCCTTGCGAGCGAGCCACCATGGGATGCAACTTGAAGCTTTATTTTATCGTCCCTCAACCACAGTCCGAACTCGCTCAAGTTACTGACCGATCGGTAGGCATTGCGGCTCTACGACGTAGGCTGACGACCAAACGGCGTCGTCGCGACCGAGCCGACCATGATCCGCGTCCTAACCTGCGTCGCGCAGCAGCACGACCTGCGCCTCGTCGCACTCTCCGCACTCATCTGCGCGCTCGGGTGCTTCGCTACCGCCAACCTGATGGCACGCGCCGAGGTCAGCGGACGTCCGCTTCTGCGTGCCCTGATGCCGGCCGCGATCATCTTCGGCGGCAGCATCTGGTCGCTGCACTTCGTCGCCATGCTGGCGTTCCGACCCGGGGCGCAGGTCGCCTACGACCTCGATCTCACCGCCGGCTCGATCGTCGTGGCCATCGTCGGCTCCTTGGCCGCTCTGTGCCTGGGGCGGCGGTTGTCCTCTACACCGCTCGGCATCACGCTGGCCGGCACCGTGCTCGGGTTGGCGATCACCGGCATGCACTACCTCGGCGTCGGCGCGATGGCCGCCTCCAGCCTCGTGCTGTTCGACCCCGCCTACGTCGTCGCCTCGATCCTGGTCAGCGTCGCATTCTCAACCGTCGCTTTAGCAAGGGCCGGGGCACTCGCGAGGCTCGGCCGCCGCATCGAGGTCACCGGCTGGCTCGCGCTCGCGATCTGCGGCCTGCACTTCACCGGCATGACCGCGGTCACGGTCGCGCCGATCATGCTACGGGAGGGCGAAAGCTACGTGCTCGGCTCGACCCCGTTGGCCTTGGCGGTCGCCGCCGTCAGCCTCGCCATCCTAATCGCCGGTCTCGTCGCCCTAGCGCTGCAGCAACACCTCTCACAACGTGATCGAGGTGAGCTCAGCCGCATGCGCCTGCTCAGCAACCTCGCGCACGAGGTGCTGTTCATCCATCGCGACGGCCAGGTGCTCGAGGTCAACGACGCCGGCACCCGCCTGTTCGCGATGTCCTCCGACGAAATCATCGGCCGGCCGGTGCTCGACCTGTTCTCGCAGGCCGACACACCAGCGCTGCTGCGGCGCACGCGCTGCCGCTCCGAGGATCTGCGGCCGGAGGAGTTTGAGATCCGCACCGCCGCCGGCACGCTCGTGCCGGTCGAGCTGTCCTGCCGGACGATCGAGTTCGGCGGCAAGCCGGCCACTGCCGTCGCCTTGCGTGACCTCACCGACCGCAAACGCGACGAGGCGCGCATTCGCCATCTCGCCCTGCACGACGCCCTAACCAACCTGCCCAACCGCTACCTGCTGGAACAGCGCCTCGGCCCGGCGCTCGACGCCGCAGCCCTGGATGGGACCGGCGTCGCGGTGATCTACCTCGACCTCGATCGGTTCAAGGCGGTCAACGACCTACACGGCCATGCTGCTGGCGACGCCCTCCTGGTCCAAGTGGCCAAGCGCATGCTCACCGAGCTGCGTCCGACCGACACCCTCGCCCGGGTCGGAGGCGATGAGTTCGTGGCGGTACTCACCGGCGCACGCGCACCGCAGCGGGTCGCAGAGATCGCCGGCCGCTTGGTCGACGGTCTAAGGCGCCCGTTCCGGATCGACGACCACCGAGTTGAGATCGGCGCCTCGGCAGGCGTGGCCTTCTACCCTGGAGACGGCAGCACGGCCGAGACCTTGCTGCGCGCTGCTGACACCGCCTTGTACCGCGTCAAGGACGAAGGCCGAGGCGCGGTGCGCTTCTTCGAGGCGGCGATGGACGCTGAGCTGCAAGCACGTCAGCGGCTTGAACACGAGCTCGGCGGCGCGATCGCCCGCGACGAGCTGCGGCTGTTCTACCAGCCGATTGTCAACGGCCGCACCGGCGAGATTGAGACCTTTGAGGCGCTGATCCGCTGGCAGCACCCTGAGCGCGGCTTCGTCTCGCCGGCCGAGTTCATCCCGGTTGCGGAGCAGACCGAGCTGATCGGGCGGATCGGCGCGTGGGTGATCGACACCGCCTGCGCGGCTTCGGCGGCCTGGCCGCAGCCGTGGCGGGTGTCGGTCAACGTCTCGCCGATCCAGTTCCGGCAGTCCGACGTCCCAGCGCTGGTCGCGGCGGCGCTGGCGCGGCACGGCCTCGAACCGTCGCGGCTTGTGATCGAGATCACCGAGAGCGTGTTCATCCAGGACGCGTCTACGGCGGTCGCGGTCCTGACGCGGTTGCGCGAGCTGGGCGTGCGCCTGGCGCTCGACGACTTCGGCACCGGGTACTCGTCGCTGAGCTACCTGCAGCAGTTCCGGTTCGACAAGCTCAAGGTCGATCAGTCGTTCGTGCGCCGGCTGGGTCATGACGCCGACACGCTGGCGATCGTGCGGGCTATCGTAAACCTCGGGCACAACCTCGGCCTGCACGTCACGGTCGAGGGGGTCGAGACCACCGAGCAGCTGGCGATCCTACGCGAGCTACGCTGCGAACAGATGCAGGGCTACCTGTTCGCGCGCCCGGCGCCGATGCTGGGGGTGTCGGAGCTAGAGCTGGCTCGGTTACGAGCGCTGTTCGCGACGCCCGCGATGAAGGCGCACGCGTGAGCCTGCCGGCGCACATCACTCGGTCTGTGGGTTCAGTCCGGAGGTCGTTCGCATGGCGGCATGCGCCCTGTTCTCTCTCGTGAGCGAACGTGCAAACGCGAGCACCCGTCCTCGAGCCTCAGCCTCTTCAATGGCGAGATAGGACTGCACGAGGCCATACACGGCCGAAGCCTCCTCTCGCCACGGTTCGGCCGTGTCGCGGATCAGGTGCGGCTCGTAGAACTCGGTGACGGGGACATCGAGCTCGTCCGCGATGCGGGCGAGCAGACGGGACGCGAGGTCGGGAGCCTGCCGATGACGGCTGTCGGACATCACGCATTCCTGGGCAGCGCACGGAGCGCCGTCGATCTTCGATCGCAACCTGGGCGAGAATGCGCTCAGCACGACGATCGCCCCGCGCATCCCTCCGCCGGTGATTGCGGAGGCTCATCGAGCCACCTCGAATGGGACACTTCCGGCCGTCTGTGAGCGGTGCCGCTTGATCCGGGTGTTCCCGCTGGAACAACTTTCAGGTGCAAATCCACTCTGCCCGGGAGCCACATGTGGTCGCTTCACCCTCTGCCAACAACGCATCGATCATCGAGCTGGTGACCACTATCGTCGTCGCCTACGTGGCAAACAATGCCATGCCGGCCTCCGAGCTACCGGCGCTGATCACCCGGGTACACGGCGCGATTGTCGCGCTTACCTCCGGTACCCCAGCCAGGGAGCTGGACACTGTCTCGCGCACTGCCGCCTACAGGCCCGGCACCGCCCAGATCCGCAAGTCGGTCCGCCCCGACGGGATCGTCAGCTTCATCGACGGCAAGACCTACAAGACGCTCAAGCGCCACCTGACCAGCCACGGCCTCGACCCGCACAGCTACCGCGAGCGCTACGGCCTGCCGGCCGACTACCCGATGGTCGCCTCGAATTACGCTGAGAGACGATCGGCGCTCGCCAGGGAAATTGGCCTGGGCCGGCTCGGGGCCATAGCCGAGCGTCAGGGCCGCCACGCTGCCTGATCGACGTCCCTTCGCGGACGAATTCGATCCCGTCGATGAGTTCTTTCGAGCAGCAACGGCAAATCCTCCTTAGCAATCTGGCGGCGCACGCCGCCCCTGCGCGAAGGCGGCTGTGCCTGTCGCTGGCCGATGCCTCACGCTTGGCCGGCCTCACCCCGGAACTCCTCACCGCCGTCGAGCGCGGCGCGGGCTGCACGCTATGCCTGGGGTCGTTGCAGCACCTCACCGCGTTCCTCGGCCTCACCGGGTGCGGCCTGCCGCGTCCCAAGCCTGCCGGGATGCAGTAGCCTCGGCTCAAAATTGTGTGTGTCAGAAACTTCGGCCGAGGCCGCCGCGTACGCGCACCGATGCGTAGCGTTGTTCAACCCCAACTAGAGCCGTTCCCGGTCAGGTAGCGACAGCCAAGTCGTCCTCGTAGCCAGCTGCGGCGAGGTAGTTGCGGCACTCCTGCGGAGTGAAGCGCGTGAAGGCCTGGCGGATCGCCGGCCAGAGATCCGGGATCGTGCGAGCGGCCGCGCTGCGCAACAGCGCCTTCAGCTTTGCGAAGGCCTGCTCAATCGGGTTGAAATCAGGGCTGTATGACGGGAGGTAGAGCAGCCGCGCTCCTGCGGCCTCGATCGCCTCACGCACGCCAGCGACCTTGTGGGCTGGCAGGTTGTCCATGACGACGATGTCGCCCGGGTGCAGCACCGGGATCAGGGTCTCGGTGACGTAGCTGCAGAAGCGCCTGCCGTTCGTAGGACCGTCCAGCAGCGCGGTCGCGCACAGCCCGCTGGTGCGCAGGGCAGCGGTGACGGTAGTGGTTTTGTAGTGACCCTGCGGGGCTGCGAGCCGGCAGCGCTCGCCGCGTGGTGCCCAACCATAGCGCCGCGCCATGTTGGTGGCCGCCGCCGTCTCGTCCAGGAACACCAGCCGGTCCGGGTCGAGCTCGGGCTGTGCCTCGAACCACGCCTCGCGGGCCGCTCTTACGTCGGCACGCTCCTGCTCAGCTGCGTACGTCGCCCCTTTTCCAGCTGATCCCGTGGCGGGCAAAGAAGCGCGACAGGCCGCTCGTGCTGGTCTGGACGCCCTGCTCAGCCAACCGGTCGCGCAGCTCGCGTAAGAAGAGGCGAGGCTCCTGCTCGGAAGTCATCAGGATCAGCCCAGCATGCGCCTCGATGCGCTTCGAGGTGTGATCACCGCCCATCGGCTTGGGCGCGACATGGCCCTCTTGGTGTGAGCGCTGCGACCAGCGGCTGGCGCTCGAGACACTGACCCCAAAGCGAGCCGCGGCTCGGTGGCACGAGGCACCTGCCGCCACGGCAGCCACGACACGCTCGCGTAAGTCGACGGACAGAGGTGAAGGCATCAGCATGCTCCTTCACCCGTCAACCCGCCACCCGCTAATCCGTCGCAATCAGCCCGGGACCGGCTCTAGCTGCACCTCGACTGTGAAGGCGCGCACCGCGATGCCAACGCGTGAGGCGCTCGCCTGGATAACAGGACGACACGGAGGTTCGCGGAACGGTCGGCCGACGCAGCCAGTTCGAGCTTCAAGGCACGTCGCGTCTGCGTGTCGATGACAACCGGGATATCTCGATGGCTACAGGCACCGTGAAGTGGTTCAACGAGACCAAGGGCTACGGCTTCATCCAGCCTGACAGCGGCGGCGGCAAGGACGTGTTCGTCCACATCTCGGCGGTCGAACGCGCCGGTTTGCGCAACCTCATCGAGGGTTAGAAGATCACCTACGACGTCGAGGCTGACCGGCGCAGCGGCAAGGAGAGCGCCGCGAACCTGAAGGCGGTTTAAGGTCTTAGCTGGCTTGCTCCCGCACGCGATGACGCCGCCTTGGCTGTGGCGTCATCGCATAGGCCCTGGCATAGGGTATCGATGGCCGACGAAGTCCCGCACCCCTACTCCATCGAGGTCTCGCCCCTCGCCAAGCCGGAGGGCCACTTCCAATGGGCGATCCGCAGGAGCGGCACGCTGATCGAGCGCTCCGACCGCCCATACCGCAGCGAGGCCAGGGCGCATGAGAGCGCAATGGAAGCCGTGGAGCGGATGGTGAAGCCGGGAGCTGACAGCGGGCGTCGCTAAAGCGCTTCGACACAGCGTAAGCTGTCCGCCGCATGCACCCCAACCCCGACCTGTGAAGTTCGGGACCCTACAGCCTATCCATGAAGCCCATGACCTACACCGTCGAGCAACTGGCGCCCGGCAGCTACGACGTGCTTCGTGACGGCGTCGTGATCGCGAGCCTCGTGCGGAACGTGCATCGCAGTGGGCCGGCCGACACATGGTCGGCTGAACTGCTCGACGAGATGCCGGCGATCAAGCGACCGGCGCCGTTCACGAACCAGCGGCACGTCTTCAAATCGCGTCCAGCCGCGCTGGAGTGGCTCAGCATTCAAGAGCCTGATGCGACTGCCGAGCCGACTGGATGAACGCGATCAGGGGGCGGCTACTGGCTCTCGGAGCCGCTATCGTCTTCGTCGGCGCGACCAAGGCCTTAGAAACTGCGGGCGTGGAGGATGCTTTGGGAGACTGCCTGACTGCAGCCGCCGTTGCGACCCTTCTGACCTGGGCGACCTCGTCGTGACCGTCGGCCCGGAGTTCATCCCTGAGAACGACGGTGGGGCCGGGATCCGGTTCCGGAAGCGGAAGAGATGACACGCCTCAGCGCGCACAAGCCGCCAGAGCAGCGTCTTGAACGTGGGATATCGCGCTGGCTCGTGTTCGTGATCGCCACCGTCGCCTTGAGCACTCCGATCGCGGGAATGCTTCTGATGGTGTGGCCGGTCCTGCTTCAGCGGACGAGCCTCGTCGTCGACGGCATTGAGCTAATCTGCTTGGCAGTCGCCACCGTCCTGATCGGCAGCGTCATAGGCTCCTATATCCAGCGAGATCGGGGCTAGCGCCTGTGAACCGGCCCAACGCCGCTCAGGTGCGGGTGCTCTTGTTCCTCTCGCTGTTACCCACCGGACAGCTTGTTGAGCTTGCCCAGTTCGAGCAGACACGGCGGCTCCGGGTCGGTGATGACGTGTTCGTTCCGTCGCTGGTGACGCGTGGCTGGGCGGAGATGGGGCCTGGGTCGCGATGGAACGTGTGCATCACGAAAGCGGGGCGTCTCGTTCTCACCGACCCGGGGTACGACGGGGCTGGGATCCGGTTTCGGGATCTGAAGGGATAAAACCGGCGCTAGGTTTGTTAGGCGTCAACGAACCGCTTTGGTCAGGGACCAGGAATGCGCAGCCTCATCCTCGCCTTCAGCCTCATCGCGATCACGGCACCCGCTTCAGCGCAGGTGCCCGAACGCGGAAACGCGGACCTGCAGACCTATTGTGCGGGTGACGCTCTTGCATTCTGCGCCGGCATAGATCCGAACAGCCCGCAGATGGACGCTTGTTTCGAGAAGAACATGAGCCGAATGTCCCCAAACTGCCGTCGCGCCATCGATGCCTACAAGAGCGCCGGCGGGAAGTAGCAAGTCTACCATTCGGGCACGGCCCGAAAGCCGCGAAGGGGACGAACCTCGGCTCCGGAAGCGGAAGGGATAGAACACCGAACCAAGCCGTTAGCGCATCGACGAACTCCTCCACGCGGTCTCCAAAATGCGCAGCATCATCCTCGCTCTGGGCTTTATCGTCGTAGCGGCTCCCGTTCTCGCGGCTCCTGATGCATCTGCTTCAAAGCGGGGCAACAAGGATCTGAAGACCTATTGCTCCGGCGATGCAGTCACTTTCTGCAGCGGCAATGATCCGGACAGCCCGGAGATGGACGCCTGCTTTAAAAAAAACATGGACAAAATCTCGGAGAACTGCCGGCGCGCGATCACGGCCTACAAGAGTGGCGGCGGCAAGTAGCATCGTCACGGTGTTTGAGCCGACGCCTCGAAACTGGTGCCCGTACAACTAGTTGGGCAATCAACTGTGTCGGGTGCTACCGCGTCGTACTACTTGGCTCGGATGTGCTCGACCGAGGATCATCTCTCCTTGGTCGGGATTTTATGTCTATTCAGCAACAACTCGATACAAATCTGCGACCTATTGCGCTTCCCCTTATAGGATCCGCCATGCAGCCGGCCGAGTTCATGGATCAGACTTCATGGATAGGAGATGATCCTGATGAAACGTCTTGCTCTTACCTCAACGGCATTGCTGGCCGCCCTCGCCTTCGTGCCGGCCGGCGCTGATGCGCGTGGCTTTGGCGGCGGTGGCTTCCGCGGCGGCGGGTTTGGTGGTGGCTTCCGCGGCGGCGGGTTTGGTGGTGGCTTCCGTGGCGCTGGTTTCCGCGGTGGTTACGGTGGGTTCCGTGGTGGGTATGGCCGCTACGGCTATGGCTATGGCCGTGGGTACGGTTACGGTGGCCTCGGGCTAGGTCTCGGCTTGGCCACGGGTGCGGCCGTTGGGTATGGCCTCGCCGGCGGCTATGGGTATCCCTACGGCGGCTATGGCTATGGGTATGGTGGTCCTTACGGGGGGTACGCTCCGGTGGGCTACTACGGTGGCCCATACGGCTACTACCGCCGCCCGTATGGCTATGGGTACTACGGCTACTGAGCCCGACACACGGGCGACATACACACGCCCGTAACTGCGATCCTGGCACCATGCCTGTGAGCCACGTTGCGTACCGGCCCACGCTGGTGAGATCGGACGCTCCCCCGCCCTGTGATCAGGGCGGGGCCGAGCCTAGTCGTTTTTCCGCCAGATCTCCTCGGCGAGCAGCGTTGCGAACGACACCCAGACGACCAGCGGGACGCCGAGCTGTCCGGCGGTCTTGTCAACTTGACTAGCCGCCGCCACGTAGCCGACCGCGCTCGCGCCCAGCGCGGCCGAGGCGACGGCGCCCCATCCCGTCGAGCGATGACCGAAGAACACCTCGCTCCACCCGGCGATGCCGACCTGATTGGCTGCCCAGAACGCCAAGGCCGTCGTCCGCTCGGGCGACCCTTTGGCGCGCAGAAGTCGGTAGCCGCCGTAGGCGAGTGACGCTTGGATGCTGGTCCAGGCGATCGGGTAGACCGGCGACGGCGGCGTGTAGTCCGGCTTCGCGAGGTGGCGATACCAGCGTCTCGTCCGCGGGTGTTCGGGGGTGGGGCTCGCGCGTCTTCCGATCAGTAGAGCCGCCGAGACTGCGCCGACTGCGAGCCCCGCAGCCAAGAGCGGAGAGAGCCGTTCCGTTCGGGCTCCAGACGCCATGATGGTCTCTCCTTCACAATTAGGGCGAGGGCCTGCCGAGGGGTGGCGTTCGTGGGCCAAGTTAGCGGTCATGTCATCGCCTGCGGGTGCAGCGATGAGATGCCCCTGTAGTCCTTGCGGGTGATAGGACAGCCCGGATGCGAGCGCTGATGCTGTAGACGGAAACCGCCTTCACGCGTGTAGCTGCCGGTGACGAAGACCCGGCCGTGGCAGGCCGGACAACGCTGGAGCGCCGTCGCGTAGGTGCTCTTGGCCTCCCGCAGGCTGATGACGCGCCACTCCGCGCCGACCTTGGCCTCGCAGGTCCGGGGCGGAAGCCTGTACATGACGGTCGATGGCGCGCCAGACAATCAATCCCCCTTGAACACCGTCTCGGGCCCAGCGGTCGGCCCGGCTTGGTGCAACCGCCAGAAAGCGTCTGCGATCCGATCGGGAGCGAACGGAGTATCCTCCTGTACCTGGCTGCCTCTGAACCTTCGACGGCCGCTCTCGTTGTGAAGGTGACTGAGCGTGGATGGCTTCACTGCTTGTGTCGGGCTCGGCGGTGTGGGCTCCCTGGCGCGCACCGCCGAGCTCTCTGATCTCGGATGCGGCAATTGGCTCGATGGCCACCGTAGTTCCACACCGGGCGATTTTCAGTTGTGCGCTATCTTTCTCCTCCGGAGGGTTCTACGGTTCGCACATCGCCGGACGTATACCCCCTGGGCTCCGACGACTGAGAGACCTCCGCGCTCCCGCCTGCAACGCACAGGCGACCTCATGTCGACGACCATCGAGCTGCCGACCGACGCTTCCCCCGGACCTCGCTCATACCGGGCATTCTTGCTCGGCTGTGACGGGGGGGGTACGTCGCGCCCAAGTGATTGAGGCTGCGACCGACGACGAAGCTCAGTTCCTCGCCGCGCGCATCGCCAACGCCTTCGGCATCGATCTGTGGGAGCGTGCTCGGCACCTTGCCAGCTTCCCGCCCTTCGGCATGGCTGGCGCTGAGGGATAGGTTTCGCCTGGCGTCAGCGAGGCTTTGACGGGTATGCCAGTTAGGCTCATGATGAGTTGTCTCGACGAGAGACACCATCGGCTTGGCTGGACAAGATCGCCCCCGATCTTGCTGGCCCAGCTGTTGGACCTCGGCGCTCGGTGCCGCGAGCAGGTTGGATGCCGGCGCTAGTGAAGCTTTGTCGAGCTTGGCCGTTGTGAGAGCGACAAGGCGTGGATCGCTTCATTGGGGGCAAATCAGCGCAAGGTCAGGTCTCGTACAAACGACCAAGCCGACGATGCGGCATCTGATCGGTATAGTACTATAGGCCGACGGCCAGTCTCATCTCACATTTTGAATGGGAAGCGTGTCGCGTACTCTTCATGCAGTGCAGCAAGCTGCATTCGCAGTTTGATAGACTTGACGCGCCAGTGCAGGGCCGTGTCGCGAATAGACTCAGATCCGGGCCGACCGGACAGTGCCTTCGCTCCTTGTACCAGCTCATTCGCCAAAGCCTCGGCGTAGATGATGTCGTCGCTGACGACGTCCATCAGATCGAGCATGGCTTTCTGGACAGGATCGGTGCTCATGCCGCTCAGGCCTTGGTTCCGAACCTACATGGGGTCCGATGGGGACCGGACGTTAGAGACGTCTGTGTGAGTAGCCCAACCCGTGAAATGCTCAAGCGGCCCGCAGCCAGGAACCCTGCACCGCACCAACGGTTGTCGCATTGCAGCAAAGCGATAGCGCCAGCGTCGCTGCGCTGTAGCCCTTCACTGGGCGTTTCCTCCCTAGACTTGGGCCACTCCTTCGGGGGTGGCCTTCTTTCTATCGTGTCATCCGCACTTCGATGCGCCGTACCTGAACACGGTTTCACTGACTGCCTCGTGCAGTTGGGATGCCAAGGGCGTCTAGAGCGTCGGCGACCTCCTGATACGAAGCGGCACCAGCCGCGCGAGCCTGGACGATGGCCGGCAGGATGGCCGCAGCGAAGGCGTCAGCTTGGACGCAGCGGGCCTCGCCACCCATCGCACTGGCAATGGCCCTGTTCGCCTTGGGCGTGTTCATCAGGTGGCTCGCGCCTCAATCCGCTGAACCTGAGACAGCCCTCCCCCCCTACCTGTTCCAGCGCCGCAACACGTTGTCATGCGGGCCGACATCAACCGCCACATACAGGTCGTCGGCTTCCTTCCGCAGGAGGATGCGGTCGCCGCGGTTCGGGTTGGTCAGGTAGTAGCCGGGCCGCCCTCCTTCGAACGCACGAAAGCGTAGGCTGGGCAGGCTGGAAACCTGTTGGAGACTGAGGATCAGGTGCGTGGGCCGCCCCACACCCTAGTAGCCAATTTTCTGACCTGTTCCATGCAACCGTCGACGTTCATCGCTATTTTGCCTTCAGGAGTTAACACAGGTCAGTCAGGGCCGTGCCGAGCGGGTGGGGGCCCATCCGAGCGGACGGAAGAGGTATGCAGCAGATTAGCTATTGTCACCTCGTCTCTTCGCGGGCGCTCAGTAATCCCCTTCTTCAGGCCGTCGCCCACGGTCTCGCGCAGTTGATGCCCGTGAGTGAGTGCGAGACTTGGCCACAGCCGCTACTTGAACTGCTAGCCCATCTCGAAAATCCGCCTACCGAGACAATCGCGACGGCACCCCTCGTGGTCGTCGTGGGCCGATGCCCCACCATGACGGAGCAGGCCGCAACGCTTCTGCGTGCCAGCGCGCTGGAAGTGATCTGCTGCGACCGCGGCGAGCAGGCGGTGTCCGTGCTCAAGCAGCGCGGTGGCGAGGTGGCGTTGGTGGTCGCCGATCAGCACCTCGATGGGACGATGGATGGTTTTGGTCTGGCGCAGGCGCTCGGTCTGCTGTGGCCCGGCATTCCGGTCATTCTCGCCACAGAACAACTCGATCAGAAGCCGCTACCCATCGCAGTGACGAAGCTCGACAAGCCGTGGCTACCATTAGCGCTGCTGGTCGAGACGCACCTTGCACTCACAACGCCACCATCCCTCGCGCATTGACCATTCTCAATCCGTGCGATGGCTGGCTCTCTCGCGCCGGCGCAGTGCTAGGAGAAGGTCAATATGCTCAGTGGGCAGCGGCTCGCTGAGAATGCCGGCATAGGCTTTTCGCACCCCTGAATGGATGCCAGCCCGGGTACCAGTGTGAATATCGCTGAGCTGTTGCGGGTTGGTTTTGGCCACCGGAGCGCTCCTGTTTGACACAGGTTGTTTTCAGAAGTTGTAGTTAACGACACCTTAACAGCCTCGGCGTGCATCACACTCGCCGCTCCGGCGCGGTCCGCTCCAGGGTCCGGATATCCGACCGAGCATGATGAGCCCGGTCAACATCGGGCGAACGCATCGGGCGCGCGTCTGACGGTCCGGTTCTGCAAGGATGGTCAGCGTGAACTCAGATGGCCCAGAACGACTGGGCTACGCGACGAGCCGGGACCAGCCAACCGGCTGCATCCCGGCCTTAGGATTAGCGCCTACTTCCCGTGCTGCTCGGAGTGGTGCTTGCTGGCCTCGGAAGCGTGATGCGTCGCGTGCTGCGTGTGGCCATGCGCAGTGTGGGCGTGATGCGCCGCCTTCTCGTGGTTGCCGCTCTCGTGGTGCTTGGCAGCTTCACGATGGTGACGCGCAGCGTGCTCGTGGTGATCGGCAGCGCTCGTATGGTGCTCGGCATCCTTGTGCTTGGTGGCCATGGCTTGTCTTCCTCGGGTTCTCGTTCAGTCCCCCGTCTCAAAGCGGGGGCAACGAGCACAACATCCGGCAACATGCCGAGAGCCGAGTGCATCGCGGGCTTGTGAACGCCCTGAAGCATGCGAACGGCAAGGATTAGCTAACTCGCTGCATACCAACCAGCGCGGCGGAGCGCTCCTGGCATTGATCGTTCGGGTCGACCTGCGCACCGGCAAGGCGCAGGTCAGTCCGATCGTTGCCGAAGCGCCTGCGGGCCGGAACCCGAAACCTGGTATGTCGACATTGCAAGGCCGAAACTAATCGGCCTCCAGGGCGCCGCCGAGCCGGCTGACGCTGCCGCCTGGAGCCTCGCCGGACGGGGCGATAGCGATCGCGGTTGAGCCGCTTGGTAGCTCGTCAACCGGGCAGCCGACCCGGTCGGTGGTTTACATGGGCAAACTCATCCCCGAATAAAGCCGAGCAGCGCGGCTGGTGCCGCGCCACCGAAGTGCAGTGCCTTCAAACACCTCCGGCCAGGAAGGGCGCGGCCGCAGCTAGCACCGCGGCCTTGGTCAGCGGTGCATCGAAAGCGCCGTCCCAGCCGACGAAGCCGCGCACCCGCCGTACTTCAGCGGCGTGCCGCGCCTCGACCGAGTGGATCTGCAGCGCCGTCGTCAGCACCGGCGTGCCCTGCAGGTTGCCGGCCTGACCCTTATACGCCGCCACCCCGAGATCCTCGAACGTGCTCGACAGCGTCGTGAACGTGTCGAAGTTGGCGAACACGTCCGGGTACTTGCCCTTGCCCGTGAAATCGAAGGCCGGCGGCGGAATGGCGGCACTGCCGAGCGCCCCTTGCAATAGGCGCACGTGCTCGGCCTCATGCCGTGCGAGCTGCGTGAACACAGCTCGGTAGCGCGCCGGGATCAGATGCGGCGTAGCCAGCGCCGTACGGTAGAACTCTGCCTCCAGGTACTCCAGGGTCAGGGCGAACCGGAGCACGTCTACCACCTGACCCGGCAAGGCCTGCGCGAACGCCTCGGTGGAAGCTACCGCCAACACCGTCGGTGCGCTGGCGAGCACTCCGAGCGTGCCGGCGGCGCGGGTGAACAGGCCCCGGCGTGATGTCATCCGGGCGGTGAGATCAGGGTCGAGGGTCTCGATCACGGTGGGAGCGACGGGTATGGCTGGGGCGATCGATGCGGTCATAACGGCGTCCTCGGTGCTGGGGGCGAGCGTGGGCGGGGCGATCACGGCAGTTGGCTCGCGCTGACCGGGGTGAGGACGAAAGGCACTACCCTGGGCAGCACCTGCGAGGGCACCAGCGCGCGGTCGAGGCCGTTGCCGTCCACGATATCGTTGCCGGCGAATGCCGCGCTGTAAGGATTGAGCATGTCGCGGATCGTGGCGGCGTGGCGCGCCTCGACCGAGACGATCGAGCCTGCCTTGGCCAGGAAGTCCGGGTTGCGCAGGAGCTGACCGGCGCCATTATAGGCGGCCACCCCGAGGTCCTCGAAGGTGCGGGCGGTGCCGAGCACGCTCTGGCGGCTGGCGAAATTGACCCGGCCGAAGTCGACCTGCAGGTCCGGGATGGCATTGCCCCCGAGTGCGGAGCGGAAGAACTCGCGGTGGGCGACCTCGTGCTGCTGGATCCCAGTAAGGCTCTGCTCGTCGGAGGGATTGAAGCCGCGGTAGGGCTGCTGCAGCACTTGGGTGTAGAAGGCGGCCTCCAACTGCTCCAAGGCGTAGGCGTAGTTCAGCACGGCGAAATCGCCCTGGCCGAGGTCGACCGTGCCCCCGGCGAGCGTGGCGCCACGCTGGGCGAAGGCTTCCGCGAGGTTTAGCTCCAGGAAGGCCGTCGAGGCGGCGAGGATGCCGACCGTCTTAAGTAGCCCACCGCGAGCGCGCTACGGCCTCATAGTCAGTATCGTATTCTGGTTGAGCCGAGCGGATCACGAGCACCTCCCAATTTCGGCGACATCGTGCCGCCGCGAAAGAGGCTGCGATGCGCCGGCCAAGCTCGCCAATAATGTAGATTAGAAAGCGGTCGGGAAATCGTTCTAGGCTCGAAAATAATCGCATGATGTAAGAAAATTGATTGGCACATGAAATTTTCTGGCACAGTCATCCGTAGCAGCAGGTTTGTCGAACCCATCATTTGATGGGTTCCGGATGAGACTCGTTCTTACTCAGGAACTTAGGCGAGCGTTGTAGGCTTACATGATCCATGCGGGCGATCAGTCCGTGTTCTGAAGGAGATCTCGCATGAAGAAGATGACGTTCGCACTTGCCGCCGCCACCCTGCTTGGCGGCGTCGCCCTCGGTGCTGGTTCGGTGTCAGCTGCCCCGATGTCCGTCAACAGCTTACAGGCTGATCAGTCTGGCATCACGCAGGTGCAGATGATGCGCGGCGATCGCATGATGATGAAGAAGCGCATGATGCGGAAGCGGATGATGCGCCGCCGCATGATGCACCGCATGTAAGCGGTCGCCTGGAGCGCGGCGGAGCGGCTGTGCAGTCGGCCGCCGCGCTGTCTGTGCATCCCATGGAAACTCGCTTCTTGCCCCGCACTTACCTGAAGCGCTCTGCGCCGGACCTCGGTGAAGTCGTGCGGCGGCGCTGGATGTTCCGGCACCCCGCCGTGATCCGGGTGACCCACTGGATCAACGCACTCTGCCTGCTCGTCCTGCTGATGAGTGGCCTGCAGATCTTCAACGCCCACCCAGCCCTGTACTGGGGCAAGGCCTCGACCTTCGACACACCGCTGCTGGCCATGTCCTCAACCGTGGACGACCCGCCGAAGGGAACGGCCACAGTGCTGGGCCGCACCTTCGACACCACCGGCTATCTTGGATCCTCGCCCGGTACCGATGGCGAGCCCGCGGACCGCGGCTTCCCATCGTGGCTGACCCTGCCGAGTGATCAGGACCTCACTGGTGGCCGGAGCTGGCACTTCTTCTTCGCTTGGGCCTTCGTCCTGAACGGGGTCCTGTACCTGCTCTACGGTCTGCTGAGCGGGCAACTGCGCTTCCGCGTCGTTCCGCAGCGCGACCAGGTCCGGCACTTCGGCGCCTCGGTGTGGGAGCATCTGACACTGCGCTTCCCGCAAGGGGATGAAGCCAAACGCTACAACGTCATCCAGAAGCTCACCTACGCCGCGGTGTTGTTCGTGCTGCTGCCGGTGCAGGTGCTGGCTGGGCTGGCGATGTCGCCGGCCATGGACGCGGCCTTCCCGTTCCTGCTGACCCTGTTTGACGGGCGGCAATCGGCGCGCACGGTGCACTTCGTCGTCGCCGGCCTGCTCGTTCTATTCGTGGTCGTCCACGTCGCGTTCGTAGTGCTGTCCGGGTTCTGGAACAACATGCGCGGCATGCTCACCGGCTGGTTCGTAATTGAGCGCAAGGTCGAGTCAGTATCCGATCCTGAGAACGTGGGAGGGATGCCATGACGGGGCCGCCCAACCGACGCACGCTGTTGCTCGGCGCCACCGCCATGGCTAGCACCGCGCTGCTCGGCGGCTGCGATCGGCTCGGCGAGGTCAAGTGGTTCCGGCGCACGCTCAAGACCGGCGAGGACGCGAACCTGTTCGTGCAGCGGCTGCTCCTGACCGAGCGGTCGTTGGCCCCCGAGTATGCCGAGCCCGACATCTCGCCTTGGTTCAAGCCGAACGGCACCGAGGATCCGCCGGACAAGGCCTACAAGGCGCTGGCGAAGCACAAATTCGTACACTACCGGCTGGAGGTCGGTGGGCTGGTTGAGAAGCCGTTCAGGCTGTCCCTGGCGGAGCTGCGCGAGTTGCCGTCGCGCACCCAGATCACCCGGCACGACTGCGTCGAGGGGTGGAGCGCTATCGGCAAGTGGACCGGGGTGCCGCTATCAGACCTCCTCAACCGCGCGGTGCTGAAGCCGCAGGCGCGCTACGTCGTGTTTCACTGCGCCGACACCATGGACCAGGGCGAGGACGATGCCGCGGGTGCAGAGGCCGATACCGAGCAGGGCAACGCACCTGCCGGCAATGCCAATCCGGCCATGACGAAGCAGTCGGGTGGCGGCGAGAGCAAGCGTGACGCAGGCGGCCAGCAGGCAAACGACGATAGCGCGGCCAGCGCATCCGAACCGGTGCGCTTCTATGAGAGCATCGACCTCGTGGACGCCTTCCACCCCCAGACGATCCTGGCCTACGAGCTGAACGGGCAGGTGCTGCCGGTTGCCAACGGCGCACCGTTGCGGCTGCGGCTGGAGCGCAACCTCGGCTACAAGCAGGCCAAGTACGTAATGCGCATCGAGGTTGTCGAGACCTTCGTGCACATCGGCCAGGGCAAGGGCGGGTACTGGGAAGACCAGGGCTATGCCTGGTATGCTGGTATCTAGATAATTTGGCTAGCAGAACTTAAATTATAATATGCCATAACTTTCCCTTATGCGAACGGTCGACAGTCGGCATTAGCATCTGCTTACGGGACACAGTCGCAGATAGCTGAATGGCCGGGGGTGAGCGCCGAGCCGAACGTCAGATTTCAGCCGTAGAATGCGGGGTAAACAATCCACGATTTTAGGCATCCGTAAGTCCACCTTCCCCATATTCGCAAGCTTGTCCTCAACGTCTCATCTCACGATCACGGACGGGCTGCGAACTGGTGCTGATCCTGCGCTCTACTTCGAAGGGACGCGGGTGAGCTCCTCGACAACATGATTAAGGTCCAGGCCGATAATCGCAGCCAGATCGAGCAACTCGATCAGATCAACCCGTCGTTCGCCGCTCTCGATGTTCGACACGAATGGCTGGTGTCGCCCGAGCCGGCCTGCCACCTCCGCCTGGGTCAGGCCTGCCGCCTCCCGCGCACGTACGACGAGCTCGATCAGACGCGCGTGCCGAGCTGAACCGAGTGTGCGCGCCATGCCGGGCCGTGCGGGTAAGAACCGCCAGCTCGACTAGAACCGATATTCGAATATCCAAAAGTCGGATATTTTGCTGGACTGCGACCGCCTACCGGAGCCACACGAGTCACCGAGGCGCACGCCGGTCAGGCGGCTCGCCCGGGCACGCGACGGAAGGGCAGCTATGAGGATGCGGAGCAGGCACACCGGCGTACAGCTCGCGACAGCTCTCACTCTGGCTTCGCTTGCCCCATCGGATGCCCGGGCAGGACAGAGCTTCGTCCAGACCTACATCGACGCGCAGGGTGGCTGCGCCAGTGCGGCCGGTCCCCTGGCGTTCGTCCTGGCCGGGGGCGGCCTCCAGGCGCCGTTCGGCAAGCTCGCCGGCGACTGGACGGACACGGATCTCGCCGCCCTCCCCGCCATCTTGTCCGCGTGCGAGCGGACGGCGGCCCGGGTGAACCCATATCTCGCCGCCGAGGTCAGGGGCCAAGCACGAGAGCTCGAGACGCGCGTGCCGCAGATCGTGGCGGCCGCGCGCGCCGAGCGGGCGCGGCAGGCGGCTCAGCTCCAAGCCCGGCGGGACCTAGCGCAGGCGCGGATCGAGGCGGCACGCCGGCAGGCGGACCTACCCGCCGCCGGCCCCGAGGACGACGTCCGACGCCTGGAGGCAGAGGCCGGACGTGCAGAAGCGCAGGCGCGGGCCGCGGCGGGGTACCGTGATCGTGCCTTGCGTGAAGCGGCCGAACAACGACCGCCGGCCCCGATGCCTCCACGTGAGATGAGCCAGAACGAGCCCGGCGACGGTGAGAGCCGGCCGGCGACCGGTCCTACGACGACCTTCGCCTTCGACGCGCCGAGCTTCCGTCGGATGTACGACACGCGCCTGCGCGGTGATGGTGACGGCGGCATCGAGGACTGCGCCGAGCAAGGCATGAACTACGTTTGCCGGTTCGACGACGCCCCGTTCCGCAAGTCGGTCGAGGCGTTCCGCAAGCTTGACCTCGTGCGCGGTTCGTTCAGCTCGAAGCTCGGGCTGTCGGTGGTCAGAGGAGCCGGCAAGGCATCGAGCATCGTGCTCACCGGCGACCGGGCGGACCCGATGAACCTGTTTGGCTTCGTCGGCAAAGTGGCCAGCCTGATCAAAACACTCGAGCCGGGGATCGCGGAGGGAGCGGTGCAGGATCTGCTGAGCGCGGGGCTTGGCCTGATGAGCGGCGACGCCGATCCTATTATCGGCGCCGAGCGGACGGTGGTGCGGGGTGCGTACGTCACCCGGTGCAGATCCGCCCCATCGCACGAGAGCACGGCCATGACGTGCACGTTCGAGCCACGCGCATAGCAACTGTGACGCGACCGTCTACTTCTGATCCCAAGATCTCGATCGTCCTGAGCTCATACGGTGGCGTCTGCTCAACAGCTCAAGCGCCACTTACCGCAGTGGGTCGGCTGCTCAGTCCCGGATCACCTCCCGCCGCGTGATGTTACGACGTACGGTTCCGCGGCCGCGGGCGCTCCGCTGCGTGAGATAGTTCAACGCCTGCGAGGTCGCGTCGACCTGATCATCGTGGGCGCCGTACGGGAATGCCAGCAATTCCCGCCGGTAGCCTTCAAACCACTCGAAGTTCCGTGCCACGTGCACGCGGCCGGCCTCGAATGCCGGCGCGTGCGCCTCCAGCCGCGCAGTTTTCTCACCGCGTGGGCGGATCAGCCGCGGCCGAAGGTCGGTGGTCCGCTGGATCTCTTGGACCAGGGTGCGGCCGAGTTCGGTGTCCTCCACCAGCGTCACGTGCGGATCCCATGCCTTCGTATATTGAAGGATCAGCCGCCGCAGCTCGGGAGCCTCCAGCCGGACCCGGACGAGGTCGAGCAGGTAAGCGTGCATGCCCACCGCCCCCCACAGCTGGCCGACCGACCAGCTGCTCGTCTCGGTGACTGTGGAGGCCAAATCCCAGCTCGCGACCAAGTGCTCCAGGTCGGAGGGCTCCTCGTTGAAGTACCGCAGCCAGTCGTCGTGGATGATGTTGCCGCCGGGCGGTATCGGTTCCTGGCCGTACTGCGCGGCGAAGTTGCTCGAGCCGAGATCCGCCCGCAGTCGCTCGAGCACATCGAGCGGCTCGCGATCGGGCAGGAGGACCTCCCCCGCCCTGCGGTGGTGCACGTCGTCCTCGCCCGGCCCGATCCGGTAGGCGGCATCCTCCGGTGCGATCGCCGGGATCACCAGCATCGCCCAGCCACGTCGGCGCATCATGCCGTGTCCTCGCGGGTGAGGTGACCGACGAGATCGTCCTCGTGAAGGCGCTGCCCCACCACGACGATCGCCCCAGTGCGCTTGTCGTTCAGGCGGCTCGGGAACTTGGTGTCCCATAGACCGAGTTCACGTCGCCTGATCGTCTCCGACAGAGCCGCCTGCGGGTTCATGGCGTCGTCGGCGATGATCAGGTCGGCGCCACGTCCGAACACCGACCCGGCGAGCGGAACGCCGAAGCGATAGCCTCCAGCGGTCGTGACCGTCTCGGTGGCGCGGTCGCCGCCGCGCGCGATTCGAAACGCCGGGAACGCGTCGCGGTACCACTCGCTGGCCACGACCGCGCGGAAGGAGGCGGCGAGCGAGCGCACGAGGCTGTCCTCGCTCGACACGCAGATGACGCGCCGCCGGGGATCGTGGCCGAGCCGCCAGGCGGCAAAGCCGATCGAGGTCATGATCGATTTGCCCGAGCGCGGCGGCACCGCGATCACCAGACGCGTCTCCCGCCCGTCGTGGACACGGGCGAGGGCCTCGGCCATCGCGTCGAGGTGCCAGCTCGGCGCGAACGGGATACCGGGGTTCAGCGTCAGGAACACCCGGTGGATGAACACCATGTAGTCGGTACGCACGAGGTGATCGATCATCCGGGGGGTGATCATGACCCACCCCCACGCAGCTTGCGCGCCTGCTGCTGGACGAACGCCTCCAGCACCTCGCGCTCCTCGTGCGACAAGTCCGAGGCAGCCTGTTCGTCGTCGACCGGAGCCTCCGGGTGCAGCTTGTGCAGCAGACGGATCGCCGCGACCTGGCCCTGGGCGGAGTTGACGAACAGGAAGTGGTCGAGCGCTTCGCGCCGGGTCACCGTGGCGGCGGTGCCGTTGAGTGAGAGCGTGACCTCCTCGTCGAGGAAGTCGACCGCTGGCTTGGGTCGACCGTTGCGGCCGTAGGGATTGCGCACCTCCCCCGGCTTGATGCGGGTGTCTCGACCCGGGCGGCGGAGCGGCGCGCTCATCGCTCAGCCTCCGCGTCCCCGCGCCGCGTATCGTCGTCGACACCAGACCCAGCCCGCTCGGCCGCCGTCTCGGCGAAGGTGCGTCCGGTCTCGGCGTGGCGCGCCGGCTCGCCGGTGAGCTTCTCCAGCCGGCGGACGCCGAGATCGACGTAGGCGGGATCGACCTCGATGCCGATTCCAATACGTTTGACCTTGTGTGCGGCGACCAGCGTCGTCGCCGAACCGGCGCAGGGGTCGAGGACGATATCGCCGCGCAGGGTGACGTCGAGGATCGCATCTTGGATCATCGCGACGCTCTTCGGCGTCGGGTGGTCGCCGTGGTCCTTGTCCCTCCCGCGCCCGAAGGCATTCGCCCCGGCGTAGCCCCACACGTTCGAGCGCCAGCGCCCGTTGGCGCCGAGCTGAACGTTGTTGATGTGCGGCGCGAGGCCATTCTTCCAGGCCAAGATCAGCTCGTGCTGCGAGCGCCACAGCGAACCCTGCCCCGCCTGATGCTTATGCCAGACGATCAGGTTCTTGAGCTCGGCGTAAACGCTGCGACCGGCGCCCAGGAGCTCTTCGATGTGCGCCCAGTCTATGAAGACGAGATGGATTGATCCATCGAGGGAGAACGCCGCGAGGTTCTCGAAAATCATCTTCAGGAACCGGGTGAACTCGGCCGGCGTCATCTCGCCCGAGGCCATCGCGAACTCACGCAGGGCGCGCTTGGTCACGTGACCGGCAATTTTGACGTTGTAAGGTACGTCCGCGACGATCATCCGGGCTCGGCGCGCGCCGAGCAGCCGGGCGTAGACGTCGCGCTCGCGCGCGTCCCCGCAGGCGAGCGCATGTCCGTTCTTGAACAGCCAGATATCCCCCCGCACCGAGATCGTCGGCCCATTCCCATCCGAGGGTGGGAGGGCGTCGGCCTCGTCCGCCGCGTCATCTTTCACATCCGGGTGCAGGAGCACGTCGATCTCGACCGTCGGGATGGCTGTATTCACCAGCAGATCGACATTGACCTCAGCGATGTAGGCAACTTCGTACCGGAGCGCGTCGGCGTTCCAGCTCGACATCTCCTGGATCTTGTTGAGGCTGATCCGGAGCGCGGCGACCTGCACGGGATCGAGGTCGTCGACGACGGTGACCGGCACGTGCTCGAAGCCGAGCGCCTTCAGCGCGCGGTGGAGTGCATGACCGCCGATGATCGTACCGTCACCCGAGACGAGGATCGGGGCGACGGGGCCGTTGAACGCCAGGATGTTGCGCTGCAGATTCTGCTGCTGGTCTTTATGGTAAGTCCGCAGCTCGCGCGCGTACGGCTTAACTTGGTCAATCGGCCAGTACTGCGTCTGCAGCGTTCTGAACTGCGGGGGCGAACTCGCATCCGGGGCCGCACCGACATGAGCGCCGGGCGGAGACGAGCGGGTGCGTTTCCTCGGGACAAGGGGGTTTGGGAGAGCCATGATGTTCCACAGGGGTTACCCCGGTGGAACTCGGCACACGCGCCGAGCAGGCGACGTTCATATCCAAGCTCCCAGCGGGGCTTGTTCGCGCACGGTGACCGCAGAGATCACGCGTAGGCCGTTTGCACCTGGCGGCTCGCGCCGCGGCTCAGGAAGCTCGGGCCATCCGGTAGCCGCATCGCGCAAGCCCGGAAGCACATCAATACTTATCTATTATCGATCTCATAATCAACAGTGTCGGAGCTGAGCGTAGTTGCACGGCGGATCAGTCCTGAACCGACGACTGCGGACGACGTCACGCCGCGTCCGTTGGCGGGAGCACACGCCTCCGGAACAGCTTCCGCTGCCAGCGTCCCCGGTCCCAGTAACGGACATTGATGCGCCGCACGCCATCGCCACCGACCCGCGCTTGTCCGCGCAGGACGAATTGGCCGTTAGACCGGACCTCGATCCGCGGTCGATTGTCCGACCGCCCTCCGATCTCGACGTCCACGTCGCCGATCCGAAACCCGGTCCAGTGACCAGGTTCGCCGCTGGGCCGCGGCCTCCCCTCCCGTCGCGCCAGGTCGGCGATCCGGCGGGCGATGACCGGTGCAGCGGTGTCTTTGTCACCGGACAGGGCTGAGGTGACATCCGGTAGCGTCCGGCGGGTCGCCGTATGGCCGAGATAGCTGCGGCCGAGGATGGTCGGACGTCGGGTCATCGCTGCGGCCTCCTCATGAGCGTAGAAGCATCACCCGCGCCGCGTGGATGTCAAGCGTCACCCGGTGCGTGCTCGTCGGCTCGGCGCCATCCTCGGTCTGCCATCGCGATTGATTGAGGACGTCTGGTTTGGACGGCCCATTTCGCGGTGCGGGATGGGCCGTTTCGTGCCGCAGGATGGGCCTTCTTGAGTCCATTTCCCGCGGCAGCAAAGCCAGTCGATTTGGAGACCGGTTCGCACCTGACTGCCCGCACCACCAGGCTTTCCTGGTGACAAGTCAGCATCCCGGCGCCGCGGCGATAACGCTGTTGCGGTCGGGACTTAGCGGCGGTTCGCGGAGACATCCTCCCGCGCCACCGGCCCGATCCCGAATGCCGAGCCGCTCGCGGCCCGTGACCGCGCCTGCCACCACGTCCGGATCCGAGCTGTCGGGGATTGCCGCGCCGCGCACGGGGGCGCCACGGCGGCGCTCGCCCGCGCCGCGGCGGCGCGCGTCCCGGACGGCGCCGATTCGTCGGGGTGCGGAACCCGGCGGTCGAAGGCCGCGTCCGGGCCGGCCGAGATCCCGCAGCCGGTCCTGCAACCATCGCGGCGCAACAGGGTTCGGTCCCGATTGGCGGCGGACGGAGGTCGGGTGGCGTCCTGGATCGAACAGGCAGTCTGGTGGCAGGTCTTTCCCCTCCGCTTCGTCGGGGCTCCTGACCAGGCCGACGCGGCCGCGCCGGTCACGCACCGCCTCGCCCACCTGCACGGCTGGCTCGACTACGCGGTCGAGCTCGGCGCGTCCGGGCTGGCGCTGGGGCCGATCTTCGCCGCCTCTACGCACGGCTACGACACGGTCGACCATTTCCGCATCGATCCGCGGCTGGGCGACGAGGCCGATTTCGACGCGCTGATCGCGGCGGCCCGTGCCCGCGGCCTCCGGGTCCTGCTCGACGGCGTCTTCAACCATGTCGGGCGGGCGCATCCGGCCTTCCAGGACGTCCTGCGGCACGGGCCCGAATCCGGACAGGCCGGCTGGTTCAGGCTGTCCTGGCCGCGGGGCTCCGGTCCGGGCATCGAGCCGGACTACGCCTGCTTCGAGGGGCACCGGCAGCTCGTCACGCTCAACCACGACGACCCGCGCGTCGCCGACCACGTCGCCGCCGTCATGGGCCACTGGCTCGCCCGGGGTGCCGACGGCTGGCGGCTGGACGCGGCCTACGCGGTGCCGCCGCGCTTCTGGGCGCGGGTGCTGCGGCAGGTCCGCCTCGCGCATCCGGAGGCCTACATCGTCGGCGAGGTGATCCACGGCGACTACGCCCGAATCGTCCAGGACACCGGCATGGACGCGGTGACCCAGTACGAGCTGTGGAAGGCGATCTGGAGCGCCCTCAACGACCGCAACCTGTTCGAGCTGGCCCACGCCCTGGACCGGCACAACGCCTATCTCGACAGGTTCGCGCCCCTGACCTTCGTGGGCAACCACGACGTGACGCGGATCGCGAGCCGCCTCACCGACGAGCGCCACCTGCCGCACGCGCTGGCGCTCCTGCTGACCTGCGGCGGGACGCCCTCGATCTACGCCGGCGACGAGCAGGCCTTCCGCGGCGTGAAGGAGGAGCGGGTCGGCGGCGACGACGCCATCCGGCCGGCCTTCCCGCCGACGCCCGCGGATCTCGCCCCGTACGGCTGGCCGATCTACCGGCTGCACCAGGACCTGATCGCCCTCCGGCGGCGCCAGGCCGG
Source organism: Methylobacterium sp. NMS14P (assembly GCF_028583545.1). Classification (NCBI taxonomy): domain Bacteria; kingdom Pseudomonadati; phylum Pseudomonadota; class Alphaproteobacteria; order Hyphomicrobiales; family Methylobacteriaceae; genus Methylobacterium; species Methylobacterium sp. NMS14P. The sequence continues at coordinate 5,058,950 of NZ_CP087106.1, read as the reverse complement.
GCTGCACCGCGCGCGGGCGCGGGCGCTGCACCTCGCCAACGCGCAGATCGTGCTCGCGCTGGGCGACGGGAGCGCGCGGGTGCTGACCGCCCTGAACCTCGCCGACGCGGCCGCGACGCTGCCGGTGCCGGAGGCCCGGGCAATCGAGGCCGGCGGCGGCGATCTCGCCGAGGCCGGCGGCCCCGGCGCCCGCGTGACTCTCCCGGCCCACGGCTGGGCCATCCTGACCGTGTGATCGTCGCGCGTGCCGGCCGCCGACCGCGCCCCTAGCTGGTGCGGCGGGCCGTCCAGCGGCCCGCGCAGGCGCCGAGCCCCGAGAGCGTCCAGCGGCCGGTCCCGGCCGACCCGCGCAGGCGGCCCGAGACCGAGACGCTGGCGAGCCCCTTGCGGATCGTGCCGGTGATCCGGCCATCGGCTCCGGCCCGTCCGGACGCGTCGACGCCGTTGTCGCCGGCGTCGTCCACGTTCCCGTCCCGGATGACGATGGGATAGCTGTAAGGGCCCGTGCACCCCCCGCTCTCCGCGGTGGCGATGACCGACCAGGACCCGTCGAACCGGTTGGCGGCGGCTGCCGTCGCGGTGCAGACCGTGAGGACCAGGGCGGGCGCGAGCAGTGCAGCGCGAAATCGTGTCATCGTCTCCTCTGCGGTGATCTCGGATCTCGGGTGGGAATCATCCGCGCCGGGCAGCCCCGTCGCGCGGCCAGGCGCGCCGGCGGACCGTCGAACGGTGGGCGAACGGTGGGGTCGCCCGAGGGCGCGTCGGGACCCGGGGCACGGGCCAGGGATGGAAGGGCAACGGGCCGGACGCGCGCCCGGAGCGGCGCGGGCGCCCGGCCTCGCGGCCGTGCCGGACAAGAGGGCCATCCGCCCGGCACAACCTCGAAAAGCGGCGAGGAACCCGGAGGCACCCGAGGGCGCACGGCGCGTTCCACATCCGCGATATGGAGCCTAACACCTTCATGTGAATGAGAGATTTTTACCAGTACGCCGCGTTTCTCGCCCGGCATTGCGCGGCGCCGAGGGCCCGGCGCATCTCAGCACGCCACCTCAGGACACACGCCGCCCCGCGACGCGCCCTTCGGCCGGCCCGGCGCGGAGCGCCGGCCGACCTATCCCCGGATCCGCCGCCGCGAGGCGGTGCGCGACGCGGCCGTTGACGGGGCGGCTACGCAGGATCGCGACGAGCCACGCGGGCATCCCGGTGCCGCTCCGGAACTCCGCCCGGCGCTCCCAGGCCTTCAGGAGGGTCAGCCGGACGAGGTCGTCCCCCTGGACGTCGCCCGCGATGGCGTCACAGGTCAGCGACAGCGCGCTGCGGCGCAGCTCCGGCACAGCGTCGATCAGCGCCGTCCCGAAGCCGGCCGGGACCTGCCCCTCGGCCTCCGCGGCGTCGGCGGCCTCCGACAGGCGGCCGAGCAGGCGCCTTAAACGCGAGGCCGTATCGAATTCTGCAACTTCTGAAGAAAGTTCTCGCAGACTGCCCTCGGATCGCGCACCCGATCCGGAGATGACGGCCACGTGTTCCGCGGGCGTCCGCAATGGTCGGTCAATATCCTGCGCGTTCGTCATGGCCACGTCTGCTGGGAAGGGCGCCGAGATCGCGCGGGAGCGGCGTCGCGGCGGTATGAGCATTAATCTTTGGCTCAAAACGCCCGCGTCAATGATGCGCGTATACCAGGAAAATAACGTAGATGAGGGAACCGGCTTGTGCGCAACCCGTTTGTGCCCCGCTGCCGACAGGGCAGTGAGCGGGTGACGGGGGGCAGAAGCTGTGACGGCGGGGGTCGACAGGCATGAGCTCCGGCAGATCATCGCCGGCCTGAGCGAGGGCGTGATCCTGGTCGAGCCCGACCAGACCATCACGTACGCCAACGAGGCCGCCCTGGCGATGCACGGCGCCGAGAGCCTCGACGAGCTCGGCCCCACCGTCGACGCCTACCGCGACCGCTTCTGCCTGCGCTACCGCAACCACATCACGCCAAACCAGTACCCGATCGAGCGCGTGATCGCGGGCGAGCGCTTCCACGACGTCGTGGTCGAGGTGCGGCGGGCCGACAAGCCCGACATGGACTTCGTCCACTCGCTGCGCAGCCTGGTGGCCACCGACCGCGACGGCAATCCGAGCTGCCTCGCGCTGATCCTCAAGGACGTGTCCGACCAGTTCGAGGCCGAGGAGCGGTTCGAGCGCACCTTCAACGCCAACCCGGCCCCGGCCGTGATCACGCGGCTGTCCGACCTGCGCCACGTCAAGGTCAACCACGGCTTCCTGGAGATGACCGGCTACACCCGCGACGCCGTGATCGGCCGCAGCGCCTACGAGGTCGACGTCCTGGCCGGCGCCCGCAACCGCGACCTCGCCGTCGCGCGGCTCAACGAGGGCGCCACGATCCCGCAGATGGAGGCCTGCCTCGACCTGCCCGACGGCGGGAGCCGGTTCGTGATCGTCGCCGGCCAGCCGATCGCGATGGGCGACGAGCCGTGCATGCTGTTCACCTTCGCCGACCTGGAGCTGCGCCGGAAGGCCGAGGCCGCGCTGCGCCAGAGCGAGGAGCGCTTCGCCAAGGCGTTCCGGATGACGCCGGTGCCGACCGTGCTGGTGCGGGCCGACGACGGTCAGGTCACGGGCGTGAACGAGGCGTTCGGCCGGGTCTTCGGCCTGGGCGAGGACCGCGTCGTCGGCCGCTCGCTGGAGGAGGCCGGCCTGTGGGTCGCCGACACGCAGCGCCTGCAGGTCGAGGCCGCGCTGGCGCGGCAGGGCTACGTGCTGGGCGTCGAGGTGTGCCTGCGCCACGAGAGCGGCGCGAGCCTCGACTGCATGGTCTCGGCCGAGCGGGTCGAGATCAACGAGACGGCCTTCGTTCTGCTGGTCCTGCAGGACATCACCGAGCGCAAGCACACGGAGCGGGAGCTGTTCGACGCGATCGAGACGGTGATGGCCGACACGTCGTGGTTCAGCCGCGGGCTGATCGAGAAGCTGGCGAACCTGCGCCGTCCCGGCCGGGAGGCGGGCGACGCGGCGGCGCCGAACCTGACGGTGCGCGAGCGCCAGATCCTCAACCTGATCTGCTCGGGGCTCAGCGACGACGCGATCGCGCGCAAGCTCGGGCTGTCGCGCAACACGGTACGCAATCACGGCGCCGCGCTCTACCGCAAGATCGGCATCCACAAGCGCAGCGAGGCAGTCGTCTGGGGACGCGAGAACGGATTTCCGCTGAGCATATCTGACGGATAAATACCGCCATACTGGTATAACCCAACCATTGATCGGGCTCGCCCGACGCACATCTTCCGATCGGCCAGGGTTTTCTCACGCATGACGAGGCGCCCGTGACCGAAGACAGGAAGACACCGTCCGCCGAGCATCTCAAGGGCTCGGTGAAGGAGGCCATCGGCAAGCTGACCGGCGACGCCCGGACGGAGACCGAGGGCCGACGCCAGAAGCGCGACGAGCCCGGATCGAAGGCCCCTGGACCCGGGTCCAGGGGCTCCGACCCGCGCTGACGGCTCTCGCCCGGCGCCTCACGGTGAGGCGCCCCCCACCACGAACGCGATCGCGGAGGCGATCGCAGACGCGACGACGGAGGAGAACGACATGGTCGATACCAATCGCATCACGGGCGCGGCCCGGGAACTCGGCGGCAAGGTGCAGGGCGCGTTCGGCGACCTGACCGGCTCGCGGCGGGACTCGGTCGAGGGCCGCGCCCGCGAGGCCGCCGGACAGGCCGAGACCCTCTACGGGCAGGCCAAGGACACCGTGCGCGACGCGGCCGACCACGTCGCCGACCACGTCACCGACGCCGCCCGCGACCTCGGCGGCCGGGTTCGCGACGCCGTCGACGATCTCGGGGCCGACGACGTCGAGGCCCGCGCCCGCCGCGCCCAGGGCGCCGCGCAGGACCAGTACGCCCGCGCCGAGCGCGGTGTCCGCCACGCGGCCGAGGAGGCGTACGACTACGCCGAGGACGCCTACGCGCGCGGCAGCCACGCCCTGCGCCGCGGCACCCGCGAGGTCGGCCAGCAGGTCGCCGAGTACCCGCTGGCCGCCCTGCTCATCGCCGGCATCGCGGGCTTCGGCCTCGGCCTGCTCGTCAGCGCCCGCCGCGACTGAGCCGCGTCCCGGCCGCCCCTGGGCCGTCCGGGCCGGCTGTCCCACGAATTTCTGCGATCCACCACCGGAGTGACAGCGTGACCACCATTCAGACCGTTGCAACGCCCCTCGCGCCGGACGCGCACGCCGACACGCGCGCCGTCCTGCTCAACCAAGTCTCCTGGGGCGCCATCTTCGCCGGCGCCGTGACCGCGCTGGTCACCCAGGTGATCATCAACCTCGTCGGCGTCGGCGTCGGGCTGGCCTCGGTCGGCACGACCGCCGCCGACAACCCCTCCGCCTCCACCGTCTCGATGGGCGCGGGCGCGTGGTTCGTCGCCTCCGGCCTCGTCGCCTCGCTGACCGGCGGCCTCATCGCCGGGCGGCTCTCGGGCAAGGCCCTGCCGGGCGCGGCCGCCCTGCACGGGCTGGTCTCGTGGGCGGTGACGACCCTGGTGGTGCTCTACCTGCTGACCTCGGCCGCCAGCGGCCTGGTCGGCGGCACGCTCGGCACGGTCTCGAGCGCGCTCGGCGGCGCCGGCAACCTCGTCGGCGGCACGGTGCAGACCGCCGCCCAGGCGGCGGCGCCGTCGCTGTCGAAGATCTCGAACCCGCTGGACGGCATCGAGGACAAGGTCCGCCAGCAGGCCGCCGGCCAGGACCCGCAGGCGGCCAAGGACGCGGCCGTGGCGGCGGTGAGGGCCGTCCTGACCGGTGACCCGGCCCAGAAGGAGCAGGCCAAGACCCGCGCCGCCGACGCCCTGGCCAAGGCGCAGAGCATCACGCCGGATCAGGCCAAGGCGCAGATCGACGACTACCAGAAGCAGTACGAGCAGGCGGTGGCCAGCGCCAAGCAGAAGGCCGAGGCGGCCGCGGTGACGGCGAAGTCGGCGGCCACGCAGGGCGCGTTCTACGCCGCTCTGGCGCTGATCCTGGGTGCGCTGGCGGCGTATGTCGGCGGCCGGCTGGGCGCGCCCAAGCCCGCGACCCTGCTCGGCGCCTACGAGACCCGGCGCGTCTGACACCGCCCTCTGACACCTTCACCGGCCTCCGCGCGGAATGCGGGGGCCACCACCGGCCGGGGAGACCGGCCTCACCAGCGAAGCAGGAGCACACGCGATGAGCAGCACGACCGACAAGATCAAGGGCCTGGCCAACGAGGCGGTGGGCAACGTCAAGCAGGCGGCCGGCAAGGCGACGGGCAACGACAAGCTGGTGGCCGAGGGCAAGGCGCAGGAGCTGAAGGGTGAGGCGCAGAAGACCGTCGGCGACGTCAAGGACGGCGCCAAGTCCATCGCCGACAAGATCACCGGAAAGCACTGAGTCCGTCCCGCGGCGCCGGCACCCCGGCGCCGCCGCCCCCCGAGGCGGGGGCTCCATCCTCACGACAACAGGAGAGCTGCATGAACCGCGACCAGATCCGCGGCGCGTCCCGCCACCTCAAGGGCCGCGCCCAGACCGCCCTGGGCGGCCTGACCGGTGACCCGGCCCGCCAGGTGCGCGGCGCCGTCAACCAGGTGGCCGGCGGGGCGCAGTACGCCTACGGCCACGCCCGCGACCGGGCCGAGGACCTCGCGGAGGACGGCCGCCATCTGGCCGAGGCCGCCCGGAGACGGGCCGATCACCTGATCGACGAGGGCCGCGACCGCGCCCGGGACGTGCGCCGCCGCGGCGCGGATTACGGCCGGCAGGCGATCCGCACGGCCGACGCCAACCGCACCAACACCCTGCTGGGTCTGGCCGCCCTCGCCTTCGCGGCGGGCTGGCTCGCCCGCCGCGCCCGCTGACGGAGGCCCCACCGATGCTGCGCAAGCTCCTGACGGCCTTCATCGTGCCGAAGCTCATCGCCTATCTCGGGCGCCGCTACGACCGGCGCCGGGGCACCGGCCGCCCCTACTGAGGTCGGGATCGGCAGCCCGGGATCGGCAGCCCGGGATCGGCAGCCCGGGATCGCTTGCCCGGGATCGCTAGCCCGGGGCCTTCCAGATGCCGGCGGCGATCCGCGTCGTCTCGACGAGCGCGGCGTGGAGCGCCGCGTCCCCGTCGCACCGGCCGGCGCGGATCGCCGCGACCAGATCGGCCGGCGATTCGGCGCCGCCCAGCGCCCGCTCCCAGGCCCCGGCCGCCGCGCCCGCCTGCGCGATCTCCCGCATGACCACGCCCATCGCGTTGGCGGCCATCAGCAGGACGTAGCGCTGGCGCCCCGACAGGGCCGGCGCGACCTCGTCGAGGAGGCTCTGCCGGGCGACCGACAGGAGGGCGGCGCCCGCGGGCGCGTCCGGGAAGGATTCGCTCATCGGGCTCCCCACCGCTCGGGCGCGGTCTCGCGCAGGATCGCGGCCTCGAGTTCGGGCACCATCCGGCCGGTCAGCGCCAGCTCCAGCGACGTCTCCTGACCGGAGACGTGGCGGTGGCCCTGCTCCAGGGCGATCACCGCCCAGCGCAGATGCGCCATGACCTCCCAGTAGTGCACCGCCTCCGGGTCGATCGCGCGCCCGCTCTCGGCCTCGTAGCCGCGGTAGAAGGCGGCCCGCGGGGCGATGCCTCCGGCCTCCAGGTCGGGCCGGCCGAACCGCCAGCAGGCGGCGCAGAACCAGCCGATATCCTGGACCGGGTCGCCCCAGCCGGCGAATTCCCAGTCGAGGATCGCCGTCAGGCCTTCGGCATCGACCATGTAGTTGCCGGTGCGGAAGTCGCGGTGGACCAGGACCGGCTGGGGACAGGGCGGCGCGCGGAGCTCGGCCCAGCGCAGGCCCCATTCGAGGGCCGGGCGCGCGGCGCCGATCCCGTCGAGACTCGCCCGGAGCGCGCGGATCTCGGCCAGGGCCGGCTCGGGCTCGGGCGCGCCGAGGAAGGCGAGGTCGCCCGCCGGGACGGCTCCCGGGCCGTCCGCCCGCAGGATGCCGTGCGTCCGGGCGAGCTCGCGGCCGAGCTGCTCGGCGAGCGCCGCGCGGTCGCCGCCCAGGCTCGTGTCCTTGACCACCCGCGGCCCCAGCCCGATCCCGGCGACGAGGCCCATCAGCGCGAAGGGCGCCCCGACCACCCCCGGATCCGCGCAGAAGCCGACCGGCTCCGGCACCCGCACGCCGGCCGCGAAGGCGGCGCGCAGGATCCGGAACTCCTCCGCCCGCGAGCGGCTCGACGCGATGGTGGCGGCCGCGTCCTTGCGCAGGACGAAGCCCCGGGGCGCGCCGTCGACCCGGCAGGACAGCATCCAGTTCTCCTGGATCGAGCCGCCGGTCAGCGGCCGCGCGTCGTCGAGCGCGACCGTCCCGGCCTCCAGGGTCCGACCGATCCAGGCGCAGAGCGCCGTCCTCTGATCCGCGTCCAGCATGGCGCCTCAGACCCGCGTCACGGGACGCGCTCGAGGGCCATGGCGATCCCCTGGCCGCCGCCGATGCACATGGTGACGAGCCCGTAGCGGCCGCCGGTCCGGGCCAGCTCGTAGAGGGCCTTCACGGTGATGATCGCCCCCGTGGCGCCGATCGGGTGGCCGAGGGCGATGGCGCCGCCGTTCGGGTTGACCCTGTCGGGGTCGAGGTCGAGTTCGCGGGAGACCGCGCAGGCCTGCGCCGCGAAGGCCTCGTTCGACTCGACGACGTCGAAATCCGCCGCCCGCAGGCCGGTCCGCTCCAGCAGACGCCGCACCGCCGGCACCGGGCCCATGCCCATCTCGGACGGGTCCACGCCGGCGTGGGCGTAGCCGACGATCCGGGCGAGGGGCGTCGCGCCGTCGCGCGCGGCCCGCGCGGCGCTCGACAGGACGAGGGCCGCGGCGCCGTCGTTCAGCCCCGAGGCGTTGCCGGCCGTGACGCTGCCGGTCTTGGAGAAGGCCGGACGGAGCTTGGCCAGGTCCTCGGCGCTCGTGGCCTTCGGGTGCTCGTCGGTGTCGAAGGCCACCGTCTCGCGCCGGCGCTGGACCTCGATCGGCAGGATCTGCTCCCGGAACCGGCCCTCGCGGATCGCCCGCGCGGCGCGGGCCTGGCTCTCGGCCGCGAAGGCGTCCTGCGCGTCGCGGGGGACGGCGTAGCGCGCGGCCACGTTCTCGGCGGTGACGCCCATGTGGCCGTTGCCGAACGGGTCGGTCAGCGCGCCGAGCATGTAGTCGACCAGCACGGCGTCGCCCATGCGCGACCCGGTCCGCCCGGTGGTCAGGAGGTGGGGCGCGCGGCTCATGCTCTCGGCGCCGCCGGCCACCGCCGTCTCGGCGTCGCCGAGCAGGATGGACTGCGCGGCCGAGACGATCGCCTGCAGGCCGCTGCCGCAGAGGCGGTTGACCGTCATGGCCGGCACCTCCTCGGGAATCCCGCCCTCCATGGCGGCGACGCGGGCGATGTAGGCGTCCCGGGGCTCGGTCGGGATGACGTTGCCGAGGACCACGTGGCCGACCGCCTCGGGCGCGGTCCCGGCGCGGCGCAGCGCCTCCGCGACGCAGCGGGCGGCGAGGACGGAGGGCGGCGTGCCGGCCAGCGCGCCGCCGAACGTGCCGATCGCGGTGCGCACCGCGCCTGTGATCACGACCTCGGTCATACTCTCGGCTTCCTCTCGGCTTCCCTGTCTGACTCGGCCTGCCGGCGCGCCCCACGCGGCGGACGGACGGTGTTGGCCCCGCTCAGGCCCGACCCTCAGGCCCCGACGCCCCACGACCAGAAGGCGTCGCCCTCGGCCTCGAGGTTGCGGTTCAGGACCATCTTGTGGACCTCGTCGGCCCCGTCCACGAGGCGGGCCTGCCGGGCGTAGCGGTAGATCCACTCGAGGGGGGTGTCGGTGGAGTAGCCCCGCGCGCCGTTGATCTGGATCGCCGTGTCGGCGGCCGCGTGCAGGAGGTTGGCCACGTGCACCTTGGCCATCGACACCTCCTTGCGGGCGAAGCTGCCCTGGTCGAGGGCCCAGGCGGCCTTCATCACCAGGAGGCGCCCGATCTCGATCCGCATGGCGAGGTCGCCGAGCATCAGCTGGATGCTCTCCCGGTCGGCCAGCCGGATCCCGAAGCCGTGCCGCTCGGCCGCGTAGGCCCGGGCGATCTCGACGCAGCGCTTCGACAGGCCGAGCCAGCGCATGCAGTGGGTCAGCCGCGCCGGCCCGAGACGGATCTGGGTGAGCTTCAGGCCGTCGCCCTCGGTCATCAGGACGTTCTCGGCCGGGATCTCCAGGCCCTCGAACAGCAGCTCGCAGTGGCCGCCGTGCTCCTCCGGCCCCATGATCGGGATGCGGCGCAGGATCCGCCAGCCGGGCTGGTCCCTGTGGAACAGGAAGGCGGTCAGCCCTTTCCGCGCGTCGTCGGAGGTGCGCGCCATCAGGATGAAGTGCTCGGCCTCCTCGGCCCCGGTGATGTACCACTTGCGGCCGGTGACCACGTAGCCGTCGCCCCGCCGCTCGGCCCGGGTCTGGATCATGCCGGGATCGGAGCCGCCGCCGGGATGCGGCTCGGTCATGGCGAAGGCCGAGCGGACCCGCCCGTCCACGATCGGCGCGAGCCAGCGCGCCTTCTGGTCCGGGGTCGCGACCTTCTCCAGCACCATCATGTTGCCGTCGTCGGGCGCGGCCGAGTTGAACACGACCGGCCCGAAGATCGAGCGGTTCATGGCCTCGTAGCAGGCCGCCATGCCGACCTTGTCGAGCCCGGCGCCGCCGGTCTCGGGCCGCAGCTGCAGGCACCACAGGCCCTCTGCGCGGGCGAGGCCGCGCAGCCGGGCCAGCTCGGCGAGGCTGATGTTGCCGTGGCCGTCATAGGCGGCCGGATCGGCCTCCAGCGGCAGGATGTGCGCGTCCACGAAGGCCGCGATCCGGGCGCGGTAATCCTCGACGCGCGGGGAGATGGTGAAATCCACGGGCCCACCTCCTGGGTCGGTGCCGACGACGAAAATCGAGCGAGCGCTCGCTTTTTATCGCCTGGATTCGCGCCTGGCAACGGGCTAGACCGCGGGAGCCGCTCCCGGTCGTGGCCACGGCGGGCTGGCGCGACGACGGAGCGACGATGGATCGATGAGCCCCGCAGACGCTCCTCCGGCCAACCCGCCGGTGAACCTCGCGGCGCACCTTCCGGCGCCCCCTCCGGCGAAGGACGCCTACGCGACCGAGGCGATCTGCGCGCGGATCCTGGCGCGGCACCGGGACCGGATCAGCGTCCGGAAGGACCACGTCGCCGTCGCCAACCTCGCGCGGATCATCGAGGCGGTGCTGAAGCTGTCGAGCCGGCAGGGCTTCCACGAGACGAGCCTGCGCGACCTCGCCCGGGCCTCGGGGCTCAGCATGGGCGGGCTCTACTCGTACTTCGACAACAAGAACACGCTGCTGGTGATGATCCTCACCGAGGTGGCCGAGACGGCCGAGGCGGTCCTGCGGCAGGCCCCGGCGGGGCTCGCGGCGGATCCGGCCGCGCACCTGCGCTGGCTGATCGAGACCCATATCCGCCTGACCGAGGCGATGCAGCCCTGGTTCGTCTTCGCCTTCATGGAGGCGAAGGGATTCCCGGCCCCCGCCCGGACGATGGCGACGGAGAGCGAGGCCGCCACGGAGCGCATCTTCGCCGAGGTCCTCGCCCGCGGCGCGGCGGCGGGCGTCTTCGCGGTCGCCGACGTCGATCTCACCGCGGCGCTGATCAAGCCGCTCCTGCAGGACTGGTACGTGAAGCGGGCCAAGCACCGGAAGCGCGGGATCCCGATCCAGCGCTACATCGCGGGCGTGACCGCGTTCGTCGAGAGGGCCATCGCGGCGGGCTGACCGGGCGCGGCGCCGGCGAACAACCCCTGGTCGAGGCCGCCGCGCGCCCTTATGCCGGGCCCCGGGGGCATTCCGGAGCGCGGGGAGCATGGCCGGACCGATCAGGCGCCGCGCGGACGGGCCAGGGGCCGCCGGGGTCGACGATCCGCTGAGCGGCCTCGCGCCGCTGCTGCGGGTGCGGCCGCACCTGGACGACGTCTGCCGCTTCGGCGGCGCCTGGGCCGCCCCGCACGCGCCCGAGCCGACGCGGCAGGCCTATTTCCACCTCGTGACGCGCGGCCGCGCCACGCTGCGGCGGCCCGGGGGCGCGCCCCTGCAGGTCGCGGCCGGGGACATCCTGCTCCTGCCGCGCGGCGACGCGCACCTGTTCCACGGCGCGGGGCCGCCGCCGTCGGCGCCCCTGCCCGTCGCGGTCCGCCACGCGCACGATCTGCGGTTCAAGACCACCGTCGGGGCCGAGCCGGACGTGGAGCTGATCTGCGGCCGCCTGGCCTTCGAGGCGGCGCCCCAGACCCTGATCGTGACCGCCCTGCCGGACCTCCTCGTCCTGAGCGTCGGCGCCGAGCCCCTCGCCACCCGCTTCGCGCCGCTGCTGGCGGGCATCCGCGAGGAGCTGAACGACCTCCGCGCCGGGTCGGTCGCGGTCGCCGAGAACCTCGCGAGCGCGCTGTTCATGATGATGCTCCGCGCGCATCTCGAGGCGTCGGCCCCGGCCGAGGGCCTGCTGCGCCTCCTGGGGCAGCCGCTCACCGCCCGGGCGGTGCTCGCGATGGTGCGCGACCCGGTGCATCCCTGGACGCTGGACGAACTGGCCGCGACGGCCGCCGCCTCGCGGGCGAGCCTCGTGCGCGCCTTCCGCGGCGCCGCGGGCGTCGCGCCGCTGGAATTCCTCACCGACCTGCGGCTCGGGCTCGCCCATCATCGCCTGCGCACCGAGACGGTCCCGCTGGACCGTCTCGCCGCGGAGGTCGGCTACCAGTCCGCGCCCGCCCTCAGCCGGGCGTTCCTGCGCAAGTACGGGATCCGCCCCGGACAGGCGCGGCAGGCCGAGGCGCCCCCGCAGGCGGTTTGATCCGCGCGGTCATCGGCCTGCGCCGCGCGGTCATCGAGGGCGCGGCCGGCCCCGACTACCTTCCTCGTCATCACGAAGGAGGTCGTCATGCACATGATCGATTGGAACACGTACCGCCAGCAGGTCACCGCCGGCGTCGGACATTTCGCCAAGCTCAGCCCCGACACGGTGCGGGGCTACGGCACCCTCAGCGCGGCGGGCCAGAAGACCGGCCAGCTCGACGCCAAGACCCGCGAGCTGATCGCGGTGGCGGTGGCGATCTCCCTGCGCTGCGACGGCTGTATCACGGTCCACACCGACGCCGCCCGCAAGCTCGGCGCCACCGAGGCCGAGCTGGCCGAGGCCCTCGGGGTCGCCACCAGCCTCAATGCCGGTGCCGCGGTCGTCTACGCGACCCGCGCGCTCGACGCCTTCGCGGCCTCCGCCGAGGCGTAGCCCCCTCCTCCCATCCGATTGAGCAAGGAATCGTGCCATGAACACGCAGGTTCGCCGCGTCCTCGGCCTCGTCTCCGGGCCGGGCTCGAACCGCCTCGGCCTCCAGGCCATGCGGGTCGCCATCGCGGTCATCTTCCTCTGGATCGGCGCGCTCAAGTTCGTGCCCTACGAGGCCGACAGCATCACGCCCTTCGTCGCCAACAGCCCGGTGATGGCGTTCTTCTACGCCCATCCCGACCAGTACGCCCAGCACCTCACCCACGAGGGCGAGCTCAACCTCGCCGCCCGCGCCTGGCAGACGGCCAACCACACCTACGCGTTCTCCCGCGGGCTCGGCACGGTTGAGCTGCTGATCGGCCTGCTCGTCCTGGTCGGCCTGGCGTCGCGGCGGCTGGGCCTCGCCGGGGCGGTGCTGGCCTTCCTCACCCCGGTGGTGACCCTGTCGTTCCTCGTGACCACCCCCGAGGCCTGGGTGGCGGCGCTCGGCGACGCCGAGCACGGCTTCCCCTACCTCTCGGGCGCCGGGCGCCTCGTCCTCAAGGACGTCACCCTCATGGCCGGCGCCTGGCTCGTCCTCGCCGACAGCGCCCGCGCCGTCCTCGAGCGGGAAGCCCGGGCGCCGAACGCCCCCGCCCGCCTCGACCTCGCGGCAAGCCGCTAGGAGGCCGCTAGGTGACCGGGGCGCCGCCCGCGGGCAGCGCCCCGATCAGGCCCCCCAGGCCGCCGATGTCGTCGAGGACGGCGTCGGCGGCGTCGGCGTCCTCGGGGCGGCCGTACCCGTAGCGGGCCAGGATGGCGGCGGTGCCGGCGGCGCGGGCGGCCGCGATGTCGTGGTGCATGTCGCCGACCATGACGGCCCGCCCGGGCTCGACACGCAGGCGGCGCAGGGCCTCACGCAGCGGCGCGGGATCGGGCTTGCGCTCGGGCAGCGTGTCGCCGCCCACGACCGTGTCGATCAGCGGCGCCAGCCCCACGGAGTCGAGGATCAGGCCGGTGGCGCGGGCCGGCTTGTTGGTGACGATCGCCAGCGCGTAGCCCGCCGCCCGGAGGTCGCGGACCGCCGCGGCGGCGCCGGGGAACAGGGCGGTGCCGGCGGCCGCGAGCGGTTCGTACACGGCCAGGAAGGCCGGCAGCAGCGCCGGTGCCCGCTCCGGATCGCCGCCCGAGGCCCGCAGGGCGCGCCGCAGCAGCGCCACCGCGCCGTCGCCCACCATGGTCCGCATCGCGGCGGCCCCGACCGGCGGCAGGCCCTCGCGCGCCAGGGTGGCGTTCAGGGCCGTCCGGAGATCGGCGAGGCTGTCGACGAGGGTGCCGTCGAGGTCGAGGAGAACGGCGTCGAAGCGCGACGGGGGCGCGGGCACGGTGTTACTCCGCGTCGCGGGCGACAAGCGGCGGGACGCCGACGCCTCGATCTCCGGGACGGGCGGTTCCTAGCGGGTCCGGCGCGACCGGGCCAGGGTGGGCCGCCCCGGACGCCGCTCAGCCGAGGCCGTAGCGTGCGGCCGGCGCGCTGCGGGAGAGGTTCGGGCCGAGGCGCAGGCGGGCGGCCTCGAAGGCCGTCCAATCGTCGATCTCGGGCAGGGACGGGATCGTGACCGGCTCGCCCGCGTCGAGCCCCGCGAGGGCCGCGGCCACGAGATCCCGCGCCTCCATGATCATCGCGGCGGGGATCCGGTCGAGATCGGCGCCCGCCCGCGCGAACAGCTCGGTGCGGGTGATGCCCGGCAGCACCGCCTGCAGGCGCACGCCCCGGGGCGCGAGCTCGGAGGCGAGCCCCTGGGTGAGCGCCAGCACGTAGGCCTTGCTGGCCGCGTAGACCGCGTTGAAGCGCTCGGGCAGCAGGGCGACCACCGACGACACGTTCACGATCGTGCCGCCGCCGCGCTCCGCGAAGGCGGAGGCCGCGGCCAGCGTCAGGTGCTGCAGCGCCGTCACGTTGAGGGCGACCATGGGGTCGTAGCCCGCCGCCGGCCCGGGGAGGACAGGCCCCATCGGCCCGAGGCCGGCGCAGTTCACCAGGAGGCGCAGCGCCGGGTCGGCGGCGAGGCGCGCGCCGACCGCGGCGACGTCCGCCGGCCGGGTCAGGTCGGCCTGCAGGACCTCCACCGCCACGCCCGCCGCCCCGCCGAGGCGCGCGGCGAGGGCCGCCAGCCGGGCCGCGTCGCGGGCTACGAGGACGAGGTCGTGCCCCCGCGCCGCCAGCTGCGCGGCGTACTCCGCGCCGATCCCCGAGGACGCGCCCGTCACCAGGGCCTTCCCGTGAGCCTGTGTCATCGTGGTTGTCCCGTCCCGTCGTCGGTTGTCGGGCGCTCAGGCGGCGCCGAGCTTGGTGTTGGTCATCGGCAGGGCGCGGACCCGCTGGCCGGTCAGCGCCGCGACGGCGTTGAGGATCGCGGGCGGCACGCCCGGCAGCCCCGGCTCGCCGACGCCGCCCATCGGCGCGCCGCTCTCGACGATGCGCACGTGCACGGCCGGCATGTGCTCCCGGCGCAGGATCGGGTAGGTGTCGTAGTTCTGCGACTGGCGCACGCCGTCCCGGTAGACGATCTGCTCGAACAGGACCGAGGACAGGCCCAGCGCGGCCGCCGACTCGACCTGCGCCTTGACGATCGCCGGGTTGACGATGCTGCCCGGGTCGAACGCGATCCAGAGGTTGTGCACGCGCGCCTCGCCGCCCTCGACGGAGACCTCCGCGACGGTGGCGGTCTCCGACCCGAAGGGCGAGGCCATCGCGACGCCGCGGGCGTGCAGGCCGCCCTCGGCCCGGTAGGGGCCGCGCCGCCAGCCGCCCGACATCTCGGCCACCGCCGCCAGCAGGGCGCGGTGGCGGGCGCTGTCCTTGAGGAGCGCCATGCGCAGCGCGAAGGGATCCTGCCCGCCGGCCTGCGCGACCTCGTCGAGGAAGCTCTCGTAGAACGCGTCGTTCATCGAGTGGCCGACGGAGCGCCAGAACGCGATGTTCACGGGATGGGCGACCTTCGTGAAGGTCATGCGCCGGTTCGGCACCGCGTAGGGCTTCTCGACGATGCCCTCGACCGCGGACGGGTCGACCGGCGTCCGCATCATCATGCTGAAGTAGCGGCCGATCGGCCCCTCGCCGACCGTGCGCACCGTGAGGGCGGTCGGCCGGCCCGCCGCGTCGAGGGCCGCCCGGAACCGGCTGAAGCTCAGGGGCCGGACCGCGTCGCGGGCGAACTCCTCCTCGCGCGACCACAGCACCTTCACGGGCCGGCCGGTCGCCTTGGCGAGCAGGATCGCCTGCGGGAACGGGTTGCCGGCCTCGTAGGTGAAGTGCCGGCCGAAGAAGCCGCCGAGCATCGGCGAGTGGATGCGGACCTTGGCCGGCTCCAGCCCGGCGACCTTGGCCGACACCGCCTGGAACACCTCCGGCATCTGGTTCGGCAGCCAGACGTCGAGGGTGCCGTCTCCGTTGAACCGCGCGATCGCCGAGGGCGGCTCGAGCTGGGCATGGGCGAGGTAGGGCGCCTCGTAATCCGCCTCGACCACCTTCGCGGCTTTCGCGAAGGCACCTTCCACGTCGCCCTCGGCCTCGGCGACGTGGCCCGGATCCGCCGAGGCCTTCAGCGCGGCGAGCATGCCGGCGGAGGAGAAATCGGCCGCCACCGTGTCGAGGCCGCTGGCCTTGCCGGCCGACCAGCCCACCTGCAGCGCCTCGACGGCCTTGCGGGCGCGCCACCAGCTGTCGGCCGTGACCGCCACGGCCCCCGGCAGGCGGTGCACCGCGTGCACGCCCGGCATCGCCCCGACCTCGGCCTCGTTCTTCAGGCTCTCCGGCTCGGTCCCGAGCCGCGGCGCGTGCTGCACGGCGGCGTAGAGCATGCCGTCGACCTTCTGGTCGATCGCGTAGATCGCCCGGCCGGTCGACTTGTCCCGCACGTCGATCCGCGGGACCGGCTGGCGGATGTAGCGGAAGGTCCGGGGGTCGCGCAGCGGCACGGATTCGTTCGGCTTCAGCGCCAGCGCGTCGGATGCCAGGGCGCCGTAGGGGAGCGCCGTGTTCGAGGCCGCGTGCAGCACGACCCCGTCCCGGGTGGTGAGTTCGCCCTCCTGGACCTTGAGCCGGGCCGCGGCGGCGCGGATCATCAGGTCCCGGGCGGTGGCCCCGAGGCGCCGCATGACGTCGTAGCTCGACCGGGTCGAGAAGCTGCCGCCGGTCATGCGGATGCCGTTCACGACGGCGTAGTCGGGACCGGGCGGCGCGCACTCCACCACGAAGCGGGACGGCGGCACGTCGAGCTCCTCGCCGACGATCTGCGCCAGGCCGGTGGCGATGCCCTGGCCGCCCTCCACGAAGGGGCTCAGCAGCTTGACGGTCCCGTCCGGGTGGATCTCCAGGAAGGCGGCGACCCGGGTGCCGGGCTTGGGCGCGAGCGCGCCCGCGCCCTCCGCGGGGCCCTGCGCCTCCGCGCGGGCGGCGCGGACCGGCAGGACGGCGCTCAGCACCAGGGCGCCGCCGGCCGCCGCGAGGACGCCGCGGCGGGAGGGAGCCGGCCGGCGCGCCGGGTCGTCGGAGACGGGATCGACGCGGGACAGGCCGTGCCGGGCGAGATCGCGGAACTGGTCCATGGCGGCCTCCTCAGGCGGCGGCCTGCCGCACGGCGGCGGCGATGGCGTTGTAGGTCCCGCACCGGCACAGGTTGGTCATCGCCTCGGCGATCTCGGCATCGGTGGGCCTGGGCGTCTGCTTGAGGAGGGCCGTGGCGGCCATGACCTGGCCGGACTGGCAGTAGCCGCACTGGGGCACCTGCACCGAGACCCAGGCCTCGACGACCTTCCGGCCGACGGCGTCCTGCTCGATCGCCTCGATGGTGGTGACGGCCTGGCCGCCGACGCTCTCCAGCGGCACCTGGCAGGAGCGCGTCGCCTGCCCGTCGAGGAGCACCGTGCAGGCCCCGCACTGGGCAATCCCGCAGCCGTACTTGGTGCCGGTCATCCCGAGCGTGTCGCGCAGGACGAAGAGGAGCGGCGTGTCGGGCTCGGCCTCGACCGCGTGCGGCCGGCCGTTGATCGTCAGGTTCACCATGGCCGCGTACCTCCGAGGATCGGCTGAGCCCCCGGCCATGCTTACGGTCGCCGCGGAGGTCGGCCTACGCCATAAAAGCCACGTTTCGGGCCATGCCCGGCCATGCCCGGCCATGTCTCGGCGCGGCTCAGGCGACCGCCAGGGGCCCGGCCGCGCGGCGGATCACCCGCGGCACCGCGCCGTGGACCCGGAGGAACGCGCGGCGCATCCGCTCGCGGTTGGCGAAGCCGGCCTCCCGGGCGATCGCCTCGATGGGCAGCCGGCTCTCCTCCAGCATCAGCTTGGCGGCCTCGACGCGGATCGTCTCGATGGCCTTGGCGGGCGAGATCCCGGTCTCGGACCGGAACAGCCGGGTGAACTGGCGCGGGCTGAGGCAGGCCACGGCGGCGAGGTCCTCGGTGGTGAGCGGCAGCCGCAGGTTCCGGCGCGCGTGGGCGAGGACGCTCTGGATCCGGTCGGTGGGCGCATCCACCTCGAGCAGCGCCGAGTGCTGCGCCTGACCGCCGGCCCGGCGGCGCTCCATCACCAGCCCGCGGGCGACGCGGGTGGCGATGTCGCGGCCGAGATCGCGCTCCACCATGGCGACCGCGAGGTCGATCGCCGCCGACATGCCCGCCGAGGTCCAGATGTTGTCGTCGGCGATGTAGATCTTGTCGATGTCGAGCCGGGTCTCGGGATAGCGCGCGCGGAACTGGGACGCGTGGTTCCAGTGGGTCGTGGCGCGGCGCCCGTCGAGCAGGCCGGCATCGGCCAGGACGAACGCCCCCATGCACAGCCCCGCGACCCGGCGCGTCGCCCGGGCCGCCGCCCGGAGGTAGCGGGCGAGGCCCGGCGTCGTCTCCGGGAGCCCGATCCCGGCCGCGACCAGGATCGTGTCGAAGGCGTCGGGCGCGCCGAGGGGCTCGGTGGCGATGTCCGGCCCCAGCCCCGCGCGCACCCGGCCGCCCTGCTCGGCGAGCAGGCGGACGTCGTAGACCGGCGCGCCCGCGTACTTGTTGGCCAGCACGAACGGCGAGGTCACCGCCAGCGCCATGAAATCGAAATCGGGACAGACCACGAGGCCGATCCGCCGCACGACAGCCATGGACCACCGCTCTGCTTCGCCGGCGGCCAACATCAGGCCACAGCCGGACCGGCACAAGAGTCGTGGCCGGAAAGGAGGCATCCGCGTCCGGAACCGACCCCGGAGCCGATCCCGGAACTGATCCCAGAGCCGACCCCTTGCCCGGCCCCGGGCGTCCTAGCGCGGCTTGGCGTCGGCCGGGGTGTGGTCGGTGCAGGTGACGGGCTTGCCGGACCCGTCGGTCCACGTGACCGACTGCCCCTTGCCCCGGAGCTCGTGCGTGGCGTCGGCGTAGCGGTATCCCGACCCGCTCATCTGCACGGGCAGGGTGACGGCGGCGCCGTTCGCCGGCCGGACCACCGCCTTGTCGGGCCCCGCCGCGTTCACGAACGTGACGGCCAGCGCCTGTCCGTTCGAACAGGCGAAGGTCACGTCGATCGTCCCGGCCTGCCCGGGCCAGGCGGCCATGGACAGCCCGCCGACGAGGATCGCCAGCCCCACTGCCTGGTCACGGGTTCTCATCGGTCTCCCTCCAGCCTCTCGGCCGCAGCCGCGTCGCGGCGGCGATCATCGCCGGGATGGGTCGGGCGGGCAATCGGCGGACAGCCGGCGGGTTCTCGGCAGCCCGCCGGGACGACGGGCGCGGGCCGGAGTGGCATCGGGCGGGGCCCGTGCGGGAAGAGGCGATGAAGACTTAAAATGAAACCACAGCAACCGAGGCAAGACAATTCGGATCGTGATCCAGTCAATATAGGGCGAATGCCGCCGAGAATCCCATCCATCGTGCGCGCATCTTCAGCAGATCACCGCGAAAGGGTTCCCGTGAGCGCGCAGCCGCGCACCGAACGATTATCGTCCTCTGCCGCCGCTTAAATATCTCCTTAATGAAAGAAAAATAGTAATACCGAAATTGCGCAGCCGCAGCTCCGATGAACCGCTCCCAACATCCGCTCTCGTTACTGATCGCGTCGTTGACCCCATCCGCCCGCGGCCTGACCGCCACGCGTCAGCTCGCGGAGCTGCAGAAGCAGGTCCCGACGCTCTACGGGCTTCTCTCGGTCAATGCCGGCGCGCTCGCCGTGACGCATTACGGCCTGGCGCCCGCATCCCTGACGCTCGGCATCCCGGCCGCCGTGATCGCGCTGTGCGTGGTGCGGGCGGCGCACTGGCTGCGCCTGCGGCCCGAGACGTTCAGCGAGGCGCGGGCGGCCCGCCACCTGCGGTTGACCACGGCGCTCACGGTCTTCTTCTCGGTCGCCTTCGTGATCTGGGCGATGGTCCTGAACCGGTACGGCGGCCCCTACGAGCAGGGCCACGTGGCGATCTTCGTGGCCGTTACGGTGATCGCCTGCATCTTCTGCCTGACGCACTTGCCGGTCGCGGCCTTCCTGGTGACCGGCATCGTCATGAGCGTGTTCCTGTTCTGCTGCGTGACCAGCGGGAACAACGTCTTCCTGGCCATCGCCGCCAACACGGCCTTCGTGACGGCGGTGATGGTCCGCATCCTCAACACCAACTACCGGGCCTTCGTCGACCTCGTCGCGTCCCAGGCCGTGGCGAGCCGGCTGTCGGAGGAGAACGCGCGCCTCGCCCAGACCGACAGCCTCACCGGACTGCCCAACCGGCGCTACTTCTTCCAGAAGCTCGACGAGGCGAACCGGTCGTCCGCGGGCACCGAGACGCCCTTCGCCCTGGCGATCTTCGACCTCGACCGCTTCAAGCCGATCAACGACACCTACGGGCACAACGTCGGCGACCGGGTCCTGGCGGAGGCCGGCCGGCGCCTCGCGGGCTTCGCGGGCGCCGACGTGGTGGTGACGCGGCTGGGGGGCGACGAGTTCGGCGTGCTCCTGCGCGCGCCGGATTCGGCCGCGGCGGCGCTCGCCTTCTGCGACGGCGTCTGCACGGCGCTGCAGCGGCCGATCCGGATCGGCGACATCCGGGTCGTCACCGGCTGCTCGGGCGGGCTCGCACTGCCCTGCCGGATCCCGCGCGACGCCGACGCCCTGTTCGACCGCGCCGACTACGCGCTGTACCACTCCAAGGAGCAGCGGCGCGGCGCGACCACCCTGTTCTCGCAGGAGCACAAGGACGCGATCCGCGCCGAGCAGGCGGTGGAGACGGCCCTGCGGACGGCGGACCTCGCCACCGAGATGGTGCTGCACTACCAGCCGGTCCTCGACCTCGCCACGGGCCGGACCGCCTTCGTGGAGGGTCTGGCGCGCTGGACGAGCCCGACGCTGGGCCGCGTCGCGCCGGACCGGTTCATCGCGGCGGCCGAGCGCTGCGGCATGATCCACACGGTGACGCTCCTGCTCCTGCGCAAGGCGCTCGCCGACGGCGCGCGGCTGCCGCCCGGGACCGGCCTGTCCTTCAACCTCTCCGCCCACGACCTCGCCTCGCCGGAGACCGTCCTGGCGATCCTGGCGGCGGTGCGGGGCAGCGGCCTCGACCCGCGCCGCCTGACGCTCGAGCTGACCGAGACCGCCCTGATGCGCGACTTCGATCACGCAAAGGCGGCCATCACCACCCTGCGCAGCCTCGGCATCGAGATCGCCCTCGACGATTTCGGGACCGGCTATTCCAGCCTGGGCTACGTCCACCGCCTGCCGCTGGACAAGATCAAGATCGACCGCAGCTTCATGGCCGACATCGACACGGACCGGGGCTGCAGCCTCGTCTCCACGATCCTCGACCTGTGCCGCAACCTCGGCCTCGACGGGATCGTCGAGGGGATCGAGACGCAGGCCCAGCTGGACGTGGCGCGGCGGCACGGCAGCCGCTACGCCCAGGGCTACCACATCGGCCGTCCGATGCCCCTCGCCGACCTGCTGGCGCGGCTGGCGGGCGAGGCCGAAGCAGAGGCCGGCGCGGAGCGCCGCAGGGCCTGAGGCGGCCCGGCGCGGGCGCGGGCCGCCGCGGCCTCAGGCGCGCCGGAGGTTCCAGAGGATCGGGAAGCCCGGGAGGCGGCCGGTGAGGTTGCGCCGGTAGGAGGTCATCGAGCGGTAGGAGCCGACCGGCACGAACACCACCTCCTCGAGGGCGATCCGCTGCATGTCGGCGCAGATCGCCCGGCGCGCCTCCGCGTCGGAGGCCGCGAACCACGCGGTCCGCAGCGCCTCCAGCCGCGGCACCGACGGCCAGCCGAACCACGCGTTCGGCCCATTGGCCCGGAGCGGCTGGAGGGCGGCGGGGTCGGCGTTGTCGAAGGACGAGAAGGTCGTGAGCAGCACCGACCATCCGCCCTTCTCGACGGGCTCGCGGGAGACGCGCCGCTGGATCACCGTGCCCCAGTCGCTCAGGGCCAGGTCGACGTTGAAGCCGATCCGGGGGAGCAGGTCGGCCGCGACCTGGGTCAGCGCCGCGGGCGCCAGGAGGTCGGTGGGTCCGATCAGCCGGATCTTGGCCCCGTCGTGACCCGAGGCCCTGAGCGCCGCCCGGGCCGCCTCCAGGCTGCGCGGCCCGGTGAGGGCCTCCAGGCCGACCTGGCTCGCCATCGGCGTGCCCGGCGTGAAGATCCCGCAGCGGTCGTCGTAGGTGGCCGGGTCGTCGCCGACGATCGCCGCCATGAAGTCGCTCTGGACGATCGCCGGCAGCACCGCCCGGCGCACCGCGACGTCGTCGAAGGGCGGCTGCAGGTGGTTCATCCGCAGGATCGCCGGGTTGGTGAGCCGGTCCAGGCCCTCCACCACGATGTCGCGGTTGCGGGCGAGCAGCTGCTGGAGCTCGGGCGGCGGCTGCTCGTACCAGTCGATCTCGCCGTTCTGCAGGGCCGCCGCCGCGGTGGCGCCGTCGGCGATGATCCGCCACTCGATCCGGTCGAAATGGGCGACCTTGCCGCCGGCCGTCAGGCTCGGCGTGCCGGGCGCCGGCACGTAGCCGGGGTGGCGCTCGTAGACCATCAGGCTGCCCGAGTTGAACTCGTCGGCCTTCCAGCGGAACGGCCCGGAGCCGGTGGCGTCGGTGATCTGCTTGTACGGGTCGGTCTGGGCGACCCGCTCGGGCATGACGAAGGCCGGCTGGCTGACGCTCGCCAGCGCCTGCGGCAGGAGCGGGAACGGCGCCTTCAGGCGGAACACGATGTCGGTGTCGCCGTCGTGGGCGAGCTCGTCGGTGGCGGCCATCAGGGTCTGGCCGAAGCCGTTGCGCGCCGCCCAGCGCCGGATGCTGGCCACGCAGTCCCGCGCCAGGACCGGCGTCCCGTCGTGGAAGCGCAGGCCCGCCCGCAGGGGGATCGTCACCCGGCGCCCGTCCTGCTCGACCTTGAGGCCGGCCGCCATCTGCGGCTGCGGCCGCAGGTCGGCGTCGAGGCCGAACAGCGTGTCGTAGATCACGTAGGCGTGGTTGCGGGTGACGATCGCCGTCGTCCAGATCGGGTCGATGGAGGTGACGTTCGCCTGGGGGACCATGCGCAGGACCCGGGCGTCCTGCGCCCGCCCGACGGAGGGGGCCGCCAGGGCCGCGGCCCCCGCGGCCAGGAAGGTGCGTCGCCTCATCGTCACTCCCCGAACGGTGGATTCCGGCGTCGCAAGCGCCGGACCAGGGGCGTCCCGCCTCAGCTCAGCGGGACGGCGAAGCCCCGCTGCACGGCGGGGCGCGCCATCATCCGGTCGTACCAGCGCCGGACCTGCGGGTAGTCGGCGAGGTCGACCTGATGGCGCTCGTGGCGCCACGCCCAGCCGAGGATCGCGAAATCCGCCACCGAGAGCGGTCCCGCGACGTACGCGACCTGCGCGAGGCGCCGGTCCAGCACGCCGTAGAGCCGGTGCGTCTCCTTGCTGTAGCGGGCGAGCCCGTAGGCGCGGTCGGCCTCCGCGACGGTCAGGAAGTGGTGGACCTGGCCGGGCATCGGCCCGAAGCCGCCCATCTGCCACATCAGCCATTCCAGGGCGGCGACGCGCTGCCGCCGGTCCTCGGGCAGGAAGCGGCCGGTCTTCTCGGCGAGGTAGAGCAGGATCGCCCCGGACTCGAACACCGGGATCGGGGACCCGTCCGGCCCGTCCGGGTCGACGATGGCGGGAATGCGGTTGTTCGGGCTGATCGCCAGGAAGTCCGGCGCGTGCTGCGCGCCCTGGGTGATGTCGACCGGGATGACCCGGTAGGGCAGCGCCATCTCCTCCAGCGCCACGCTGATCTTCCGGCCGTTGGGGGTGTTCCAGGCGTAGAGATCGATCATCGCGGGCGCCTCCGCTGTGCGGAGGGAAGCTAGGGCCGGCCGGGGGATCCGGCAATTCGGCCGGCGCTCAGGCCGCGACCGCGGCCGCCCCGGGCTCCGGCAGGCCCAGATGCCGGTAGGCGTGCCGGGTGAGGACGCGGCCGCGGGGGGTACGCTGCACGAAGCCGCGCTGGATCAGGTAGGGCTCGATGATGTCCTCGATCGCGTCCCGCGGCTCCGACAGCGCCGCCCCGATCGTCTCGATGCCCACAGGCCCGCCCCCGAACGAGCGCGCGATCAGGCTCAGGTACTTGCGGTCCATCACGTCGAGACCCGCCCCGTCCACGTCGAGCAGCTGCAGCGCCCGGTCGGCGATCGCCCGCGTCACCGTCTCGGCCTCCGCCACGATCGCGAAGTCCCGCACCCGCCGCAGAAGCCGCCCCGCGATCCGCGGCGTGCCCCGCGCCCGCCGGGCGATCTCGTTGGCGCCCTCCGCCGACATGCCGAGGCCCAGCACCCGCGCGCCGCGCGCCACGATCTGCTCCAGCTCGTCGATCTCGTAGAACTCCAGGCGGATCGGGATCCCGAACCGGTCGCGCAGCGGCGTCGTCAGCAGGCCGGCGCGCGTCGTGGCGCCGACCAGCGTGAACTTCGGCAGCTCGATCTTGACCGAGCGCGCCGCCGGGCCCTCGCCGATGATCAGGTCGAGCTGGTAATCCTCCATGGCCGGGTAGAGGATCTCCTCGACCGCCGGGTTGAGCCGGTGGATCTCGTCGATGAACAGGACGTCGCGCTCCTCCAGGTTGGTGAGCTGGGCGGCCAGATCCCCGGCCTTGGCGATCACCGGCCCGGAGGTCGAGCGGAAGTTCACGCCGAGCTCGCGCGCCACGATCTGCGCGAGCGTGGTCTTGCCCAGGCCCGGCGGGCCGACGAACAGCACGTGGTCGAGCGCCTGCCCGGTCTTCCTCGCCGCCTCGATGAACACCTGCATGTTCGCCCGCGCCGCACGCTGACCGATGAACTCGGACAGACTCAGAGGACGGATCGTCTGGTCCGCCGCGGCGGTCACCCCCGCGCCCGGGACCGGCCCCGGCCTGACCGTCTTGATCGGCGCCGCCATTCAGGCCGCCCTGGCGCGACCCGACGCCTTCTCGAAGGGCTGCACGAAGGGCTGCACCAGGACCCGCCGGCCCGAGAGGTCGTGCACGCTCACCCGCCACTCGGCCCAGTCGGTGCGGTTGGCCAGCGACTGCCGCACGTCGGAGGCGACCTTCCGGGCCCGGTCGACGAGGCGCGCCGTCGCGCGGACCTCGGTGCCGCGGGCGTCGAACACGCATTCGAGGCCGTTGGTGCAGTGGAACCGGTACTTGGCCATCCCTCGCTCCTCCTCGGCCGCCCCGCGCGGCGCTCACCCTGTGTTCACTATATGTTCTCAAATCGCCGGGATCCAGCCCCGGCGAAGCGTCGCAGGCGTCGTCGCAGGCGTCGTCGCAGGCGTCTCCGGGACGGCCCGCGCGCCGGACTCGCGGCTGCGGCCGATGGGGTCGTCCCGGAACACCGCGCCCCCCGCGGGCTTACCGGGCGAGACGCTTCACCGCCGGACCGGGATCCCACCATGCGCGCCACGCTCCTCGCCCTCCTGCTGGCCGTCGGCCTGGGCACGCCGGGCCGCGCCGCCGAGGCGCCGGCCGGGTCCGACGCCCTCAAGCCGATGGTGGAATCGAACGACCTCGTCTTCAACGGTATCACCCGCTCCTCGGACGGCCGGCTGTTCTCGCCGTTCCAGCGGCAGAGCAAGGACACGGGGCTCGAGCTCGGGGAGTGGCGGGACGGCAAGGCGGTCCCGTTCCCCGACGCGGCCTGGAACGCCTGGAAGACGGGCGACGACCCGGCCAGGGCCTTCGTGGCGGTCAACGCCATCCGGATCGGCCCGGACGGGGACCTCTGGGTGGTCGACAAGGGCGCGCCCGGCATGGGCGCGGCGCCGCTGCCGGGCGGCCCGAAGCTCGTGCAGATCGACCTCGCCACGAACGCCGTGCGCAGGGTCTACCCGCTGCAGGCGGCGACCACCGAGAAGAGCTTCATCGACGACTTCCGCTTCAACGGCGGACACATCTACCTGACGGATGCCGGCCAGCCCGGGCTGATCGTCCTCGACCGCGAGACCGGCGGCCTGCGGCGGGTGCTCGACGGCCACTGGTCGACCATCGCGCAGCGCCCGCTGACCGGCCAGGGCCGGGTGCTCCGGGACGACAAGGACAAGCTGCTCTTCATCCACGCCGACCAGCTGGAAGTCTCACCGGACGGCAAGACCTTCTACTACCAAGCGTGCACCGGGCCGCTCTACAGCATCGAGACCCGGTACCTCGACGACGCCGCCGTGAGCGACGCCGAGCGCGCCCGGCACGTGAAGCTCCACGCCGCCACCGTGGCGACGGGCGGCACCGCCATCGACGCGGCGGGCACCATCTACGCGAGCGACACGGACGGCCTGCGGATCCTCAAGATCGCGCCGGACGGGACGATGAGCACGCTGGTGCAGGACCCGCGGCTCGTCTGGGTCGACGCGATGTGGATCGACGAGCAGGGCGGCCTGTGGATCCCGGCGGCGCAGATGAACCGCACGCCGGCCATGAGCGGCGGCGCGGCCTCGGCGGTCAAGTTCCCGACGACGATCTACCGGATGCAGATCGACGCCAAGCCGCTGCGCAACTGAGGCCGGATCCGCTCGGTTTCGGGCGCGGCGGTGCGTTCGGCGCGCGGCGCCTGACGGCGAACCCGGATCCCGGGTTACAAGTTGGATCGAGGCGGGTGCCGGGTCCGTGAACCCGGCACGAGGATAGGATGGACCGACCATGCGCAGGATGCAGTCGTCGCGGCGGGCCGGCGCCTTCCTGGCTGCCGGCCTGATCGTCGCGTTCGCCCCGCCGGCGCGGGCCGACGCCGCCCTGGTCCTGCGGGAGACTCGGCTGCACACGCCGCCGGACTCGCACGAGCCGCAGCGGGCGATGGTCAACCTGCGCAACACCGGCCAGGACCTGGCGACGAACGTGACCGTCCTGTGCACCTTCACCGGGGCCGGCGGGGCGGTGCTCGACACGCAGCAGGCCTCGGTGCCGGAGGTCGTGGGCCTCGCCGACGTGCAGGCCGAGACGATCTACTACGGCTGGCCCCGCGCGAGCAGCGCCACCTGCCGCCTCGCCGAGCCGTAGCCGGCGCCCCCGCGGAGACGTGCGCCCTCCCCCGGGGCCGCCCGGGCGACGGGGCGGCCTCGCGCGGATCGTCGCCCGCGGCCGCTCGCCCGCCGATCTCGCCGTCGCCGGGCCGGCCGACGCAGCCTTGGCGGTTCCCGCGCGTTATGGTCCGTTCCCGTGGCGTCCCAGGTCCGTTTCCGGCAGAAGGCGCGCACGACCCGCCACTCTGTCGCAGCGCCAGCCCCGTGCCCGTATCACCCGCCCTCCCGGCCCCGGCGATCCGCCCCGCCCGCCCCGCGCGGCCGGCGGCGGACTCGGTCGCGACGCGCGGACGCTGAGCGTGGACGAGACGGGGACCGAGGCGCTCCTGCGGCGCGCCCGCGCGCTGGAAGAGGAAGCCGCCGGCCTCCGGGCGCGGGCGGCCGCGACCGCCGCGCAGGGGGACGCCCGGCCGCTCCCTCAGCCCCCCGCGAACCCGGACAGGGCCGGCCTGGCCCTCCGGGAGGCCGAGGCGCGCCTGCTGCGGGCGCAGGAGGCGGGCGGGATCGGCCTGTTCACCGTGGGGGTCGCGGACGGGCTCCTGCACCCGACCCCGCAATTCTGCCGGCTCTACGGCCTGCCGGAGCGCGACACCTACCCGGCCGAGCTGGTCGAGGCGCTGATCCTGCCGGAGGACCAGCCCCTCGTCTCGACGGCGGCGAGCCGGCGCAGCGGCGACGCCCCGCGAGACGTCGTCTACCGGATCCGGCGCCCGGATACCGGCGAGATCCGCTGGATCGCCCGGCAGGGGGAGATCGAGCGCGACGCCGCGGGGCGGCCGGTGCGGTTCTCCGGGGTGGCGCGCGACATCACCGAGCAGCGGGCGGCCCGCGACGCCCTGCGCGCCGGCGAGGAGCGCTACCGGACCCTGTTCGAGGCCATCGACGACGGCTTCTGCATCATCGAGTTCTTCGACGGCCCGCACGGCCCGCTGAGCGACTACGTCCACGTCGAGGCCAATCCCGGCTACGAGCGCCACACCGGCATCGCCGGCATCGTCGGGCGGACGCTGCGCGACCTCGTGTCGGCCGAGGACGCGGAGGCCTGGCTCGAGCTCTACGGCGGCGTGCTCCGCACCGGTGTCCCGATCCGGTTCGAGCGCTTCTTCGCCCAGGCCGACCGCTTCATCGATGTCTCGGCCGCCCGGATCGGGCCGGCGAGCCGGCGCCAGGTCTCGGTGCTGTTCCGGGACATCACGGCGCGCCGGCAGGCGGAGGACGCCCTGCGCGCCAGCGAGGCGCTCGCCCGGACCAACATCGAGCGCGTGCAGCTCGCCCTCGCGGCCGGCGCCATCATCGGCACCTGGCACTGGGACCTGCCGAGCGACCGGTTCACGGTCGACGAGGGCTTCGCCCGCAGCTTCGGCCTCGACCCGGCGCTCGGCCGGGACGGCATCCCGCTCGCCCAGATCGTCGCGACCGTGCATCCGGACGACCAGCCCGGGCTGGCGGCCGCCATCAACGAGGCCGTCGCCCGGGGCGGCGCCTACGCGCACCAGTACCGGGTCCGCCGGGCGGACGGGCGCTACTACTGGCTGGAGGCCAACGGCCGCGTCGACCACGCGCCCGACGGCACGCCCCTGAGCTTCCCCGGGGTCCTGATCGACGTGGACGAGCGCCGCGCCGTCGAGGCGGAGCGGGACCGCGTCGCCGCGGCGCTGCGCAGCCTCAACGAGACCCTGGAGCAGCGGGTCGCCGAGCGCTCCGCCGAGCTGATGCGCGCCGAGGAGGCCCTGCGGCAGTCGCAGAAGATGGAGGCGGTCGGCCAGCTCACCGGCGGGCTCGCCCACGACTTCAACAACATGCTGGCCGGGATCGTCGGCTCGCTGGAGCTGATGCAGACCCGGATGCTGCAGGGCCGGGTCGGCGACCTCGACCGCTACATCGGCGCGGCGCAGGGCGCGGCCAAGCGCGCCGCCGCCCTGACCCACCGCCTGCTGGCCTTCTCGCGCCGCCAGACCCTCGACCCGAAGCCGACGGACGCGAACCGCCTGGTCGAGGGCATGATGGAGCTCGTCCGCCGCACGGTCGGCCCCGCGGTGGCGATCGAGTCGGTGGGGGCCGGCGGCCTGTGGCCGACGCTGGTCGACCCGAGCCAGCTCGAGAACGCGCTGCTCAACCTGTGCATCAACGCCCGGGACGCGATGCCGGCGGGCGGGCGCATCGTCATCGAGACCGCCAACCGCTGGCTCGACCACCGGGCCGCCCAGGAGCGCGAGCTGGAGCCGGGGCAGTACGTGACGCTCTGCGTCTCGGACAACGGCACCGGCATGACCCCCGACGTGGTCGCCAAGGCCTTCGACCCGTTCTTCACCACCAAGCCGATCGGCGAGGGCACCGGCCTCGGCCTCTCGATGATCTACGGATTCGCCAAGCAGTCCGGCGGGCAGGTCCGGATCTACTCGGAGGTCGGCCAGGGCACGATGGTGTGCCTCTACCTGCCCCGCCATCTCGGCGAGGCGGAGGCCGAGGTCAGCCTGCCGGACCTCGCCCACGCGCCCCGCGCCGAGCAGGGCGAGACGGTCCTGGTGGTGGACGACGAGCCGACCGTGCGGATGCTGGTGACCGAGGTGCTGGAGGATCTCGGCTACGCGGCGATCGAGGCGGCGGACGGCGCCTCGGGGCTGAAGGTGCTCCAGTCGGACGTGCGCATCGACATGCTGATCACCGATGTCGGACTGCCCGGCGGCATGAACGGCCGCCAGATGGCCGATGCCGGCCGCCAGCACCGCCCCGACCTGAAGGTCCTGTTCATCACCGGCTACGCCGAGAACGCCGCCCTCAACCACGGCCATCTCGGTCCCGGCATGCAGGTGATGACGAAGCCCTTCGCCCTGGAGGCGCTCGCCACCCGCATCCGCGGCATCATCGGCGGCGAGGGCTGAGGTCCGGAGGCCCGGGCGGGCGGCGCTTCCCGGACACACGGCGTCGCAGGCCCGCGCGGAACGGGTTCGCCGGGCCGGGCGTCATTGCCATACCGCGGCGGCGCGCCCATGAGGGTGTCCTCGCGGGTGTCCTCGCGGGCGTCCTCGGCGCGGTGCCCGCCGGGCGGGCGGCCCCGGGAACGGACCCGCAGGACCGCGCCGAACGGAGGCGACAGGGAACCGACCGTGGACAGCCAGACAATCCCGGACGAACTCAGGGCCTTCTTCGAGAAATCCCACATCGCCGTGGCGCTGGCCGCCGCGACCGACGACAACGTCCTGCTCCTGGTGAACGAGCGGTTCCACCAGCTCACCGGCTACACGGGCGCGGAGGTCGTCGGGCGCAATTGCCGCCTCCTCCAGCGCGACGCCGAGAATCGGGAGGCGCGGGCCAAGATCCACGCCTTCCTGGAGAACGACCGGCAGGACACGGTGCGCACGCCGATCGTGAATTTCCGCAAGGACGGGAAGCCCTTCGTCAATCTGCTGTACATGTCCAAACTGAAGGCGCTCTCGGGCGAGGTGCGCTTTCTTTTCGCATCCCAATTCGATGTCAGCCGCTCGCAACCCGAGTTGCTTTCCGCCTACGATACCGAACTCGGCCGGACCCTGTCCCGGCTGACCCCGACGCTTGCGGAGAGTGGGCTCGTCATCGAGGGCTCGCTGATGACGATCGCCAACACGGTCGCCACGGTCGCGCAGGCCAAGCTCACCCTCGCGGATCTCGATGCACCAGGATTTCCTTAGCGCCCCCGGAGGCGAGGCCTCGGAGGTCCTGGACGGCGCCGGGACGGTGACCGCCCCGCCCTTCGCCGGGCCCGTCGTGGGCATCGGTGCCTCGGCGGGGGGGCTCGAGGCCCTGCGGGAGATGCTGGCGCGCGCCCGGCCGCCGACCGGCATGGCCTTCGTCATCGTCCAGCACCTCGACCCCAACCACGAGAGCATGCTGGCGCAGCTCCTCGACCGGCAGACCGAGCTGGAGGTGCTCCAGTGCGAGGGCGGGGAGCGGATCGCGGGCGACAAGGTCTACATCATCCCGCCGGGACGCGGCCTCGTCATCCAGAACGGCGTCCTCGAACTGACCCACTTCGTCCAGCCGCGGGGCCTGCGCCGGCCCATCGACGACTTCTTCCTGTCGCTCGCGGTCGACCAGCAGGCCAACGCCGCCTGCGTGATCCTGTCGGGCACGGGGGCCGACGGCACGACCGGCCTGCGGGCGATCAAGGAGCACGGCGGCGTCTGCGTGGTGCAGCAGCCCGACACCGCCCGCTACGACGGCATGCCGCTCTCGGCGGTCGGGACCAGCCTCGTCGACTTCGTGCGGCCGCCGGGCGAGATCGTGGACTGCCTCACGAGCTTCTTCCGCCGCCGGGGCACCGACGGCGTCGGCGACGAGGCCCGCCGCGTCGCGGACCACATCGACGACCTCTGCCGGGTCATCCGCGCGGCGGTGGGCCACGACTTCTCCGGCTACAAGCGGACCACCCTGGTCCGGCGGGTCGAGCGGCGCATGCACGTGCTCGGGCTCGAGTCCGGCCGGGCCTATCTGGGCCGCGTCCGGGCCGACAAGACCGAGTGCGAGGCGCTGTTCCGCGACCTCCTCATCAACGTCACCCGCTTCTTCCGCGACGCCGAGATGTTCGAGCTCCTCCGGGAGCGGGTGGTGGAGCCCCTGCTGCGCACCCGCGACCCCGAGGAGGACATCCGGGTCTGGATCCCGGGCTGCTCCAGCGGCGAGGAGGCCTACAGCATCGCCATGCTGTTCGCCGACGCCGCCCGCCGCCTCGGCGTGCCGCTGGCGGTCCAGATCTTCGCCACCGACATCGACGAGCGCATGCTCCAGATCGCCCGGGAGGCGACCTACCCGGCCGCCGCGCTCGCCGACATCCCGGCCCATCTGCGGGAGCGCTACGTCGTCCTCCACGCCGAGCGCTTCACCGTCGCGGCCGAGATCCGCGACCTGATCCGCTTCTCCAGCCACAGCCTGGTCAAGGACCCGCCCTTCTCGCGGGTCGACCTCCTGTCCTGCCGCAACCTGCTGATCTACTTCGACGAGCGCCTCCAGCAATCGGTGGTGCCGCTGTTCCACTACGCGGTCCGGCCGGGGGGCTACCTGTTCCTCGGCCCCTCGGAGAGCGTCAGCCGGTTCGAGCACCTCTTCCCCGTCATCGACCAGCACGCCCGCCTGTTCGAGCGGCCGCCGGGCGCTCCGCAATACCCGATCGACCTGCCCGGGAGCGCGCGCCGGGGCGAGGTCCGGCGCGGCGGCCGCGAGGAGCGCCGCGGCGAGCCCTCGATCGCCGACGAGACCGTGGCGGTGCGCCGCGTCATCGAGCGCTACGCCCCGCCCAGCATGGTGCTCAACGAGGATGGCGGCATCATCGCCGCCTACGGGCGCCTGAGCCGCTACTTCGACTTCCCGGTGACCCGGACCGGCGGCACCAGCGCGATCACCCTCGCGCGCCCGGGCCTGCGCGACGTCATCGGCCCGCTGCTCCGCCAGACCCGCGACGCGCGCAAGCGCGTGGTCGTCCGCGACGTGGAGATCCGCTCGGAATACGGCGTCCAGCCGGTGGAGCTGATCTGCGACCCCCTGCCCGACGGCTCGATGCTCCTGGTCCTGCGCGACACCGGCGCCTTCCGGGCGGCGGACGACCTCGACCTGATCGAGATGGATGCCGGCGGCGACCACGTCGAGGCGCTGGAAGAGGAGCTGCTGCGCACGCGCTACAAGCTGCGCTCGGCGGTCGAGGAGCTGGAGACGACGAACGAGGAGCTGAAGAGCTCCAACGAAGAGATGATGTCGATGAACGAGGAGCTCCAGTCGACGAACGAGGAGCTGTCCACGGTCAACGACGAGCTGAAGACCAAGGTCGAGCAGCTCACCGTCGCCAACGCCGACCTGCGCAACTTCTTCGAATCCACCGACCTCGCCGTCGTGGTGCTCGACCGCGAGCTGAGGGTGCGCAGCTTCACCACGGCGGCCACCGCGATCTTCCCGCTGCAGCCCGGCGATCGCGGCCGCCCCCTCGCCGACGTGTCGAGCCGGCTCGCCGGGCACGAGTACCTGCACGACGCCCAGGAGGTCTGCGCCGGCGGCTCGGTGATCCAGCGGCGCGTCGCCACCCGGGACGGGGAGCGCACGCTCTCGCTGCGGGTGCTGCCCTACCGCCTGCAGAACGGCAGCGTCGACGGCGCCACCCTGGTGCTCACCGACATCACCGAGGCGCTGTCGCTGGAGCGCCAGCTCGCCGCGGAGCGCGAGCGGCTGGAGCTGGCCGTGAAGGCCGGGGGCATCGGCGTCTGGGAGTACAGCCCCGATGCCGGGACCGTCGTGGTCGACAGCACGGCCGGCACGATGTTCGGCCTCGCTCCCGACACCCCGCACCCGACCGCGTCCCTGGCGGCCAGCGTGCTGCCCGAGGACCGTCCCGGCTTCGAGGCGGCGCTGGCCCAGGCGGCGCACGGCCTGGACGAGTTCGAGGCGCGCATCCGCGTGCGCGCCGCCGACCACGCGCCGCGGCACATCCGGAGCTACGGGCGCCTGACCCGGAGCGGCGACCGGAAGCGGATCGTCGGCGTCTGCATCGACGTGTCGCCCGAATACGCGCTCGCCGAGACCCGCGACCTGATGCTGCGGGAGATGAACCACCGGGTGAAGAACCTGTTCGCGATCATCGGCGGCATGATCTCGGCGGGCGCCCGCACGCACCGGGAGATCGGCGTCTTCGCCACCGACATGCGCGACCGCATCTCGGCCCTCGGGCGGGCGCATTCCCTGGCCGATCCCTCCGACGGCCAGGGCATGAGCGACCTCGCGGGCCTGATCGGCGCGACCCTGCGCCCGTACCGCGACCACGTCCCCACGGTGATCGAGGGTCCCCTCGTGGCGATCAACTGGCGGCACGTGTCGTCGCTGGCGATGATCCTGCACGAGTGGGCGACGAACTCGGTGAAGTACGGCGCGCTCGGGTCCGACGACGGCGCGCTGTCCGTCACCTGGGAGCGGCAGGCCGACGGGCTCGTCCTGGACTGGTGCGAGCGCGTGGCCCGCGTGGCCGAGCCGCGGCCGGGCCGGGGCTTCGGCACCCTGCTGGTGGAGATGTCCCTGCGCCAGCTCGAGGCGCGCGTGACGCGCAGCCACGACGCGTCCGCCTACCGGATCACCCTGCACCTGCCGGAACTGGTGCTCACGCGGGGGTGAGACGGGGGCCGATCCCGCCGCGACCGGCTGCGCGCTCGCGGCGGGCCGTTGGGTCCACCCATCCGTGTCGGCAGCGGCTTCAGGACCGGCCGCGGGTCCCCTCTCCCGGGCGGGAGAGGGACAGGGTGAGGGATGCGGCCTCACCGAGAAAGTCTCGACTTCGGCTGAACGGCGACGGGGCGCTCGATCCTGCTACTTCTCGTCCCTCACCCCGGCCCTCTCCCGCTCGGGAGAGGGGGTCCGTCGCGCCCCGTCTCCAGCGCCCGTGCCCGCGCGAGACGCGCGATCTCGTCTCCTCGTCCGGCACGGCCCGCCTCACGCGTGACGGCCCGCCCGGCGATGCCGGACGGGCCGTCCTGCCTGGCGGAGCGCCGGGATCCCGGCGCCCCTCCGATCAGTCGATGACCTCGACGATGCGGTGGCCGCGATCGACCAGGACGGGCTGCTCGTTCACGATGGTGTAGCGGTAGCCCGGACGCACCCGGTAGTCGGTGGGCACGTCGTAGTAGGTGACGCTGTCCTCCGGCAGCACGGTGCCGACCCGGACCGGACCGCCCCAGCTGTAGGAGCGCACGCCGCGGTCGCGGACGTAGCTGCGGAACCGCGGGCGGTCGTCGACGCCCAGGATGCCGCCCACCGTGCCGGTGGCCGCGCCGACCGCGCCGCCGACGATGCCGCCGACCGGTCCGGCCGCGGCCGATCCGGCCTCGGCGCCCTCGGCCGCGCCCCGCAGGGTGCCCTGCGCCTGGGCGGCCACCGGGAGGGCGAGGAGGCCGGCGGTCGCCAGTGACAGAAGAAGCTTGCTCATCATGCTGAGATCTCCAGGGTCGTCAGATCGCTTCTGGCCGCCGAGGATCAGTTGCAGCCTTCCTTGTGGACGGTCTTGGAGTTGCCCATGCCGTCCTCCTTGTGGACGGTCTTGGAGCCGCAATCGACGCTGCCGGTGGTGACCTCGCGCTTCTCGACGACGGTGTCGCGGTGGTCGACGACGGCGGGCCCGTCGCGGCGGATGACCGTGGTCTCCTCGGCGCTCGCCGCGCCGCACAGGGCCGCGAACAGGGCACCCGAGAGAATAATGGTCCGCATTGGTAGCCTCCTGACTTCAATCGAACCCAGCAACGGCGACGACGGAAAAAGGGTTCCACGCGCATCGATCGGTAGATCGCGCGGATATTCGCGATGAGTCGCGGTATTGATTGCGTACAATCGACCGTCCCCGTCCCGCTCAGCTGTTCGGGACGGGAGCGACGCCTCAGGCGGCCAGGGGCGGCACCCGGGACCACCAGTCGTGCGCCCGCTCGTACTGGTGGGCGACGCGCAGGATCTCGGCCTCGGCGAAGGGCCGGGCGGCGATCTGGAGGCTGATCGGCAGGCCGCGCCGGTCGAAGCCGCAGGGCAGCGCGATGGCCGGCAGGCCCGCGAGGTTGAACGGGTAGGTCAGGCGCCAGGAGGCCGCCAGCACGCTCTCCGCGCGCCCGCCGAGCGACACCGCGGACTCGTCCGTCCGCCACGCGGTCAGCGGCGAGGCCGGGCCGACGATCACGTCGGCCTCGGCCAGGACGGCGGCCATCTCGTCCATGATCAGGGCCCGCACCTGCTCGGCGCGCAGGTAGTCCGGCCCGGTCACGAGCCGGCCCATCTCCACGAGGTCGCGGACGTCGGCGGCGAAGCCCGCCACGTGGCCCCGGGCGAGGCTGCGGTCGTGGTAGGCGGTCGAGGAGGCGAGCTCGATGGCGTAGATGGCGCCGAGGCCGTGGCGCAGGGACGGCACCGCGACGTCGCGCACCGCGCAGCCCCGGTCTTCGAGGAAGCGGAGCGCCGCCTCGACGGCGGCGGCGACGTCGTCGTCGACCGCGTCGAAGAAGTGGTTGCGGATCACCGCGACCCGCAGGCCCCGGATCGGCCGGTCCAGCCCGGCCGTGTAGTCGGGGACCGGCGCCGCGCTGGCGGCGGGATCGCCGGCATCCGGCCCGGCGAGCGCCTGCAGCATCAGGGCGGCATCGGCGACCGTCAGGGTCAGCGGCCCGGCATGGTCGAGGGACCAGGAATGCGGCACGATCCCCGACCGGCCGACCCGGCCGTAGGTCGGCTTGAGGCCGACGACCCCGCACAGGGCGGCCGGGATCCGGATCGAGCCGCCCGTGTCCGAGCCGAGCGCGGCCGGGCAGAGGCGGGCCGCGACCGCCGCGCCCGAGCCGCCGCTGGAGCCGCCGGGCACCCGGTCGGGGTCCCAGGGGTTGCGGGTCGGCGGCGTGACCATGCCCCAGGCGAATTCGTGCATCCGCGTCTTGCCGAGGATCACCGCGCCGGCCGCCCGCAGCCGCGCCACGGCGTGGCTGTCGGCCGCCGGGAAGGTCAGGGCCTCCACCGCCGTGCCGGCCCGGGTCGACATGTCGGCCGTGGTGTAGTTGTCCTTGACGGCGATCGGAATGCCGTGCAGCGGGCCGCGCGGACCCGTCCGGGCGATCTCGGCATCGGCCGCGCGCGCGGCGTCGAGGGCCGCGGGCGAGAGGTGGACGAAGCTGTTCAGGGCGCCGTCGAGGCGCGCGATCCGGTCGAGGCTGGCGCCGACGAGCTCGGCGCTCGACAGCTCCCGCGCCGCGATCCGGCGCGCGAGCTCGGTGATCGGGGCTTGCCAGAGGGCGTCAGTCGCGGCGGTCGTCATGGGGCACCCGGCGGTACGGCAAGGTCGGATCGAAGACGACCGGCGGATGGATGTCCGCGAGGTCGAGGTCGCGGAGCCGCGCGATCTCGGCGAGCACCGGCGCGAACTGCGCCAGCAGGTGCGCGACCCGCCGGGGCTCCTGGCGCAGGCCGACGACGTCGCGCAGGAGGTCCGGCGCATCGACGGTCGCCGCGCCCGGCCGCTCGGCGGGGCCCCTCAGGAGCATCGCCACGACGTCGTCCGGCAGGGCACCGGCCGGGCCGTCCTTCCGGGGCATGCCGGCCACGAACGGCACGAGCTGCCGACGGGCGACCGCGAGGACGCGGCGCAGCTCGGCGACGGGCTCGGCGTGCTCGTCGACCCGCAGGTCGAGGAGCGGGTAATCCTCGCCGGCGACGATCTTGAGCGCCGCCGACTGCTTGCCGCGCCGGTCGCCGCCGGCCGCGTCGCCGGCCTCCAGGGCGCGCGTCAGCCGCTCGTCCAGATCCTGGGCGGCGCTCCCCGCGAAGGCCTCCGCCATGGCGTCGATCACGCCCGGCCCGGCGAGCATGTTGCCCTGGACGGCGTAGCCGATCCCGGTGCGGTGGCCGGCCGCCGCCGTGCAGCCGGCGCCGGTCCAGGCGGCGGCCCGCCCGTGCCCGTCGACGAGGCCGAGCTGGCGCAGGTCCGGCCGGTCGTCGGTGGCGAGGGCCGCCGCCAGCGCCGCGTCGGGATCCTGCCCGCCGGCCAGCCCGTCGAGGATGCGGGCGGCGAGGTAGGGATTCACCCAGGACTGGGTGGTGACGGCCCCGATCCCGGCCCTGAGGAACGGGCACAGCCCGCCCACCGCCGGGACGGCGCTCGCCACCGCGACGCCGAGCTGGCCGGTCCGCGGGCAGCGGGCGGCGATCGAGAAGGTGTTGAGTTCTCTCATGCGCTTACGGCTCTCGGTTCGGAGCGATCTCGCCGTCCTTGCGAGCGGAGCGAAGCAACCCAGACTGCGGCACGCTCGGAGATGTCACGCTGCCCTGGGTCGCGTCGCTGCGCTCGCGATGACGGCCTGGGGATCAGCACCGGAACGGCCTCACACCGCCAGATGGTCGATGACGCGCGCCCGCGCGTCCGGCGCCTGCGCCGGACCGCTGTCGACGATCTCGCCGAGCTTCAGGACGGCGTAGCGGTCGGCGAGCGCCAGCGCGAAGGCGACGTGCTGCTCCACCACCAGCATGGACACGCCCGCGGCCCGCTCGGCCTGGAGCACGCCGCGCAGGCGCTCGACCATGGAGGGCTGCACGCCCTCGGAGATCTCGTCGATCAGCAGGAGGCGCGGCCGCAGCATCAGGGCGCGCCCGAGGATCAGCATCTTCTGCTCACCGCCCGAGAGGGTGCCGGCCCGCTGGGCCAGCCGGTCCTTCAGGAACGGGAAGTGGCCGAACAGCCGCTCCAGCGCCGCGGGCAGCATCCGGTCGGAGGGCACCGCGAGGCGCAGGTTGTCGCGGATCGACAGGTCCTGGAACAGGGGCTGCTCCTGCGGCGCGTAGCCGACGCCGAGCGCGTTGAGCTTGGCCGGCGTGAGGCCGGCCAGCGCTTGGCCCCCGACCGTGATGGCGCCGCCGCGCAGGGCCACCATGCCCAGGACGGTCTTGAGCAGCGTGGTCTTGCCCATGCCGTTCTTGCCGAGCAGCGCCACGATCTCCCCCGCTCCGACCGAGAGGGACACGTCCTTGACGATGGCGACGGCGCCGTAGCCGCTCGACACGCCGTCGAGGGCGAGGGCGTCCCCCGCCGGCGCAGCCTGCCGCGCTGCCTGCCGTGCTGCCTCAACCATGGCCGCCTCCCGAATAGATGGTCCGGACCAGCTCCGAGCCGACGACCGCCTCCACGGTGCCGTCGAGGACGAGCCGGCCCTGGTGCAGCACCACGATCCGCGACGAGATCTCGCGCACGAAGTCGAGGTCGTGCTCGACCAGCACGGCGGCGATCCGGCCCTCGGCGGTGAGCGCCTTGAGGACGGTGCCGATGGTGGTGCGCTCGGCCTTGGTCAGGCCGGCGGTGGGCTCGTCGAGCAGGATCAGCCGCGGCTCCAGCGCCACCACCATGGCGAGTTCCAGCGCCTGCTTCTGCCCGTGGGACAGGAGGCGCGTCGGCTGCGTCAGCTGGCGGTCGAGGCCGGTCATGCGCAGGACGTCGAGGGCCGGCTGCGGCAGGCCCAGCGTCTCGGCCCGCCCGACCGGGCTCAGGCCATCGTGGGACGCCCGGGCGAGGCGGAGGCAGTCGGCCACCGACAGGCTCTCGAACACGCTCGCCACTTGGAACTTGCGCCCGACGCCGAGGCCGACGATCCGGTTCGGCGTCAGCCCGGTGATCGGCGTGCCGCCGACGGCGATCGCGCCCTTGAACGGTTCGGTGCCGTCGCTGAGGCAGCGCATCAGCGTGGTCTTGCCGGCGCCGTTGGGCCCGACGAGGCTGACGAGCTCGCCCGCCCGGATCTCCAGGTCGATGCCCTCCAGAACCGTCAGGGCGCCGTAGGCCTTGGCGAGGTTCTCGACCTTGAGGATGGGGGTCGCGGCGGCGGTCTGCTCCGCGGCGGCCACCCGCGCGACGAGGCGCGGCGGCGCCGGCTGCCGCCGGCCCACCGGCAGCGCCCGCCAGAGGCGGCCGACGAGGTCGGCGAGGCCGCCCGGCAGCAGGATGATGATGGCCACGAAGGCCGTCCCCAGGAGGAGCTGCCAGAGGAACGGCAGATCGCCTGAGAGGTTCGCCGCGAGGTAGTCGATCGCGACGGTGCCGAGCACCGGGCCGAGCAGGGTGCCGCGGCCGCCCAGCGCCACCCAGATCACCAGCTCGGTGCCGAACAGGAAGCCGGCATTCTCGGGCGCGACCACGCCGGAGGCGTTGGCGAACAGGAAGCCCGCGAGCCCCGCGACGGCGGCGAGCGACGCGGTCAGCCGGATTTGCAGGCGCCGCGGGTTGAGGCCGAGATAGGCGCAGCGCGCCTCGTTGTCCCGGAGCGCCACGAGGGCGCGGCCGGCATCGGCCCGGACCAGGATCCAGGCCGCCAGCGTGACCACGACCAGGAACAGCGCCGCGAGGCGGAAAAAGCCCTCGGTCTCGAAGGGCAGCACGTCGAAGCCGACGAGCCCGCTGCTGGAGCCGGTCCATTCCCCGCCCGCGTAGATGAGCTGCACCACGACGATCGGGACGACCAGCGAGATCACCGAGGCGTAGAGCGGGGTCGAGCGGTGGTAGAAGGACAGCCAGCCGACCGCGAGGCCGAGCAGCGCCGGCACCGCGAGCGCCGCCGCGACCGCCGCGGCGATCCCCAGCGGCGTCGCCCCGTAGGCGGCCAGGATCATCGCGGTGGCGTAGGCGCCGATGCCGAAGAACGCCGCCTGCCCGAAGGTCAGGATCCCCGCGAAGCCCCAGAGCAGGTCCACCGTGACGGCCAGCACCGCGTAGATCATCGAGCGGGTCAGGACGTTGACCGCGAAGGTGTCGAGGACGAGCGGCGCGATCCAGAGGGCCAGCGCCGCCAGGGCCGCGACCACGAAGGGCGCGGCGCGGGACAGGCGGCGTCCGCGGGGCGCCGCGGCGGCGCGCTCGGCAACGGGCAGGGTCTCAAGCACGGGAGAAACCTTTCGGGCTGATCCGCAGCACGAGGGCGGCGAGCACCGCGACGGCGATGCTGCCCAGGATCGGGCTCACGAAGGTGCTGATCAGGACCTGTGCGGCCCCGAAGACGAGGCAGGCCGCCGCGAGCGCCAGGTACGAGGCGTCGGCGACCATCACCAGCATGAAGGCGCCGATCAGCCAGGAGACGCCCATGTTCGGGTCGACGCTGGTGAGCGGCGTCAGCAGGACGCCCGCGAGGCCCGCGAAGCCGGCGCCGAGCATGAACACGACGAGGCGCACGCGCCCCGTGTCGATGCCGAGGCTGCGCGCCAGGGTCTCGTTCATGATTACCGCCCGGGCCGAGAGGCCGAGCCGGGTCCGCTCGATGGTGAGCGCGAACAGCGTGCCGATCGCCAGCGCGATGCCGAGCGCCACGAGGCGGTAGGCCGAGTAGTCGACGCCAAGGATCTCGACGGTGCCGGCGTAGAGGTTCGGGGTGAGCTGGACGTCCCGGCCGAAGGCCAGGGTGATGAGCTGCCCGGCCACGATGCCGAGCCCCCAGGTGGCGAGGATCGCGTCCAGCGGCCGCCGGTAGAGCGGGCGGATGATGAAGTGCTCGGCGAGTCCGCCCAGAACCGCCCCGACCGCGAAGGCGAGCGGCAGGGCCGCCCACGGGTTGAGCCCGAGTTTGGCGGTCACCACCGCGCAGTAGGCGCCGACCGTCAGCCACGCCCCGTGGGCGAAGTTGATGATCTTGAGCACGCCGAAGATCGCCAGGAGGCCGATCGAGACGATGAACAGGATCGCCGCCGTGGTCAGGATGTCGAGGGTGAGCAGCATCGGGGTTTCCGGATGAAGGGTCGCCGTCGCGCGGCGGAACAGCCATCGGCAGGGGCGACGCGGTCTCAGGATCGTACGCCGGTCCCCTCTCCCGTTCGGGAGAGGGGACCGGGTGAGGGGTGCGGCCTCTCCGAGAAAGTCTCGACCTCGACCGCGCGGCGACGGCGCGCGCGATCCTGGAACGTCCGGTCCCTCACCCCAACCCTCTCCCGCACGGGAGAGGGGGTGCGTCGCCTATGCGGCGAAGAACGAGCCGCGCGCTCGTCGCCTCACTGCAGCTTCGGGCACTGCTCGCCGGGATCGACGTCCTTGAAGGTGCCGGCGACCTTCACGGTGCCGTCCTTCTGAATCTGGCCGAGATACATGGTCAGCGGCGCGTGGTGCTGCTTGCTCATGGTGATCGTGCCCCGCGGCCCGGTGAAGCTCACGGTCGGGAGCGCCTCCAGCACCTTGGCGGTCTCGGTCCCGCCCGCCTTCTCGACGGCGGCCTTGTAGAGGTAGATCGCCTCGTATTCCGGCACCGACAGGTCGTTCGGCGTGCGCAGCTCCGCGCCGAACTTCTTCTGCATCGCCGCCAGGAAGGCCTTGTTCTCGGCGCTGTCGATCCCGGTGACGTAGGAGGCCGAGAGGTAGACGCCCTCGGCGTCCGCGCCCATGCTCTTGGCGGTGCCCTCGTCGAGCGCGAGGTTGGCGAAGGGCAGCGTCACGCCCGCGCCGCGCAATTGCTTGGTCAGCGTCACGTTCGGCGCGCCGCCCGCCGTCGAGGTGATCAGCGCGTCGGGCTTGGCCTCCCTCAGCTTGGAGATGATCGCCGTCCAGTCGCTGCCGTCCATCGGCAGGTATTCCTCGCCGATGACCTTGCCGTCGGTCTTCTCGACGTAGCTCTTGGCGAAGCCCAGCATGCCGCGGCCGAAGGCGTAGTCGCTCCCGATCAGGAAGTAGGTCTTGGCGCCCTTCGCCTTGAAGGCGTCCACCACCGGCGGCACCTGCTGCTCGGGCACCCAGGCGTTCACGAACAGGTTCTTGTTGCAGGAATGGCCCTCGTAGAACGAGGTGTAGATGTACGGCACCTTCCCCTTGGTGACGGCGGGCAGGCCGGCGTTGCGGGCCGCGCTCGTCTCCATGGAGATCAGGACGTCGACCTTCTTCTGGTAGATCAGGCTGTCGAAGGCCTTCTGGGCGCCGGCCGCCCCGGAGGCGTCGTCGGCCACCTCCAGGACGAGCTTGCGGCCGAGCACGCCGCCCTTGGCGTTGATCTCCTCCACGGCGAGCTCGGCCGCCTGCACCACCGAGGGCGCGACGACGCTGTTGGCCCCCGACAGGCCGACGGGCACGCCGATGACGATCGGCTTGGGATCGGCGGCCTGCGCGGCCGTGGCGGCGAGGGCGAGCGCCGTGGCGCCGACGAGGGACCATTTCACCATGGGCGAACTCCTTGTGACGGACAGGGGGACGGACAGGGGACGGACGGGGGCGGAAACGGATCTCGGCTCAGCCGTAGAGGTCGGTGCGGCGGTCGCGCAGGAGCGAGTTGAACCGGTTCAGGTCCTTGCGGCCGGCCTCGGCGAGGTCGACCGTCGCCGAGAGGGTCTCGGTCCGGTCGCGGCTCGCCGGGCCGGCGAGCGGCCAGCCTTTGGGGCCGATGATCAGGCTCTGGCCCTCGAAGGGCTGGCCGCGCTCGATTCCGACCCGGTCGGCGCAGGCGATGAAGATCCCGTTCGTGTGGGCGGCGGCCCGGTGCAGGGTGTTGGCCATGGCGGCCTCGCCCTCGGGCTGGTCGGGCATCGGCACCCAGTTGGTCGGGATGCAGACGATCTCGGCGCCGGCGAGCGCCAGCTGCCGGAAGGTCTCGGGGAACCAGCCGTCGTAGCAGATCGCGACGCCGACCTTGCCGAGCGCGGTGTCGAAGACCGGGAAGCCGCGATCGCCCCTGGCGAAGAACACGTTCTCCTGGTCCCAGAGATGCGCCTTGCGGTAGGTGCCGATGTAGCCCTCCGGCCCGACGATGACGGCGGCGTTGTAGAGGGTCTCGCCCGCGGATTCGGCGATCCCCGCCACGATGTGGACGCCGAGCTCCGCGGCGAGCGCCGCCCAGGCCCGGGTCGTCGGGCCGTCCGGCACCGGCTCGGCCAGCGCGGCGGCCTCCGCGGCGGATTCGAACACGTAGCCGGTGCTGGCGAGTTCCGGCAGGACGATCAGCCGGCTGCCCTCGGCGGCGGCGGCGCGGACGAGGTCCGACGCGCGCGCCATATTCGCCGCGACCGCGCCGAACTGCGGCTCGAACTGGATGCACGACACCCGTATCGGCGGGCGCGCGGGACCGTTCGCCTGGATCATGAGAGCTCCGAAACGCAAAAAGCCCCTGGGCGCGGACACAAACATCCGCGAACCAGAGGCTTCAAAGCCGTGATGTCGTGCAGCACTGCTGCTGCGGGGCAACCTTGCCCGGTTAGACTACGATACGCACCCCGAAACAGACCGCAAGACCATAAATGCGGCAGGCTGCTGCGATCAGGACTTTTCCGCCAACGCGATGCGCAGGCCGAGGCCGCTCATCGCCTCGTGCGCCGAGACCACGCCCTCGGCCACGCTCGCCATCGGCACGCGGGCGGCGGTGGCCCGGTCCCGGAGCATCTTGTAGGCGGCGTCCTCGTCGATCCCATTCAGGTCCACGAGCAGCCGGACCGCCTTCTCGACGGTGCGGCGACCCTTCATGGTCTCCTCCAGCCGGTTGATCTTGCTGGTGAGCCGGCCCTCGTAGCCGCGCCGGTAGCGGGCCAGGGCGAACTGGGTCAGCACGCCCCGCGGGTGGAGCGGCTTGTTGAGCACGCCGTGGGCGTTGACGTCGGCGATCGCCTTCAGGGAGGTCGGGCTCTCGTAGGCCACGATGGCGATGACCGCTGGCTCGATCGCCTCGATCGACGGCAGCAGGTGCATCACCTGGGCGTCGTCGAGCTGGATGAACAGCGTGTCGATGTCGGCCGGCAGGGCGGCGGGCGGCGGCCACGCCAGGGAGACCGCGCAGCCGAGGCGGCGGAGCTGCTCGAGCAGCGCGGCGGCCTCCTCGTCCCGGGGATGGACGACGAGGGCGCGGGCGCGCCGCAGGTCGTCCAGGATCTTGCGGGCGGGGGCGGTCACGCGGCGAGCCCCTCCTCCAGCCAGTTCGTCTCGAACCGGGACCACGCGAGGTACGGGTCGGGCCGCACCGGCCGCCGCGCCCGCCAGACCACGTCGAACTGCCCGTCCGCGCGGGCGACGCCGATGCCGGGGGTGAGCCAGATGTGGCGCGTCTCGCCGTCGAAGGCGAGTTCGCCCTCCGGCGCCGCGAGCCGCTGCCGCAGGGCCGCCGCGCCGAGGCGCTCGGCGTCGAGGGTGCCGGCCTCCGCGAGCGCCCGGGCGAAGAGGTGGACCTGCGCGTAGGCGGTCTCCGACCACATGCTGGTGGGGCGCTCGGCCCCGAACCGGCCCTGGAAGGCGGCGACGAAGCGCCGGTTCTCCTCGCCGGGCAGCGCGCCGAAATACGGCGCCGCCAGGACGTGGCCGGTGCAGTGCGCGGGGCCGATCGCGCGGATCTGGCCCTCCGCCAGGGTCAGGCTCGCGATCGGGCAGCGGGCGCGGTCGATGCCGGACTCGGCGTAGGCGCGGTAGAGCCGCTCGGCGCC
Source organism: Methylobacterium sp. NMS14P (assembly GCF_028583545.1). NCBI lineage: Bacteria > Pseudomonadati > Pseudomonadota > Alphaproteobacteria > Hyphomicrobiales > Methylobacteriaceae > Methylobacterium > Methylobacterium sp. NMS14P. The sequence goes on along the minus strand of NZ_CP087106.1, from coordinate 5,014,251 downwards.
GCGCCCCACCACCGTGGAGAAGACCGCGTCCGGGGCGGCGTCGCGGATCGCCGCGATCATGGCGGCGTGGGCCGCGTCGTCCGCGTCGAGGGCCGCGTACAGCTCGCCCGCGATGGTCCCGCCCTTCGCCTCGATCAGGTCGCGCATGACCCGGTTCGATTCCCGCGGGTAGATGTAGTCGGAGCCGATCAGGAAGATCCGGTCGCCGTGCTCCTGCAGCAGGTAGTCGGCCAGGGCGAAGACGTTCTGGTTGAGGGTCGCCCCGGTGTAGATGATGTTCTCCGAGTACTCGAAGCCCTCGTAGATCGACGGGTACCAGAGCAGGCCGTTGTGCCGCTCGACGGTGGAGAGCACCGATTTCCGGCTCGCCGAGAGCGAGCAGCCGAACACCACCTCGACCCCGTCCTCGGCGAGCATCCGCCGGGCCAGGGTGCGGTAGGCGTCGTTGTCGCCGGCGGGGTCGTAGCAGACGGGCTCGATCGGGCGCCCGAGCACGCCGCCGGCCCGGTTGATCTCCTCGATCGCCAGGGCGGTGCCGAGGAAGTGCTCGGTCTCGGTGATGCCGCTCACCCCGCTGCGGGAGAACAGGACGCCGACCCGCCACGTCGCTTCATCCTTGGCCGCCATGGTCCCCCCGGGCTCGGCGCAGGCACCCGGAGGGCTGCGCGCCCCGCTGTCCTAGCCGAGGGAGGACCCGCCGCGAAAGCCGTTCCCCGCGCCGTCGTCCCGGGGCGCCGGGGGCGGACCCGGGACGGAGCGGCTCCGGGGCGGCCCTAGCGCCGCTCCGCGCGGGCGAGGCGCGTGACCAGGATCCCGAGCCCGATCGCCGCGCCGGTCAGCGCGAGCTTCGCCGCCAGCCCGGACCGGTTGTGGGCCAGCTCGGCCCGGGCGCCCATCTCGGCCGGGACGTTGGGGACGCGGCCCCGCGCGAGGTCGTCGACCACGCCCTCGACCACGTTCACCCGGTCGGCGGCCATCAGCATCAGCCAGTGCGCCCACTGGGACTCGCTGTAGCGGAACGCCTGCCGGCGGATGACGCCGCTCACGCCGCGCGGCGGGACCGACGTGCCGACGACCGCCGGGCGGGCGTTGTACTCGATCGAGGTGAGGACCTCGACGCGCGCCCGCTGCTGCGGCGGCCGCGTCCAGTTCATGCCCCGGCTGTCGTCGCGCGCGATGTCGCGCATCGGGTAGGTCGGATCGTTCTGCGGATCCGCGTCGACGCCCCAGCCCGGGACCGTCGACGGATCGATCGGACGGTTTCTCATCGCCCCCTCCTCACGCGCGTGCCGTCGGGGGGACCAGGACCGGCTTGATGCAGCCGTCGAGCTTGGCCGAGAAGAGGTGGTAGGCATCCGCGGCCTCCTCGAGGGGCACCTTGTGGGTGATCAGTTCCTTGGGGTTCAGGCGGCCCGCCTCGATATGGGCGATCAGCTTCGGCAGCAGGCGCTTCACCGAGGCCTGGTTGGCCCGGATGGTGATGCCCTTGTTCAGGACGTTGCCGATCGGGATCAGGTTGCCGGTCGGCCCGTAGACCCCGACGATCGAGACGATCCCGCCCTTCTTGACCGAGTTGATCGCCCAGTGGAGCGCCACCGCCGAGCCGCCCTCGAGCTTCAGCTTGGTCCCCATCAGGGTGTGCAGGGCGCTCCCCGCCGCGTCGCCGCCGACCGCGTCGATGCAGACGTCGGCCCCGAGGGAATCGGTGGTCTTCTTCAGGAAGACCACGGGATCCCCGATCGAGCGGAAATTGTAGACCTCGGCGGGACAGTACCGCCGCGCGAAGTCGAGCCGGTACTCGACGTGGTCGATGACGATCACCCGCCCGGCCCCGAACAGCCACGCGCAGCGCGCCGCCATGATGCCGACCGGCCCGGCGCCGAAGACCACGACGGTGTCGCCGCGCTGGATCCCGCCCATCTCGGCCGCCTGATAGCCGGTCGGCACGACGTCGGTGAGCAGCACCGCGTCGTCGAGGTCCATCGTCTCGGGGATCTTGCACGGGCCGACATCGGCGTAGGGCACCCGGACGTACTCGGCCTGGCCGCCGTCGTAGCCGCCGGCGGTGTGCGAGTATCCGTAGATGCCGCCGACCGCGGTCGCCTGCGCGTTCGCCTCGTGGCAGTTCCCGAACAGCCCCTGCTTGCAGAAGTGGCAGCGGCCGCAGGCGATGTTGAACGGGACCAGCACGTGGTCGCCGACGGCGAGGTTGCGCACGCCGGAGCCGACCTCCTCAACAACGCCCGTGAACTCGTGGCCGAACGTCATGCCGACGCGCGTATCCGGCACCATTCCATGGTACAGGTGAAGATCAGAGCCGCAGACGCAGGTCCGCGTAACCCGGATGACCGCATCCTCAACATGCTCGCACACGGGGATCGGCTTGCGATCGACGCGCACGCGGTACGGTCCGCGGTAGTTCATCGCCAGCATGCTGGGGCTCCCTCGTCCACGACCGGGGAACCGCAGGCGGATGCCCAAGTTCCCGGCGGCCGCGGCGGGCGGCCGCCCTCATCCGGCGGCCGGCCCTGCCTTCCGCGCCGGGCGGCTCACGAACCGGGAGCCGGCGAGCAGGAAGCGCCAGGGCGTCTCGGCGCCGCGGGTGATGCCGATGCGCCGGTCGCTGACCACGTCGACGGTCTCCTCGACGCCCCCGGAATCGCCCGCGGCGCGGGGCTCGAACCGGAACGGCGCCCGCGCGAGGGGCGCCCCGTCCAGCGCGTCGGTGACGCCGAGGGCCTGGCAGAGCCGGCCCGGGCCGGCGCAGAGGAGGCGCGGATCCTCCAGGCCGCGGCGCGCCCGCATGGCGGGAAGCCCCTCGGTCGGCGCGAGCGCCCGGAGCAGCACGGCGCTGCCGGGCTCGCAGACGAGGTTCAGGCACCAGTGCATCCCGTAGGAGCGGTACACGTAGGCGTGGGCCGGCGGCCCGAACATGCTGGCGTTGCGCCGGGTCGGGCCGCGGAAGCTGTGGGAGGCCGGATCGGTGCTGTCGTAGGCCTCCGTCTCGACGATGATCCCGCCGGCCGCGCCGACGAACAGACGGGCGCCGATCAGGTCGGAGGCCACCGCGGCGGCGCTGCGGGCGAAGAAGGTGTCCAGCATCGGGTCTCCGGCGCGGGCGGCCCGCGCGTTCCTCATCGCCGAGATCCTGCGGATCGCGGGCGATTAGAAATAAATCGGACGCAGCGGAAGTCTTGCTGGTACGAGGGGCCCGTAAATGGTGGGCCCAAAACCGATCCCCTCGGACCTCCAGCATGGTGCGCACAGCCTCAATCGCGACGCTCCGGTCCGCCGAGTCGGGCGCGCAACCCCGGTCGGCCCCGCGCGCCGCGCGGCTCCGCCTGAACCTGCGGCGCCTCCGGCTGGCCAGCGGCCTGATCCTGTTCGGCTACGTGCTGACCCACCTGCTGAACCACGCCCTGGGCAACGTCTCCCTCGACGCCATGGAGGACGGCCTCGACCTCGTCACGGCCGTCTGGCTCAACCCCGTCGGCCTGACGGCGCTCTACGGCGCCCTGCTGATCCACCTGCTGCTCGGGCTCCAGGCCCTCTACGCGGCCCGCTTCTTCCACTGGCGGCCGTCCGAGACCCTGCAGATGGTCTCGGGCCTGCTGATCCCGCCGCTGCTCATCGGCCACATCGTCGGGACCCGGGTCTCCTTCGTCACCGAGGGGCTCGACAAGGGCTACGCGCAGGAACTCTACGCCTTCTGGATCGCCTCGCCGACCCTCGGCCTGATGCAGGTCACGGTCCTGGTCGTCGCCTGGATCCACGGCTGCATGGGCCTGTATTTCTGGCTGCGGCTGAAGCCCGGCTTCGACCGCATGGCGCCCTGGCTGCTGGCGCTCGCGGTGCTGGTGCCGGTCCTGTCGCTGCTGGGCTTCGCGCAGGGCGGCCGGATGATCCTGACCCTGGCGCAGGATCCGGCGTGGCGCGCCGCGGCGCTCCGGCCGGTCCATGTCGGTCTGCCCGACCAGGTGGCGCGGCTCGCCGCGATCCGGGACGGGCTGCTCGGGACCTACGCGGGCCTCGTGGCGGCGGTGATCGCGGCCCGCGGCGCGCGGACGCTCGCCGAGATCAAGCGCGGCACGATCCGGCTCAGCTACCCCGACGGGCGGGTGGTGCGGGTGCCTCGCGGCACGAGCGTCCTGGAGGCGAGCCGGCGCAACCGGATCCCCCATGCCAGCGTCTGCGGCGGCCGCGGCCGGTGCTCGACCTGCCGGATCCGGGTGACGGACGGCAGCGACGGCGCGCCGGCGCCCGGCCGCACGGAGCGGGCGGTGCTGGAGCGCATCGCGGCCGGCCCGGGGGTCCGCCTCGCCTGCCAGTTCCGGCCGGAGACCGACATGGCCGTGGTGCCGCTGCTGCCGCCGCAGCCGCGCATGCGCCAGGCCGACCTGCTCGACCGGGCGCAGTCCGGCGAGGAGCGCTTCATCGTGGCGATGTTCGTCGACCTGCGCGGCTCGACGCGGCTCGCCGAGGAGCGCCTGCCCTACGACACGGTGTTCATCATCAACCGCTTCCTGGGCGCGGTCGGCGACGCCGTCCGCGAGGCCGGCGGCTCGACCAACCAGTTCCTCGGCGACGGCCTGCTGGCCCTGTTCGGCCTGGAGACGGAAGCCGAGGCGGCCGCCCGGGAGGCCCTGAAGGCGATCGACCTCATCGCCGAATCGGTCGACACCCTGAACGGGCTCCTGGCGGCCGACCTGGAGCACACCCTCCGGTACGGGATCGGCGTGCATGCCGGCCCGGCGATCGTCGGCGAGATGGGCGACGCCACCGACGCCCGGTTCACGGCGCTCGGCGACACCGTCAACGTCGCGGCCCGGCTCCAGGGCCTGACCAAGGTCCTCGGCTGCGTGGCGGTGGTGTCGGAGGCGGTCTACGCGGCGGCCCGCGTGGCGCCGGCGGAGATCCGGGACGTGGCGGTGGACGGCCGGTCCGAGGCCGTCAGGGTCAGTGCCATCGGAAACGCCTGACGCAAACGTCTTCGCGAGCGGGGCGAAGCCACCCAGGGTGGCGTCGCGCTGCCGAGAAGTCCCGCTGCCCTGGGCCGCTTCGCTGCGCTCGCGATGACGGGTGATCCGAGCGGACGGCGCGCCTCAGGCCCGCTGCCGGTGCGCCGTCCCGAGATGCGGCGCCAGGGCCAGCATCAGCGGCACCACGGCGAGCGCCGTCCCGGCCGCCGCGACCGCGGCCCAGTGCGGGCCGGCCGCGTCGCCGAGCCGTCCGTAGAGCAGCGGCGCCGCCAGCGCGCTGCCGCCGAGCGTCCAGGTGTAGAACACCGCGAAGGCCCGCTCGACGCGGTCCCCCGGTGCCAGTTCCGGGACCGTTCCGTAGAGCACCGACGAGGTGCCGTTCAGCATCACGCCGAGCAGCGGCAGGAGGATCAGCCCGGGGGCCAGCGGCAGGACGATCACCGCCAGGATCGCCAGCGCCGTCCCGGTCTCGGTGAGGATCACGGTCCGGGTCACGCCGAGGTTTTCCCCGAGGCGCCCGCAGACCGCCTTGCCGAGCGCGCCGCCGACGAAGACCAGCGACAGGGCGAGGCCCACCGTGGTCAGGGCCGCGCCCTTCTCCTGCAGCAGGAACGGCAGGTAGAGCAGGAAGGCCGGCCGCGCGGCGTTGTCGAGCATGCCGATCGCGACGAGCAGCCGGAAGCCCGTGCCGCTCCCCGGCCCGGTCGCGGACCGGTGGGGTACCGGCCTCGCCGGCGCGCCGCCGCTGCGTGACTCCGGCTCACGCGGCAGGAGGCGCGCGACCGCGAGCGCGACCGCGATCCCGACGCCGGCGATCACCCAGAGCGCGTGCCGCCAGCCCGTCAGGGTCAGCAGCAGGCCGACCAGGGGCGGGACCGCCGCCTTCCCGAGATCGCCGGTGAAATTGTAGGTGCCGAGGGGTCCCCGGGCGCCGGGTCCGTAGGCCCGGGCGATCACCGCCGAGGCCAGCGGATGCTGGGTGCTGCTGCCGGCGCCGCCGAGCAGGAGGCCGATCCCGAGCCCGACGAGGCCGCCCGAGGCGCCGGCGATCGCGTAGCCGGCCGCGCTGAGCACTGTGCCGAGCACCAGGACGGTGCGGGCGCCCCACGCCTGGGCGAGGCGGCTCGCCGGCATCTGCAGCGCCGCCAGCGCCCCGTTGTAGAGCGAGCGCAGGAAGGCCAGGGCCACGTAGTCGAGGCCGAACTCCGCCTGCCAGACCGGCAGCAGCACGTAGATCAGGTCCGTGTAGCCGTCGTGCAGGGCGTGGTTCACGCCGGTGGCGACCAGCGTGCGCCGGGCGTCCGGCGGGGACGCGGTTCGGGCGGACGCGCTCTCGGAAGACGCGGTCAGATCGGACGCGACGGACATCCAGCCATCCTTCGTGGTGCCGCGCCAGGATGGCGCCCTGGCCCGGAGCTGACAAACGACTTATGCTGACGCTCGCGTGAGGAAACCTGACCCGTGCACCGTCGCCTGCCGCCGCTCAACGCCGTGAAAGCCTTCGAGGCGGCCGCGCGGCACGGGAGCTTCAGCCGGGCGGCGGACGAGCTGCGGGTCACCCACGGGGCGATCAGCCGGCACGTCCAGACGCTGGAGGGCTGGCTCGGGCTGCCGCTGTTCGAGCGCCACAACCGGCGCGTGGTCCTGACCGAGGCCGGCACGGCCTACGCCACCGAGATCGGCGCGGCCCTCGACCGCATCGCCCTGGCCACGGCGCGCCAAGCTGAGCGCGGCCGGCCGCGCCTGCTGCACGTGAACGCGCTGGCGACCTTCACCCTGCGCTGGCTGATCCCGCGCCTGTCGGGCTTCCAGCGGGCCAATCCGTCCGTCGAGGTGCGGCTGACGACCTCGAACGTGCTCCTCGCCAGCGTGGCGGAGCCGTTCGACGTGGCGATCCGGGGCGGGCCGGACAGCCGGCCGGGCCACCGCGCGGAGCCGTTCCTGTCCGAGCGGCGCATCCCGGTCTGCAGCCCGGACCTGCTGCGGCGGCTGCCCCTCCGGGTGCCGGAGGATCTCCGGCAGCACACGCTGCTGCACGCCGCGACGCTGCCGCGGGTCTGGCCGGACTGGCTGCGCGCGGCGGGCGTCCCGGACCTGGCGCCGCAGGCCACGGTGACGCTGGAGCACTTCTACCTGACCCTCCAGGCCGCCCTCGACGGGCTCGGCGTCGCCATGGGGCCCGAGCGGCTGATCGCCGACGACGTCGCCGCCGGCCGCCTGACCCTGCCCTTCGCGGGCCCCGCCCTGCCGGCGCGGAGCTACTACACCTACGTCCCGGAGCCCCGGGCGGAGGATCCGGCGGTGCGGGCCTTCTGCGGCTGGCTCGCCGAGGCGGCCCGGCAGCCGTAACGCTCCGTCATCGCGAGCGCAGCGAACTGGATTGCTTCGCTGCGCTCGCAGAGACGGCGGAGGCGCGCATCGGGGATGGCGTGCCGCCTCCGCCCGGCGCATGGATCGGATCCGGAACGCCCCCGACTGCGTCCGGGTTGGCGTGAGACGCTTCTGCCGAAGGTGACCGCATGGCGCGCAAGCGTCTCCGCCCGACGATCGAGAGCCTGATCGAATCCGTAGGCCGCCTCGGCCTGTCCCCGGACGCGGTCGATCTCGACCGGCTGCTCACCCATCTCGAGCTGCCCGATCACGGCGCCGAGGTCGAGGACGAGCGCGTCGCCCGGGCGCTCCGGGAGATGCGGGCCGCCCGGGCCTTCGCGGAGACCGGCATCCCGGCGATCCGGAAGGCGATCCCGGCCCTCCGGGCCGTGGTCACCAAGGACCACCGCATCACTTGGCTGATCCGGACCGAGATCCCGCTCCTCGACAACGGCCGCCTGGACCTGCGGCTCGACATGGCCCCCGAGCCGGAGGCGGCCGAGATCCTCGCCCGCATGGCCGCCCGGAACGACCCGGCCCACCGCCTGGAGGCCCTGCGCGAGGCCGTGGCGCGGACCGCGCTCCAGGCCACCCGCGCCCTGCACAAGCCGGTCGACAAGCTGCGGGCGCAGCTCCTCGTCGACCTGCGCGAGGTCGGGGCGGACGCCGCCGCCTACATCGCCCACATGGACCGCTCGCTCCGGTCCCGGGTCTTCACCTACGGCCCGAAGCTCGCCCGCGGCCTCAACGACACGCTCACGCCGGTGCGCCGGCACGCCAAGGCGGTGGCGCGCGAGGGATCCCGCCTGCGCCGCCTGCGCGATCAGGTCGGCTTCGGCGCCTATATCGAGCGCTTCACCGCCGCCCGGCGCCTCAACCGGACGATCCTGTTCCACATGGGGCCGACCAATTCCGGCAAGACCTACGCGGCGCTCCAGCACCTGACGGCGGCCGAGACCGGGGCCTACCTCGCGCCGCTCCGGCTCCTGGCGCTGGAGAACTACGAGACCCTGCGCGAGCGGGGGCTGCGCGCCGGCATGATCACCGGCGAGGAGGTGCTGGGCGAGGCCAACCCGACCCACACCGCCCGGACCATCGAGACCGCCGACCTGACCCGGCCGATCGACGTCGCGGTGATCGACGAGATCCAGATGCTGTCGGACCCCGACCGCGGCTGGGCCTGGACCAACGCGCTGTTCGGCGTCGCCGCCAAGACCGTGATCGTCTGCGGCTCCGACGACGCGCTGTCGTATGTGCGCCGTGCCGCCGAGGCCGCCAACGAGTCGCTGGAGGTGATCCCCTTCACCCGCAAGTCGCCGCTCCTGCTGCTGGAGGAGCCGGTGCCGTTGGAGAAGGTCGAGGCCGGCGACGCGGTCGTGGCCTTCTCCCGCCGGGCCGTGCACGAGAACCGCGAGGTCCTCGTCGCCCGCGGCCACCGGGTCGCGACGATCTACGGCGCCCTGTCGCCGGAGGTCCGCCGGGCCGAGGCCGCCCGTTTCCGCTCCGGCGAGGCCAACGTGCTGGTCACCACCGACGCGATCGGCATGGGGCTCAACCTCGGTCCGCTGAAGCGGATCGTGTTCTCGGCGGTGCGCAAGTGGGACGGGACCGCCGAGCGGGCGCTGACCCATTCCGAGATCCGGCAGATCGCCGGCCGGGCCGGCCGCTACGGCCACCAGGACGTCGGCTACGTCGCGGCGACCGACCCGTACGGCGCCGAGCCGATCCGCACCGCCCTCTCGGGCGCCCCGACGGCGCCGGCGGCCGACACGCGCTTCTACGTCCGCCCGGATCTCGGGGCGATCCGCTCGGTGGCCGAGGAGATGCGCACGCACAGCCTGCACGAGGTGCTGACCCACTTCGCCCGGGCGACCTTCTACGCCGGCTCGCCGTTCCAGCCCT